>JAQXWO010000158.1 GCA_029225485.1 Lachnospiraceae bacterium
TATATCTGTGCAGCACTTTCTCTGCCGGAAGAGAGAAAAGCATGGATGCAGTCACAGGAATGCAAAATACAGCCAGCGGTATCATCCACATGATATAGACCGCCGCCGCGACGATCAGTACCATCATCAGAGCCATTGGAAAGTGCTTCACCAGAAGACCGAAGGAAAATCGCAGAATTTCTCCACATTTCATACTGCATCTGGAAAGAACAGGAAACGCAAAACAGCCGATCCCCAGTAATACGAAACTCATAAACATGTACACGGTGGTCACAAAAAAACGGAATCCTGCATCTTCCAGAGCGGAAGCAAACACAAAACACACATAAAGAATGACCGCCATCAGGGTGAAAAAAATACCCAAAAGAGTCCCGGGGAGCAGATTCACACGAAACGCATGAAAGAAATTTTTCAATGCATAACCCCTGTTTTTTCGTATTGCTTTTACGGTTGCATAGTACAATGCCGTTGTGGACGCACCGATCGTCACAACCGGAAGGCAGCACACGAACCACACCAGACTCAGAATCAGAATATCTACTGTTTTGTTTATCATCGTTGTCAGCGGTGAATCATATTCCATAAAGCTCATAGATCCTGTCTCCTACATCATCCTTACCCAGACCGTCATTTCTCCGATTCCCCGGTTGGCCCAAGAATAATACGGTATCATCTTCAGATTCTGTTCAGAATATTTCTTCCCTCTGTAGGTCCTGTACAGAGTATCTCCGTTCCAGCCATCATCCGAAACACGTTTGCCCTTTACCTGCAGCGTAACGACACCGTTGAACAACTGGCCTTCATATTCTTCCGTAAATCCCTGTCCTTCTTCCAGATATATCTGCTGCAGCTGATCCCCGTTATCCTTTTCCTCGAGGCAATAGACGATCGGCCCCCGCATCACGGCAACCTTTCCGATATCTTCTCTCACAAGCGGATTGGCCTCAATGATCCTGACCGGCATCTCCATATCAAGGACGATCTGATCTCCGTTTTTCCATTCACGTTTCAGAACCGCATATCCTTTTTCCGGTTCACAGGACAGTTTTTCGCCATTGACGGTGATCTCATACCGTTCACACCATCCCGGAATACGAACAGCACAGGCATACTCAGAAGACTCCTCATTTTGAATCGAGATCGTCACTTTTCCATTCCACGGATAATCGGTCTGTACATCAAAAACATTTTTCTTCCCGTTCAGTTCCAGTTCCACTTTTCCGCCAACAAACAGATTGATATACACCGATGTATCATTACATTCAAATGCATATCCGCCGATGGAGGACAGCAGACGTGCCACATTGGGAGGACAGCATGCACAGCCAAACCATTTCTGGCGTTCCGGTTTCACATGTCTGCGGAAATAATCCTTCTCGCAGTGTTCCGGACTTACCTCCAGCGGATTTACATAGAAGAAAGACTTTCCATCCAGCGACATGCCGCTGATGACGCCGTTGTACAGAGCTCTTTCCATGACATCCGTATAGCGGCTGTCTTTCGTTATCTCAAACATTCTCCTGGCAAAAAAGATCAGACCGATGGCCGCACAGGTCTCCGCATACACAGTATCATTCGGAAGGTCATAATCGAACGAAAAAGCTTCCCCATGCTCTGTGGCTCCGATCGCTCCTGTCACATACATCTGACGCGTCACAATATTATTCCAGAGTCTTTCACAGGCTTCAAACAGTTCCTGATCCTCCGTGGCACTTGCGACCTCAGCCATACCGGAATACAGATACACGGCACGAACCGCATGGCCTTCTGCCTTATCCTGCTCTCTCACCGGTTTTCCGGCCTGATAATACTGCTTGCGCATATAGGTATCGTCCCAGTTACACGTATTATTATTTTTCTTACATTCCTCGTCAAAGAACAGTGGGGCCTGTCCTCTCTGGTCGATAAAGTATTTTGCCAGTTTCAGATGTCTCTCGTCTTTTGTAATACCATACAGAGAAACCAGCGCCATTTCTGCCACTTCATGGCCGGGATAACCCGGGATCTTGCCTTCTTCGGTACCCAGACATTCATAGGCACAATTTGCATAGCCTACCGCCACATTCAGGAAGGTATCTTTTCCGGTGGCATAAAAATATGCGACTGCCGCCTCAACCATATGCCCCAGGCAGTACAGCTCATGGTGGTCCATCAGATTGGTAAAACGCCGATCCAACCCATTGATAATATAATAGGTATCCAGATAGCCATCCGGCTGCTGTGCAGCCGCAATCAGCTCGATGGTCTCATCCGCCGTCTTTTCCAGTGCTGCATCCGGATGCCACATCAGAGAATATGCCACCGCTTCGAGCCATTTGTAAACGTCACTGTCCTGGAATACCATTCCCTGAAATTTTCCTTCTTCCCGTTTTGCAGCCACCCGGAAATTCTGAATGCAGTAGCTGGGCTCCGCATCCGGGATCCGGTCATTCAGAGCATCCCACTGGTACGGAATCACATGAGTACGCACCAGTTCCATATAATCTTTCCAGAATTTGTCTTCAATCCGGATATTTCTGAGATTTACCGGTTTTAATTTCTTATTCAGCATACAATCCTCCCTGTCCGCCTATTCTTTCATACCGGACATCATGACACCCTTCACAAATGCATCCTGTGCCAGAAGGAATGCCACCAGCACCGGAAGCACAGCGATCACCGATGAACTCATCAGTACCGGCCAGTCCGTGGAATACATTCCCTTCATGCTTGCAAGTCCAAGGGGAAGTGTGTATTTTCTTGAATCATTAATATAAATCAAAGGTGTGAAATAATCATTCCACACTCCCATGAAGCAAAAGATACACAGCGTCGCAATCGTTGATTTCGCCATGGGAAACGCGATCCTGATAAACGTGGTAAAAGGATTGCATCCATCGATTTTTGCCGCGTCTATCAGCTCGTTGGGTACTGTGATGAAAAACTGACGCATCAGAAACGTACCAAATGCCGACACGGAAGCCGGAAGCATCAGAGACCACAGCGTATTGACCAGACCGTATATTGACATCTGAAGATAATTCGTAATAACCGTCACGTGAAACGGTATCATCATGGTAGCCAGATACAGCAGGAAAATCTTATCTCTCCCTTTGAAGTTCAGTTTCGCGAACACAAAGCCTGCCGTGGCCGAGGTAAATACCTGGCAGATAACTACCCAGGCAGACACTTTTACACTGTTCATGAAATAGGCAAAATAGTCAAAACGGCTGGATATCTTGGTGTAATTTTCCCATACGATCTTCTCACCGAACAATGTAGGAGGAAAGACAAACACCTCTCCCAGACTCTTGAAGGAAGAAGAGACCATCCAGATAAACGGAACCAGCATTGTCACAGAACCCAGAATCAGTATCACATGAGCAATGGTATGTACTATTAATTTCTTCTTTTTCGCATTCATACTCCATGCCCTCCTAGTAGATCTCACGCATATTCTTTTCCATACGCATGTTAAAAATCGTAATACCCATGATTATGAAAAACAGCAGATACGCAATGGCACACGCATACCCCAGTTTAAAATACTGGAACGCATTCTGATACAGATAATGAACCAGTACAGAAGAAGATCTTCCCGGGCCTCCCTTTGTCATCAGCATCACCTGGTCAAATACCTGGAACGAACTGATGACCGTCATAATAAAGATAAAGAAAGTCGTCGGTTTCAGCATCGGTATGGTGATATAACGGAACTGCTGCAGCTTGCCTGCCCCGTCCAGCTCCGCCGCTTCATAATAGCTGGTGGAGATTCCCTGAAGCCCGGACAGGAAAATAATCATGTTATATCCCGCATTCTTCCAGATACCTACGATGGCCAGCGACAGCAGCGATGTTTTCGTATCCAGAAGCCACTTGGGTCCCTTGATGCCGAACAGCGACAGGAAATAGTTGAGAAGACCGTAATCCGGGTTGTAGATCCACTGCCATACGATGGCAATGACTACCATGGAAGTGATGGCAGGGAGAAAGAATACCGCACGGTAAAATCTCCGGAATGCTATTTTCTGATCCAGCATTACCGCCAGAACCAGCGAGAAGCACATGCCCACCGGCACAGTGAGCACCGTATAAACAATCGTATTCCAAGTCACCTCATGTACAATAGGGTCCCTGATCATATCAATATAATTCTGCAGGCCGATAAATTTGGGAGCCTTCAGCATATCATATTTCATAAAGCTGAGGACGAAAGTTGCTACTACCGGAATCAGCATAAACATAATAAATCCCACGATATTCGGAAGAAGCATCGCCCAGGCCCATCTGCTGTCGTCCTTTAGCCTGCCGGTTTTTCTCGTTTTCATTCTGATTTTCTCCTTATTAAATAATATGCACCCTGCACGGCCTATCCAGTGCAGGGTGCATTCTTTTTAGGCATTTTTATAATTCTGTCAGAAACGACTTACTGTGCAAGAACCTCAGCGATAGCAGCATCAATTCTTGTATCGATATTCTGCAGCGTCACGTCGATATCCTGATCCATCTTCAAATACATATCTGTTTCTTCGATTAAAATGTCACGTGCCTGAGAAGAAAGCTGAAGCGCACCCGGATCCACAACTGCATTCTTGAAGTAGTCCAGCATCAACTTGTAGCTGTCTCCGTGAACGCTGTCATCATACCACTGAGCCACTGCGTCATCCTCATACAGGGAGTAGCGGTTCGGCATCCAGAGACCTGTCTTCACAAGGGCGCCCTGATAATCCATACCGGAAAGGAACTGCAGGAACAGCCATGCTTCTTCCGGATGCTCTGTCTGAGCGGAGATCGCATGCAGATGTGCCTGGCCTGTCGTAAGAACTTCGCCATAAGACGGAAGCGGAGCCATTCCAATGTTCATTCCGGAAGCAGCCAGTTCTTGAAGTGACCAGGAACCATCCACCAGCATTGCAACCTTACCGGTCTGAAGCATCTGTTTTGCGGACATACCAACCGCATCCAGTGTAGATGCATCAGGAGCAGATCCGTCTTCTACACGAACAGCCTTGATTGTCTCCAATACTTCTTTTACTTCCGGTGTATTCATGGTACTCTTGGTGAAATCCTCAGTGTAACGGGAACCGCCGTTGGAAATAATTTGTGCAGTCAGTGTATCTGCCACGCTCTCAAGACCATATACTCCGTAGATATCCTCTGTTGTAAGTTTCTTTGCAACCTCTCTGAATTCATCGATAGTCCAGCAGTTTGCCGGATCTGCGCTGGGATATTCAAGACCTGCCGCATCAAATACATCCTTGTTGTAGTAAACGATCGGAGATACGGTGCAGGAAGAAATTCCAAATACATGTCCGTCAATTTCCATGATCGTACGGGAAGACTCAATAAAGTCATCCAGTGAATAATTCTCATCGAACAGATCTGTCAGCTCCATGAGTACACCCTTGGAAGCAAACTCTCTATAGCTATCTGCTCCCACGAACATCACATCTGGAAGCGCGCCTGCCGCTGCGGAAGAAAGAAGCTTTGCATTATACTCAGAACCGGCAAGTCCCGGTGTATACGTTACTTTGATATTGGGATACTGAGCCTCAAATGCCGCAATACCATCCTCTACCGCCTGAGTCTCCAGCGGGGATGCCTCCCATCCCATAAATGTCAGTTCTACGGTTTCTTCTGCCTGTGCAGTCATTCCGATCCCTAACGAAGATACTGCCATAAGAGATGCCAGTGAAATCGTCATTATCTTTCTTGTTTTCATTCTACTTATTCATCCTTTCTTTTTTTTCTAACATTTTTCCACGACAACTTGCAAGTTTTCAATAATTTATGGTATATTCATCATAGTATAATTCACAGTATCAAACAACTCACAATCACAAAGGAAAGGTGGACAAATCCCATATGTTATATTGTGTATCCAGTGAACAGTATCCGGTAAAATATATCAGCAGCGGGAATCTGGTCAGTGAAGACGGTTTTCTTCATGACCGCAGGAATCTGGATTCCTGGGTCTTTATCCTTGTCTGCAAAGGAACGCTCCATATCGCGCAGAATGAACAGAATTTTGATATCCGCGAAAATGAGACCCTTCTGCTTTTTCCGCACCAGACCCATTACGGATACAAAAAAAGCGAAGGGTATCTTTCCTACTACTGGGTTCATTTTTTCCTGACAGATCCGAACTATACGATCTACAGCAAAAAAACACTGCTGCGCCACGGAAGTTTTTTATTTGATTCATCCGATTCACTGACAAATACAAATGCCATGTCAACAAATGATCATTTTGTACTGCCGGAGAAAGGGACGCTTTCACCGGAAAAGCGGACGCTTCTGCTTTTTTCTCAGCTGCTTGATATCTCAAAACGTGATAATTTCAGGCAGACCTGGAGATGCCACTATTCCCTGAATCTGCTGCTGGCAGAGTTTACTGTGGAATTTATGAGTGAAAATGACCTGTTTGACAACAGGCTACCCGGAAATGTAAAAGCAATCATTGAATGGATCCGCGTCCACTATGAGGAACCGCTTACCGTGGCTTCTCTGGCGGAACACTTCAATTATCACCCTACCTACCTGACAGCCCTGATCAAACAGCATACCGGACATACGGTCTCGTATTATATTACACTGTACAGGATCAACGCCGCCAAAAACCTGCTGACGGCGCCTCCTCCGAAAATCACTACAAAAAGCATTGCATATATGTGCGGATTCCGGGACGAAAAGTATTTTCTCCGTATTTTTAAAAAAATGGAAGGTATGACACCCAGCCAGTATCGGAATGCATTCAGTGAAAAGAAACTGAATCGGAAATAATGTTGTTCTTTTACCCGTCGCACCCTTCCCGCAGCTTTTTCAGAATCCTTTTCTCTGCCCTTGAGACCTGCACCTGGGTCATCCCCAGACGTTCCGCAATCTGTATCTGAGTCATGTCCTCAAAATAACGCAGACGTATGATCTCCTGCTCGGAATCTTCCAGAAGATCCAGCAGCTGGGAGAGCAGCATCCGATTTAGTAATTCCTCATTACGATCCTGCCGGTCGGGAACCCGGTCCTGCAGGAGTACGGGACTGCCGTCTCCGTGTAGACCGTCTGGCTGAAGGACTCCACATCCGCGGCTGCCTCCATTGCCATCACCAGTTCCTCACGACTGATGCCGGTCTCATCTGCCACCTCTTCCATAGTTGGCTCACGCCCGTACTTTTTTTCCAGTTCCTCCCTGGCCCGATATGCTTTTACCGCTGATTCTTTCAGCAGGCGGCTCATACGGATCATCCCGTCATCCCGCAGGAAACGCCGGATCTCCCCCCGTAGTCACGAACCACCAGCCCTGCTGGTGGTTTGATATTGGCCCTACTGGGCCGATGTTACTTTTCCGCCTAAAGGCGGTCCGGCAAACCGCTATCTTATTTCATTTCCGCCTAAAGGCGGTTCGGTAAACCGTTCTATTGTTACTGGTAGCCGCTTAAAAGCGGCTCTCTATTACTTTCCTGAATCGCCTTCCATGCGATCTCTTTCATATTGTTCTCCTATATACTTCTTGATCGTTTCTTCGTTTACATTACCTACCGTTTCACAGTAGTATCCTCTTGCCCAAAAGTGCCTGTTATATTTCTCCCGATATTCAGGATGTCTGTCAAATATCATCAGTGCACTTTTCCCTTTAATCCTGCCTATTACCTTTGACACACTTACCTTTGGCGGAATCGACACATACATATGTACATGATCTGGCAATGTTGCTGCCTTTATGATTGTTACCTCTTCCATCCTGCATACTTTGCCGAGAATCTCCCCCACTTCTTTACGCAATGCTCCAAACATCGCTTTTCTACGATATTTTGGAATAAATACAATATGGTACGTGCAATTATACCTACTATGTGCTAAACTTAAATCGTCCATTGGACACCTCCGTTGTATATGATGTGGTTTGCCAGACCTACATTCATTATACAGCGGAGTTTTCTATTTTTGTACTCTGCTCACCGCCTCCAGCATTTGTTAGTCTCCCCAGCTCTGCTGGGGGATTTATACTGTTTCATTAATCTATATGCTCAAAATAATTTTCGTTACTATTTATTATAGCAAAATTATTTTATGCGTATCACCATTTTATCGAAAAATATTTTTATTTTCAGGAAGTAATTGACATTTTCCTCCAGTGGATATAGAATCAAAACAACGGACAGCAAAGGCGCGGCGTGAGCGGCCCTGCTGCCCGTTTTTCTTTGAATCATATACAGTTCAGCCCTTACGCCATGCAAGCCGCAGATCATCTGCTTTTTACTTTATTGCATAGCTGAACTGCTACTATTTTATATTATAATACCGGGAGGCAGCTTATGAAAACACTGGGTTATTACAATGGAAAATTTGGTGAACTGGATGAAATGAGCATTCCGATGAACGACCGGGTATGCTGGTTCGGTGACGGCGTTTATGACGCAGGTCCCTGCAGAAACTACAAGATTTTCGCGATCGACGAACATATCGACCGCTTTTTCAACAGTGCCGGACTTCTGAGAATTGAAATGCCTGTGACCAAGCAGGAACTGAAGGATCTGCTTCAGGAGATGGTTCTCAAGATGGATACAGGCAATCTGTTCGTATATTATCAGGTAACACGCGGTACCGGACTCCGCAATCATGTATTTATAGACGGCCCGGCCAACCTCTGGATCTCTCTGACACCGTCGGAGATCCCGGACGGCAAAACCCCGATGCGCCTGATCACCACGGAAGATACCCGTTTCTTCCACTGCAATATCAAGACTCTGAACCTGATTCCTTCTGTTATGGCTTCACAGAAAGCCAAGGAGGCAGGATGCCAGGAGGCAGTCTTCTATCGTCCGGGTGGACGTGTGACAGAGTGCGCACACAGCAATGTACATATTATCAAGGATGGTATTCTCCGTACCGCACCGACTGACAATCTGATCCTTCCGGGCATTGCCCGTGCACATCTGATCCGTATGTGCAAGAAACTGGAGATTCCGGTAAATGAGACTGCTTTTACTCTGGATGACTTGTTCAGCGCAGACGAAGTTATCGTCACCAGCTCCAGTAAGCTCTGCATGCATGCAAATGAGATTGATGGCAAACCGGTCGGCGGCAAAGCTCCGGAACTTATTGAGAGGCTTCGGACTGCTTTGATGGAAGAATTTAAAACCGCAACAGAAGCATAAAAGCGTTATATTCAGCCTGACTATGCCGGACATTACTTTTGTAGTGTCCGGCTGCTGTTCACAGGGAAATATACTGTGAACGGCAGAAACACCCTGACATTCCGGAAGGAGGAACTATTATGAATGATATGCAGCTGCTGCCTGCAGGTGACAGAGCGCTCGTGGCGGAATTTGGAAATACCATTGACCCGGAAATCAACAACCGTGTCCATGCTCTGGCGGGACGGATTCTTCAGGAGTCCATACCCGGTGTTCTGGAGCTGGTACCTACGTTCCGTTCTCTTCTGATTCATTACGATCCGGATGTGATCAGCCACACCGCATTGTGCGAAAAAGTCCGGCTGCTGGAAAAATCTTCCGGCCGGACGGCTGAAACGGTCAGACGTGTGCTGCATATTCCCTGCTGCTACGGCTCTCACTTCGGACCGGATCTGGCTGATATGGAAAAGCTTACCGGAATTTCCCGGGATGAGATCGTCTCCATACACAGCTCTGTCGATTATAAAGTATATATGCTGGGCTTTCTGCCCGGATTTGTCTACCTGGGCGGACTGGATCAGCGCATCGAAGCGCCAAGACTTGCTACTCCCCGGGTAAAGATCCCCAGAGGTTCTGTCGGGATCGGAGGCAGTCAGACCGGCGTGTATCCTCTGGATTCCCCCGGAGGCTGGCGGCTGATCGGCAGCACGCCTCTGGATTTCTACGATCCCGACCGCGAAGAGCCTGTACTCTGCAGAGCCGGCGACTATATCCGGTTCGAACCGGTCTCATCTTCCGAATATTATGATATTCGCCAGAAGCTGCAGCACGGTACTTATCAGCTTCAGATCACCAATTAACGGAGGTGGAAATCAGATGTCTTTGAAAGTTTTAGTACCGGGAGCCCTGACCACCGTACAGGATCTCGGCAGATACGGCTATCAGCAGTCCGGAATGCCCTGTTCCGGAGTCATGGATCAGGATGCTTTCCGCACCGCAAACGAACTGCTTGGCAACAGCCCTGACGCTGCGGTGCTGGAGCATACTTTATTCGGCGGCGGATACCAGTTCACTTCCGACACCATCATCGCCCTGACCGGGGCCGACATGGCTCCCACCCTGAACGGTGCGCCCTGTCCCATGTACCGGCCGGTCGCTGCTGCCTCAGGTTCTGTCCTGATGCTGGGCATGGCAAAAAGCGGATGCCGGACTTATCTGGCCGCGGCAGGCGGCATCGATGTCCCTGTGGTGCTGGGCAGCCGCTCCACCAATCTCAAATGCAGGATCGGCGGCTACCAGGGAAGAGTGCTGCAGGCAGGGGACATTCTTCTGACCGGTGAAAGCAGCGTCTCCTATGATGAGATCGCAGACCGCACAGCAGAGCCGCCCCTCTTCTCCTCCGAGATCACCGTCCGCGTGATCGAAGGTCCGCAGGCGGACTATTTTACAGAGAAGGGACTTCAGACTTTTTATCAGGAAACTTACACGGTATCCGAGCAGAGCGACCGGATGGGCTGCCGCATGGACGGCCCCGCGATTGAAAGTATCCGCGGTACCGATATCATCTCGGATGGTATCGTGTTCGGTTCCATCCAGGTGACATCCGCCGGACAGCCGATCATTTTGATGGCTGACCGTCAGACGACCGGCGGATATGCGAAGATCGCCACCGTTTATTCCAGAGACCTTCCTCTTCTGGCCCAGTGCAAACCGGGAGACAAGGTTCATTTTTCCAAAAAAGAATTTATCTGAACATAAAAAATAATGCTGCACAGGAGGCTGTATTTATGGATTATACAAATATGACACCCAGAGAAGTGCGGGCTCTGATCCGTGACGAAAAGATCACCGGGCCGACTGCCGGCATGTGCGCCGGTTATGCACAGGCCAATCTGGTAGTGCTGCCCAGAGATCTGGCTTATGATTTTCTTCTTTTTACTCAGCGGAACCCCAAATCCTGTCCCATTCTTGAGGTCAGCGACACCGGAAGCCGTCTGCTTCACACGATTGCAGAGGGCGCGGATATTGCCCGGGAGATTCCCCGTTACCGCATCTACCGCAATGGTATTCTGGACGGAGAATATACCGATGTCTCCTCTTTCTGGCAGGATGATTTTGTCAGCTTTTTGATCGGATGCAGCTTCTCTTTTGAGGCGGCTCTGCTGGAAGCAGGCGTCCCGGTCCGCCACATCGAGGAAAACTGCAACGTTCCCATGTACAAAACCAACATCCCCTGCACTCCCGCCGGAGTCTTCCATGGAAATATGGTGGTCAGCATGCGGCCCATTCCCTACGAGCTGATCCCCCGCTCCGTACTGGTCACCGGTGAAATGCCCAGGGTACACGGAGCGCCGGTCCACATCGGCACACCGGAGGCCATCGGAATCCAGGACATCAACAAGCCTGATTTCGGAGATATGGTGACCATCCGTGAAGGAGAAGTGCCTGTGTTCTGGCCCTGCGGCGTCACTCCCCAGAATGTGGTCATGGAATCCAGACCGTCTCTGGCCATCACCCATGCACCGGGCCATATGCTCATCACAGATGTCCGGAATACGGAACTGAAATATTGAAAAAGGAGTACATACTATGCGATACGTTGATCTGAACTGCGATCTGGGCGAAAGCTTCGGAAATTATAAATGCGGTATGGATGAAGAAGTCATCCCTTTCATCACTTCTGCCAATGTGGCCTGCGGCTTCCATGCCTCTGATCCTGTGGTAATGCAGAAAACCGTCAAAACTGCAAAAGAACATCAGGTGTGTGTAGGCGCACATCCCGGTTATCAGGATCTGGTGGGCTTCGGAAGAAGAAATATGGTACTGCAGCCGGCAGAGATCACAGCCATCGTTCAGTACCAGATCGGCGCCCTGAGTGCCTTCTGTACTGCGGCAGGTATTACGCTGCAGCATGTGAAACCCCACGGCGCACTCTACAATATGGCAGTCAAGGATGAAAAGATCGCCGCTGCCATCTGCGAAGGGATTGCTTCCATTGACCAGCAGCTGATCCTGCTCGGACCTGCCCACAGCCAGCTTGTGGCTGCAGCAGAAAAATGCGGTCTCCCCACGGCAAATGAAGTATTTGCAGACCGTGCCTACGAGGAAGACGGCACTCTGGTAGCCCGCAGCAAGCCGGGAGCTGTCATTACCGACCGGGACACAGCCATTGCCCGTGTGATCCAGATGGTGAAAAAAGGCACCGTTACCGCCATTACCGGCAAAGAAATTGAAGTGGAAGCGGATTCCATCTGCGTCCACGGAGACAGTCCGGCCGCTCTGGAATTTGTCCGCAGTATCCACGCAGCACTGCAGGCAGAAGGCATCGGGCTTGCTCCCATGAAAAAAGTAATCTCTGCATAAGCGCTCATACATTGTACACATCAGACCGCAGACCACCGTTCATACATGATGAAACAGTTTCTGTCTGCGGTATTACGAGGGAGGAAATCTTATGGATCTGACAAAATCACAAATGACAACTGCAGCCTGCCCCGCATCCGCAGAACATGTAATCGAAGATATTGTACTGCGCCATTCTTCACGCGGCATGAACATTCTTCAGCAATATCTGGCTCCGGATTACTGCCGGAAGGCAGCCGATGATATTCTGAAGCTGAAGCGCGGCAGCGTTCTTCTTACCACCGGCTTCTTCGTTGCCGGATATGCTGAGACCGACGGTCCTCTCGGAACCGTCAGTGTGGCACAGGCTCTGAAAAACCTCGGATTTACTCCCGTCATTGTCACAGATGAGATCTGCCGTGATCTTTTCGAACCGGAAGATCTCTCCGTGGAATATGTGGAACTCTCATCCGGAGCAGATACTTACGAACAGCTGCTCGACCGCTATGATCCAGTCTGCCTGATCTCTATCGAGCGCTGCGGACGCAATCTGAACCAGGAATATGCCAATATGAGAGGCATCAGCATCACAGCACAGACGGCCTCCATCGACACCATGTTTGACCTTGCCCGGAGCCGTCACATTCTGACGATCGGCATCGGAGACGGCGGAAATGAGATCGGAATGGGAAATGTCAAGGATATCATCTCAGAGAAACTGGAGCTGAACCCCTGTACGGTACCGGTGGACGACCTGATCATCGCCACCGTTTCCAACTGGGGTGCCTATGGACTAGCTGCCTATCTCTCGATTCTGGCAAATGTATATATCCTCCCTGCCTATCAGGTGATCGCCTCCTATCTGAACCGGATCGTTGCCCTGGGGTGTGTGGACGGCGTACTCAAAAAGCCTCAGCCCACCGTCGACGGTTTTTCGGCTGCGGTGGAGGAAGAAATCCTGGATGCACTGAACAGCTATGTGTCGAACGTACTTCACGCCCAGCAGGAACTTTAAGAGATTTTCCATCATACATGAAAAGGAGGCAGACATCATGGATGCACTTGACCACAAAATACTGACCGCACTGAAACAAAATGCCCGCCAGAAAGCTTCTGACATCAGCCGCGAAGTCCACCTGTCGGTCTCTTCCGTCATAGACCGGATCCGCAAGCTGGAATCCTCCGGCATCATTCAGGCCTACACGATCATCACAGATGAATCCAGTGTCGGCAATGACCTGACTGCCCTGATGGAGATCAGCCTGGAGCATCCGCGTCACACGAAAGATTTTGTACGGTATATTCAGGAAAATCCCCATATCGTTTCCTGCTACTATCTGACAGGAGAATTTGACTATATGCTGAAGATCTGCTGCCACTCCTCCAGAGACCTGGAAGAGATCCACCGCGGAATCAAGGAGCAGGAAGGTGTCCGCATGACCAAGACACATTTCGTTCTGCGCACGGAGAAAAATATCTTCTCCTCCCTTCCCGAACTTCCGGAAGAGATCGCCAAAGCAGAATGATCGCTGACGCGGGCAGTCAGAACTGCCCGCGATTCAAAAAATGCCACACAAACTGTAAAAACCCTCAATCATCAAGAGCCGCTGTGCTGTACCGGAAGATACACATCTTCCGGCAGACACCGCGGCTCCTGTTGTCACTGTTGATTTGAACAGTAATCTCATCTTATATTATGTGGTTTCTGGATTTTTCTTATTTGCAAAGCTCTCCGACTACCTGATTGATCACCTTGCCGTCTGCCTTGCCTTTCAGCTCCGGCATCACCGTTTTCATGATCTGACCCTTATTCTTAGAAGCGATCACATCAGCAAACTTCTCCTGAACGTACACCTTCACTTCCTCTGCGGACATCAGAGACGGAGCATACTCAGAAATCACATTGTAACGGAATGTATACTCATCCTTCAGATCCTGTCTTGAATCCGGGCAGGTATCGATCTGCTCCTTGACCGTCTTCAGCTCCTTCAAAATCGTGCTGTTCACCATCTCCTCCGGAATATCCTCGCGGCATCCGGCATCAATAGCTGCCTTCTTCACAGCTGAAATCAGAGAAGAAATCGCCTCTTTTCTCGGCTTGTCCTTCGCCTTCATAGCCGCTACCATATCTTTTCTCAATAATTCAATATCCATTTTTCATTCCTCCTGTTCTGCCACAGGAAAGCATCCGTCATTTCCATATTTCATGCTTCCCTCCTGTTGTCCTGACCATATTCACTTCTGGGTGAAACAGCCGTTCTCTATATTATAGTCCGAACAGCCGGTAAATTCAAGGTCATTTCCAGCCTTCAGGCCATGCAGGTCATCACCAAAAATGACAGCCAGAAGCGAACTGGCGACAAAATAAAATTATCTTGCATTTCCATCTAAACCCTGCTATACTGTTTTCAGTTCAGTTCATGGGGCATTAGCGCAGTTGGGAGCGCGCCACACTGGCAGTGTGGAGGTCACGGGTTCAAGTCCCGTATGCTCCA
>JAQXWO010000159.1 GCA_029225485.1 Lachnospiraceae bacterium
TTTGAAAAATTTCTGCAGGAAGATATCCGGAAAGAGATTTATGAGAAATTCCAATCGTTTGGTTTTACTTATATCACATTGGATCTGCTGGGGTACCGGACCGGAAGTATGAATGAGACACTTTGAAACAATCCGGGTTCACTCCATCAATACATTTATCACCATGAATTATGAGGTGGCTTCGGCATTTGACCTTGCTCTTCAGACCGGTTCCTGGAAAGAGGTTGCCAGATCAATTTCAAGGTGTGATGAATTATTGGATGTAACCATTGATGGAGAAGCGGATAACTATCATCACAAATGAAGCAGGAGGAAACACCATGAAAATGGTAACGTTAAATAATGGAGTAAAAATGCCTGGCATTGGCTTCGGCACATATAAATCGACGAACACAGACGGATATACCGTAGTGATGGATGCCATTCGTGCCGGGTATCGTCTGTTGGATACGGCAAAGGTGTATCAGAATGAGGAAGAGATAGGACGCGCCGTGGCAGAAAGCGGGATACCCCGGGAAGAGTTTTTCCTGACCTCCAAGCTGGACCGCAACCGACTGGGATATGAGAACGCAAAACATGAATTCGGGCAGTCTTTGAAACGGCTTGGTACGGATTATCTGGATCTTTATCTGCTTCACTGGCCAAGATCGGACTATGGGCGGGATGATTTTGACGACTGGAAACGGCTGGACATCGAGAGCTGGCGTGCCCTTGAGGAATTATACAAAGAAGGAAAGATTCGTGCCATTGGTGTTTCCAATTTTCTGCCCCATCACCTGGAAAACCTGCTGAAGCATACAGATGTGGTTCCTGCTGTCGATCAGCTGGAGCTTCATCCGGGCTACTCCCAGCAGGCGGCGTGTCAGTATTGCCGTGAGCATGACATTATTCTGGAGGCATGGAGTCCTATCGGACGGGGCAGGCTGAGCGAGAATAAGATACTTTCTGACCTGGCAGAAAAATACCATACGAGTATTGCCCATCTCTGCCTGGTCTATGACCATCAGGAAGGTATCGTTGTGCTGCCGAAATCGACACACTTTGAACGCATGAAGGAAAATCTGCAGCTGGATGATATTGTGATCTCTGAGGAGGATATGTGGCTGCTCCGTACCATGCCCCAGGACGGATGGGGCGGCGAGCATCCGGATTGCGAGAGGCTATATTTTTAATCCAGTTTACAGGGACAGATTGTCTGATTCTGGGTTATTATGATCTGGGGCAGTACTTTTCTGTTTTTGATGTACAAAATACAATGGATGCCATGTTTGGAAGTGTATGAGAGTGCAGCGAAGGGCGGAGAAGAAATCTGTATATTTTAAGACAAACGGGCAAAATGGGGAGAAGAAATATGAAGGTGATAGAATACTTTACATCTGATAATAAACAGCACTGGCTGGATCAGATCAAAAAATCAGACTGGGGTGCAGGACAGTTCCTGTACACTTTATTAAATGAGGACAGGCTCAAAGCTGCAGTAGGAGAGACTGCGCTGGTATTGATGCTGACAGAGGGAGATGCACTGCTCTCTTTCTGTACTTTTGCTCCTCTGGACGACATTCAGCCTACAGACCTGGGACCATGGATCGGCTTTGTGTATACATTTCCGAAATACCGCGGACACCGGTATGCGGGAATCCTGCTGAATTATGCGGAAAATCTTGCTACGGTCATGGACAGAGAATATGTGTATATATCAACGGGACACACTGGCCTGTACGAGAAATACGGTTATGAATTTTATTGTATGGAAAAGGATATAGAGGGGGAGGATTCCAGAGTTTACCGAAAAGCACTTTATCTGGATGGCCCTGATAAGGAAAAACGAAGAGAAGACGGGAACTTGTGGAAGGCTGAAATCGTATCAAAAGCAAAAGCGGATGCAGATATAACTGCATTCTGTGGATTTTCCTGCAGTCATTGTTTTCTGGGAGAGTGGTGCGGAGGATGCCGCTCCGTATTTAACTGCTGTTCCTACGGAACCCTGTTTGAAGGCGGAAGATGCCCGAATGTAGTCTGCTGCCGGGAGAAGAATCTGGAAGGCTGCTATGTATGTCCGGAGCTGGAGCAATGTGAAAAAGGCTTTTATGAGCCGGGAAATGATGGAGCAGCTGCGTGCAAGGCGCAGGCGATTTTTATCAGGCGTCATGGAAAGGAAGCTTTTTTCAGAGTGCATGATAAACTCCATGAAACATACGATTTTAAGAAGACACAGGAGATACTGGGAACATCGGTGAGTGATGGGCTGCGGATACTGGAGCAGGCACTGGATGAGTGATTGGGGCAGATCAGATTCTTTTTCATGACAGTTTTTGCTGGAGCGAAGTGAACAGTAGCGAACCTGAAATATTGACACATTCTTCTGTAAAATATGTCTGTTGAGATCTAAGAGTATATACTAAAATGGAACTGCAACTGCCGGTTGACAGATTGACCAGTCTGAATGGTGGTCTGCAACCGGTATTTATTTTAGTATGGAACTGCCATGAAAACAATATTTGAGGGAGGAAATCGTATGATTTTGGCAGACAAGATTACAGAGGAACGAAAAAAGAACGGATGGTCGCAGGAGGAACTGGCGGAAAAGCTGGGAGTCTCCAGACAGGCGGTATCGAAATGGGAAAGTGCCGGATCGGTTCCGGATCTGCAGAGGGTGATTCAGCTGGCGGAGCTGTTTGGAGTCAGCACGGATTATCTTCTGAAGGATGAAATGGAATCGGATATCTCCTGGTCGGTACCGGCAGAAGCAGGGACAGACCAGTGTCAGCCTCTGCGGAGAGTTTCTATGGAAGAGGCAAATGTATTCCTGGACAGGAAAAGAAAATCGGCGCTGGTGATCGCCAATGCCACCTTTATGTGTATTGTCAGTCCTGCACTGATCGTGCTTCTTGGCGGTATGGCAGACTCTCATGTGGGGAATATCTCAGAGCGGTTTGCAGCAGGAGCAGGTATGGTATTTTTGTTCGGTATGATTGCCGCGGCAGTGTTTTTGTTTATCACCTGCGGTATGAAAGAAAGCGGCATGGAATATCTGGAAAAAGAAAGCTTTGAGACAGAATACGGTGTATCCGGGATGGTGAGGGAAAAACGCAGTTCCTTTGAAGCAGTCTATACCAGAGGGATTGCAGCTGGCACTGTGCTTTGCATTATCGCGGTTGTGCCTTTGATCCTGGCGGGCGTGATGGATGCGCCGGATTATGTCTGCTGTGCTTTTGTGTCTTTCCTGCTGCTTCTGGTCGGGGCAGGTGTGAATCTGCTTATCCGTGTCAGTGTGATTAAGAGTGGTTACGATACGCTTCTTCAGGAGGGTGAATTTACAAAATCTGAGAAGAAGGCAAAGAAAAAACTGGAAGCATTTGCCGGGATTTACTGGTGTCTGGCGACTGCCGTCTATCTGGGCTGGAGCTTCTGGACTATGCGGTGGAATTTTACCTGGATCGTGTGGCCGGTGGCGGGTGTGCTGTATGCGGCAGCAGCAGGAGCTGTAAGAATGATGATCGGGATTGAGGAATGAGGCCGGAGGGCTTTTATTATGAGATATAACAGGAAAATCGTTTTGAAAAACGGAAGAGAATGTATTTTGAGAAATGGAACCGAAAGTGACGGACAGGCGGTGTTTGACAATTTTAATCTGACCCACGAAGAGACGGATTTTCTGCTGTCATATCCGGATGAGAACAGCTTTGATGCCGTTCAGGAAGCTGAATTTTTGAAAGAAAAAACGGAGAGTGAGAATGAAATTGAACTGCTTGCCGTGGTCGACGGCATAGTTGCAGGAACCGCAGGTATTGAATCAGTCGGCGCAAAATACAAGGTGCGTCATCGTGCAGAACTGGGAATCGCTGTTGCCAGAGAGTACTGGGGACTTGGAATCGGCCGGGCTTTGACAGAAGCTTGTATCGAATGCGCCAGAAAAGCAGGCTATTCCCAGCTGGAACTGACAGTGGTGGGGGACAATCAGGCTGCCATTTCTCTGTACGAGAGCGCAGGATTTCAGGAATACGGACGCAATCCGAGAGGTTTCTGCTCCCGTATTTCAGGCTGGCAGGAGCTGGTGCTGATGCGGCTGGAACTGGATAAAAATTAAAAAATACACTTGTTGCAAAAATAGTTCATCTTGGGATGTGAGGTGAACTGTTTTTTGTTTATGACATATTAAATTAACGTTGACAAATTGAATGATATAGTGTACTATATGACTAGTACACAGATACACCACTGTGAGAATTTGAAATGAGACAATGCAGCAGAAAGAGGAGCAGTATATGGAGTTTAATCCGGCACTTCCAATCTATCTTCAGGTGACGACCGCGATCAAGCGGGACATTGTGACCGGTGAGCTTGCCCCGGGGGAGAAGCTTCCGTCGGTCCGGGATATGGCGCTTCGGTATACGATCAATCCGAATACCGTGGGACGCGTCTATAAGGAGCTGGAGAGCGAGGGCGTCTGTTTTACCCGGCGGGGGATGGGGACATTTGTGACAGAGGATCCGGAGAAGGTGGAGCAGGTGAAGGAAGAAATGGTACAGGAGCTGTCGCATCAGTTTCTGGAAGGCATGAAGCGGCTGGGGATCCCGCCTGAGGAGGCGGTGGACAGGATCCGCAGTTTGTATGAAAAGGAAAGGGAATGAATATGTTAGAGTGCAGAGATATCACGAAGGTATATGGCAGGAAAACGGCGGTAGATCATGTGTCACTGCAGATCGAGCCGGGCAGGATCTATGCCATGCTGGGACCGAACGGCTCCGGCAAGACGACGCTGATGAAGATGGCGATGGGGATCGTGAAGCCTACATCCGGTGGTTTCTACTATCAGGGTGAACCCATCGGCGTGGAGAGCCGGAAGGAGATCGCCTATGTGTCTACGGAGCCTTATTTCTATTCCTGGATGACGATCCGGGATGCAGGAAAATATTACGCGGATTTTTTTGAGGATTTTTCCATGCAGGAGTATGAGCGCCTGCTGGACCGCATGGAGCTGACGCCGGATATGAGGACGAAGGCACTTTCCTCGGGTATGATGGCGAAGGTAAAGATTGCAGTGACCATGGCGCGGAAAGCAAAGGTGTATCTGCTGGATGAGCCGCTGAACGGCATTGATCTGCTGGCCAGAGATCAGATCATGGAGAGTGTGCTGGAGGCTGTGGATCCGGAGGTGGCGCTGGTGCTTTCCAGCCATCTGGTGGATGAACTGGAGAAGATCGTGGATACGGCGATTTTTATGAAAGACAGTCATCTGGTACAGGTGTGCGGGGTTGAGGAGCTGCGGATGCGCGAGGGCAAGTCGCTGGTAGACAAATACCGTGAGATCTATGGACACAGCGGCGAAAGAAACCGCATGGAATAGAGTGCTGTGTGAGAAAGATGGGAGGAAATTATGTTAAAGCTGATGAAGTATGAATTTCGCAAAACTATGTTTTCAAAGATGATTCTGCTGGTGATCACAGCTGTCGCTGAGCTGGCCTATCTGGCAGGGGTATTTTTGAAATGGGAAAACTGTATGGGGCTTGGGATCGGCGGTCTTGCGATGTGCGGGATCATAGGAATCTTTTATATCGGGGTGGAGAGTCTGATCGTATTTCAAAAAGATCTGAATACAAAGCAGAGCTATATGCTGTTTCTGACACCGAGGAACAGCTATCAGATTCTGGGAGCCAAAATACTGGAAAACGGGATTTCCATTTTTATCACGGGAGCGTTTTTTGCAGTCCTGGCAGCGGTGGATTTTTCCATCGGTATCCTTTATATTGGAGGGCTGAAGGAATTCCTCGATGTTGTGGCTCAGGCGGCCAGATTCATTTCCATTGAGATTCAGATAGAGCCCGGTCAGATGCTGCTGTTTTTTGTCAGTATGCTGACCTCCTGGCTGATGATGATCGTTATCGGCAATCTTGCCATTGTGCTTTCTGCTACTGTATTTGCAGGAAAGAAATTCAGCGGCATTGTCAGCTTTCTGCTGTATATGGTGATCACCTGGGGAGCAGCGAATGTGCTGAGTCTGATCTCAGAACCACTGTCCGGTGACATGGTGTATCTCTTTGTAATTGCAGGGGCGCTGGTGATCCTCACGGCGATGTATCTGCTGACAGGATGGATCATGGAGCGGAAGCTGAGTGTATAAATGATTTGTTTGTTTTGGGTGAAGGGTGGATTTACTCTGAATCACGACTGAAATAGAAAGAGCGAAAATATGAAGAAAAATGAGATTCTGAAAATATATGGTAAAAAGTATCGTGAGATGACGAAGCAGCTTCTGGAGGAGGCGGATCTCATCAGCCTGATCCCGGACCGCGGGTGCCGGATCGGCATCAAACCCAATCTGGTATCACCTTCTGAGGCTTCCCGGGGCGCCACCACACATCCTGAGGTAGTGGCTGGCATCATCGAATATCTTCAGGAAAAAGGATGCACGCAGATCGTCATTCTGGAAGGCTCCTGGGTCGGAGATGTGACTTCTGAGGTGATTCAGATCTGCGGATACGACCGCCTGGCAGAAAAATATCATGTGGAACTCATCGACACCCAGAAGGATCATGATCAGACGTATGATTGTGCCGGTATGGAGCTTTGCATCTGTGACAGTGCCAAA
>JAQXWO010000160.1 GCA_029225485.1 Lachnospiraceae bacterium
TACTTCGAGTGTATCCATGAGATGAAGCTGATCGTAGATCTGATCTATCAGTCAGGCTTCGCAGGCATGAGATATTCCATCTCCAATACAGCTGAGTACGGCGATTACATCACCGGACCGAAGATCATCACTGAGGACACCAAGAAGGCAATGAAGAAGATCCTTGCTGACATCCAGGATGGTACATTTGCAAAAGACTTCCTTCTGGATATGTCACCGGCAGGTTCCCAGGTACACTTCAAGGCTATGCGTAAGAGAGCCGCTGAGCATCCGTCAGAGATCGTCGGCGAAGAGATCCGCAAGCTTTACAGCTGGAATGGCGAAGACAAGCTGATCAACAACTAATCAGTATATAATAATGAAATGAAAACAGCCGTCGGAAGAATATCCGGCGGCTGTTTTTTGATAGATTTTCAGAAAAATATTCGGTGAAAAATGTAACATCGAGAAAATAATTTTTGATACTGACATCTGAAAAAAACTGTGATATACTAAATTATTATGGTCTGTAATCAGGCCAAAGCTTCGAGGAGGAATGAAAAATGGGAATGACAATGACGCAGAAGATTCTGGCTGCTGCTGCCGGTCTTGATTCTGTAGAAGCCGGACAGCTGATCGAGGCGGATCTGGATCTTGTGCTTGGAAATGACATCACATCTCCGGTGGCGATTCACGAGATGGATAAGTTTAAGGAAGAAAAAGTATTTGATAAAGATAAGATTGCCCTTGTGATGGATCACTTTATCCCGAATAAGGATATCAAGTCCGCAGAACACTGCAAGTGTGTCCGTGAATTTGCCTGTAAACACGAGATCACCAATTATTTTGATGTAGGCGAGATGGGAATCGAGCACGCTCTGCTTCCGGAGAAAGGACTGACGGTGGCAGGCGATGTGATCATCGGAGCTGATTCTCATACCTGTACTTACGGAGCCCTTGGCGCTTTTTCCACAGGAGTGGGAAGTACGGACATGGCAGCCGGTATGGCTACAGGCAAGGCATGGTTCAAGGTGCCGTCAGCGATCCGGTTCAATCTGACCGGCAAGCCATCGAAATGGGTCAGCGGTAAGGACGTTATCTTACATATTATCGGTATGATCGGTGTAGACGGAGCTCTCTACAAGTCCATGGAGTTCGTGGGAGACGGTGTGGCCAATCTGTCTATGGATGACCGCTTTACCATCGCCAATATGGCGATCGAGGCCGGCGGAAAGAATGGCATCTTCCCGGTAGATGATAAGACAGTGGCATATATGAAGGAGCATTCCAGACGCAGCTTCAAGGTATATGAGGCAGATCCGGATGCAGTGTATGACGAGGAGTATACGATCGATCTCTCCGCACTGAAGCCTACCGTTGCCTTTCCGCATCTTCCGGAAAATACTCATACGATCGATGAGATCGGAGAGGATATCGTGATCGATCAGGCAGTGATCGGTTCCTGCACCAACGGACGGATCGATGACCTTCGGACGGCAGCTGAGATCCTGAAAGGACGAAAAGTGAAGAAGGGTGTCCGCTGTATCGTGATTCCGGCTACTCAGGCAGTCTATCTGCAGGCGATGGAAGAGGGGCTTCTGAAGATCTTCATTGAGGCCGGTGCCGTTGTGAGTACACCGACCTGCGGACCGTGTCTTGGCGGATACATGGGTATTCTGGCAGACAAGGAGCGCTGTATTTCCACTACCAACCGTAACTTTGTAGGGCGTATGGGACACGTTGGATCAGAAGTATATCTGGCAAGCCCGGCAGTGGCTGCAGCCAGCGCCGTCACAGGAAAGATCTCTTCTCCTGCTGAACTGGGACTTTAAAATCAGTCATGACATCAGGATTGTCATATATGGAGGTTAATGATAGACATGAAAGCAAATGGTACAGTTTTTAAATATGGAGATAACGTGGATACAGATGTGATCATCCCAGCACGTTATCTGAATTCTTCGGATCCGGCGGAGCTTGCTGCTCACTGCATGGAGGATATTGACAAGGACTTTATTCACAATGTCAAAAAGGGTGATATCATAGTGGCAGACAAGAACTTTGGCTGCGGTTCTTCCAGAGAGCACGCGCCCATCGCTATCAAGGCTGCCGGTGTGAGCTGTGTGATCGCAGAGACCTTTGCCCGTATCTTTTACCGCAATGCCATCAACATCGGTCTGCCGATCATTGAGTGTCCGGAAGCATCCGGAGGGATCGAGAACGGGGATCAGGTGGAAGTGAACTTTGACAGCGGTATGATCTACAACCGCACAAAAGGCACTCAGTTCAAAGGACAGGCTTTTCCGGAGTTTATGCAGAAGATTATTGCGGCAGAAGGGCTGATCAACTACATAAATCAAAAATAAAACAGGAAAAAACTGGGTTCCTCAGAAAAAATTTGTTTCTTATTGCAACTTGACAACAGAATATTTAGAGCGTATAATGGCTCACTAGTATAGTGATGCATGTTGGCGCAGGTGCCTGGATGAGGAGGGCTGCGCCTTTTTTTCATACTGAGCACCCTGTTAAGCTAAAGTGTGAAAGCTGTGCGCCTGCAGCGGGTAGACTGAATATTCTGCAGGTGGTTTTACCATATATATTTGGAAGGTTGGAGTTTATATGGAAGAGAAAAAAGATAATGTACTTTTGGAGGTAAAGGATTTAGCCATTTCTTTTTTTAACAAATCTGGAGAAGTTCAGGCTGTTCGCAATATCAGTTATACTCTCAGAAAGGGAGAGGTACTGGGAATCGTCGGTGAATCAGGAAGCGGCAAGTCTGTTTCCAGCCATGGTATTCTTCGTTTGACACCGGATTCCGGAAAAGTAAAGAGCGGCGAGATTCTGTTTGATGGAAAAGATATCCTGAAGATGTCGAAGAAAGAGATCCAGGATCTGAGAGGCAACCGTATTGCCATGATTTTCCAGGATCCCATGACCTCGCTGGATCCCCTGTTTACAGTGGAATATCAGCTGAACGAGTCGCTGAAGAAGCACACGGATCTGGATGCACCATCGAGAAAAAAGAGAATGATCGAGCTTCTGACCATGGTGGGGATCAATCAGCCGGAGCGTCGTGTGAAGCAGTATCCTTATGAGTTTTCCGGCGGTATGAGACAGCGAGTGATGATCGCCATGGCCCTGTCCTGCAATCCGGAACTGCTGATCGCGGATGAGCCGACCACAGCCCTGGATGTGACGATCCAGGCGCAGATCATTGATCTTCTGAAAGAATTAAAGGAAAAGCTGGGCATGGCGATTATTTTTATTACCCATGACCTGGGCGTGGTATCCGATATCTGTGACAAGATCATCGTTATGTATGCCGGAAAGATCGTGGAGGAAGGCACCAGCCGTCAGATTTTTTATGAAAAGAAGCATCCTTATACAGAGGGACTGCTGGATTCTGTGCCGGATGTGGAAAGTGACGTCAATGAAAAGCTGAAGCCCATCAAGGGAAATCCGCCTGATATGAGCCGCGTGAAGCCGGGATGTGCGTTTGCTCCCCGGTGCAGCTGCGCCATGAAGATCTGTGTCAGCCAGCAGCCGCCGCTGTTTGAGCTTGATGATACGCATGCGGCAGCATGCTGGAAGCTGCTTCGGGATGCCGAATGACAGCTGCTGTTCAGAAAAGGCTTAAAAATGCAATCACTTTATGCTTGTTTTGTGATATTATGCCCGACTCTGGACAGATAGATTTGCAGGATACATAATCAGAAGAGAAATGAAGGGATTGACCGTATGGCTGATGTAGAGATGAGGCAGCAGAAGGCTGCCGGCAGCAGTGAAGTACTGCTGGAAGTGAAAAACTTAAAGAAATATTTTCAGGTGCGTACCGGGTTTATCAAGAAGACGGATCTGAAAGCAGTGGATGATGTCAGCTTTGTGATTCACAAAGGAGAGACTCTGGGTATCGTAGGAGAGAGCGGCTGCGGCAAGACGACGCTTGGAAGGACGATCCTGAGACTGGAAGAGCCTACGTCGGGTGATATCCGTTATGAAGGACAGTCTATCATGGGAAAGGATATGAATGAATACCGGAGCAGGATGCAGATCGTGTTCCAGGATCCCTATGCTTCTCTGGATCCCAGAAAGACCGTGTCTGACATTATTGGTGAAGCCATGGACATTCAGAAGCTGTATACCAGTAAGGAAGAGAGACGTGACAAGATCCTGAATCTGATGCAGCTGGTGGGACTGAACCATGATTTCTACAACCGCTTCCCCCATGAGTTTTCCGGAGGACAGAGACAGAGAATCGGCATTGCCAGGGCACTGGCCGTGGATCCGGGATTTATCGTGTGCGATGAGCCGGTGTCTGCTCTTGATGTGTCGATTCAGGCACAGATCATCAATATGCTGGAGGAGCTGCAGGAGACGAAGCAGCTGACGTATCTGTTTATTGCCCATGATCTGGCGATCGTGAAGCATATCAGTACGAGGATCGGCGTGATGTATCTGGGCCATATGGTTGAGCTGGACGAGAGTGCGGATCTTTACCGGAATCCGCTGCACCCCTATACACAGATGCTGCTTTCTGCGATTCCTATCGCCAATCCGGATCTCAGTGCGAAGCGCAAACGGATCAAGCTGCAGGGCGAGATACCCAGTCCGCTGGACCCGCCGTCGGGATGTCCTTTCCGGACCAGATGCCCGAGAGCGCAGAAGTGCTGTGCAGAGCAGATGCCTGAGCTTAGGGAAGTCAGCAGCGGCCATTTTGTGGCCTGCCATATCTTGTAAAGGAGAAGTGCTATGCAGACATTAAGATACATAATGAAAAGAGTGCTGCTGGCTGCAGTCAGCCTTTTTGCGATCATTACCATCACCTTTTTCCTGATGAATCTGATGCCGGGCGATCCGTTTATGTCAGAGAAGGCTTCTGAGGAAAACAGAGCGATCCTGATTGCAAAATACGGACTGGATCAGCCGGTATATGTACAGTACGGAAAATACCTGGAGAATCTGGTTCACGGTGATATGGGTACCAGCTATGTGCTCCAGAAGGGCCGTGCGGTGAGAGATATTATCACAGAATCATTTACCGTATCCATGACGCTGGGTATCAAGGCGCTGATCGTAGCTGTGATCGTGGGAATTGTCCTGGGCTGTATTTCCGGTCTGATGAAAGACAGGCTGCCGGACGGGATCATCCGTGTGATTACTTCGCTGGGGATCTCCATGCCGGGTTATGTCATTGCGTCTACTTTGATGCTGGTTCTGGCGGTAAACCTGGGAGTGCTGCCTGTCAGCTACAAGAAGCCCGGCGGTTCCATCATGCCGATCATTACACTGGCGGCTTATCCCACCTGTTATCTGGCGAGACTTACAAGGGCCAGTATTCTTGAGGTAATGAATCAGGATTATCTCCGGACCGAACGGGCGAAGGGTATGTCTGAATTTGTTGTGGTTTTCGTTCATGCCCTGAAGAATTCCCTGATTCCGGTCATTACTTATCTGGGACCTCTGACGGCCTCCATTCTGACCGGTGGTTTTGTGGCGGAGAGTGTGTTCAATGTTCCGGGACTGGGAAGATACTTTGTAAGCTCCATCAGCAGCCGTGATTACACCATGATCATGGGTGTCACGATTTTCTATTCCGCCCTGATCGTGCTGATGAATCTTGTCTGTGACATTCTGTACAAGATCGTAGACCCGAGAATCAAGCTGGACTAAAGGAGAAGATTATGAAGATAAATGTTTTTACAATGCAGAATAAAATCTCTCCGGATGATTTCACTCCTCTGGGAGAATCCTATTTCAAAGACGAATCCCTCGAGACAGAGGAAATCGGCTACTGGAAAGCCAGCTGGCAGAGACTGAAGACCAACAAGATCGCGATGACCGCCATGGTGATCATTCTGTTTCTGATTATTTTTGCATTCATAGGACCGCTGCTTTCCCCGTATACATATGATCAGCAGGTAAGAGGAGACGAGGCCATGTGGCCCTGCCTGAAGCATCCTTTCGGTACGGACCGTCTGGGACGTGACCTGTTGGTGCGCTGTATGATCGGTTCCAGGATCTCACTTCTGGTAGGACTCGGATCTGCGATCATTGTTATGATCGTGGGCAGTATCTACGGAGCCATCTCCGGTCTGATCGGAGGCAGAGTGGATATCATTATGATGCGTATCGTGGATGTCATTTATTCTGTTCCTGAGATTCTGCTGATCGTCGTGATCAAGATGGTCATCAGTGAGCCGCTGGATATGCTGATCCAGAATGTCCCCATGTTTCACGGACTTCAGAAGATCGGTTCCGGACTGATCGCCATATTCATTGTATACGGATGTCTGTACTGGGTAGGTATGGCCCGTATCGTCCGTGGTCAGATCCTTCAGCTGAAGAATCTGGAATATGTGACTGCAGCAGAAGCCCTTGGATGTAAGAGAGGTCGTATGATCAAGGAGCATCTGCTTCCCAACTGTATCGGACAGCTGATCGCCACGATGATGCTTCAGATCCCGTCTGCGATCTTCACAGAGGCATTCCTCAGCTACCTGGGAATCGGTGTATCCGCTCCCATGGCCAGCCTGGGTTCCCTGACATCCGAAGCACTGAACGGTATTACTTCCTATCCTTACAGGGTTATTTTCCCGGCAGCGCTGATCAGTCTGATCATTCTTTCTTTCAACCTGTTCGGTGACGGTCTGCGGGATGCACTGGATCCTAAGATGAAGAAATAATTATAGCAGATATATATTTTCGGATCCGGTGTATCAGGATCCGGAGTGTATATAGATCTTTCGGCTGCATGTGTCTGACCGGGAGAAATATCATTTCACAATACTGTCTGTCGTCATTTTCTGATCGCAGGACAGCAAAAAAAGGAGGATGCAAATATGAAAAAATTCAACAAAGCAATGTCTGCCGCACTCGTTCTTGGTATGACAGCAGCGTCAATGCCGTGTACTGCTGCATTTGCAGAGGAAGCTGACAAGATCACGATCTCCATCACAGGCGGTGGTGAGGACTCCATGCAGCTGAACACAGCTACCAGCGGTTTCCTGAACGGACTTTCTGCATGCCGTCATCTGTACGAAGGTCTTTACAAGCTGGATGCAAATGGAGAAGTGGTTTTGGGTCAGGCAGCTTCCGTAGAAACCAGCGAGGACATGATGACATGGACATTCACTCTGAGAGATGATATCACATGGTCGGATGGTCAGCCGGTAACCGCAGGTGACTTCGTATATGGATTTGACAATCTGGCAGCTCAGGGTGGTGACTATTCTACATTGATTTCAGATGTAGTGGAGTCCTATGAAGCGACCGATGACAAGACTCTGGTTCTTCATCTGTCCAATCCCTGCGGCTATCTTCCGTCTGTACTTGCGTTCCCGTCCACTTATCCGGTTCGCAAGGAGATGGTAGAGGAGTTTGGTGATGCATATGCAACAGACCCGGAAAAGGCTCTTTACAACGGTCCGTATGCTATGACAAGCTGGGATCATGAGGCAGAAGTAGTGATGGAGCTTCGTGATGACTACTATGACGCAGATTCTATTTCTGTAGGCACCATCAACTGGATGCTGACCACAGAAGAGAGCACGGCCCTTGCTTCTTTCGAGAGCGGTGACATTATGTACTCTGATATGTGTCCGGATGAAGAAGCTCCGCGTATGGAGGGCAATGGTCTGTTCTATGTACCGGGCAACAACAACTACTGCGTAATGTTCAACCTGGGCGATAAGGGCAATGAAGTACTGAAGGATCAGAAAGTCCGCGAGGCACTGTCACTCACCATCGACCGTGACAGAATCATCGCGATTCGTGACCTGAACGATGAGATGGGTAAGACACTGGCCTGCAGCGGCTATGTAAACGCTGACGGTGTAGACTTTACCGATTATGCAGATCCGTGGCTGGATGTGACTGATTACGAAGGCAACTGTGAGAAGGCAAAAGCTCTTCTGGCAGAGGCAGGATATGAGAACGGCGAAGGTTTCCCGGCTCTGACCTACATCGTAAACAACGACAGCCGCAAAGAGATCGCAGAAGCTATCGTAAATGACTGGAAAGAAGTACTCGGCATCGACGGCATCACAGTTGAGAAGGTAGAGAACTTCTCAGCAGCAAGAAGAGCCGGAGACTATGATATCGCTTACTACGGATGGTACATGGACTACACAGATCTTTCCAACATGTTCGGTACCTTCGTAAACACAGCAGATTCCAACTCCTTCTATCAGAGTGATGATTACGATGCAGCTTACACAGCAGCCATCAGCACAGCAGATCAGGCTGAGCAGTGGGAACACTACAAAGAGTGCGAAGCAATCCTTGCCAAGGATCTTCCGGTATCAGTGATCCTTCACTCCATGAGTTCTTATCTGTTTGATGATGTGACTTATGACGGACTGGTATACTCCTGTGGTAACTTTGTATTCACATACATTACCGAGAAATAAAAAAGAAAGTCAGCTTTTTTCACTGATTATATGACGCCCCTCGCTGCAGCAGCGGGGGGCTGTTTGCATCTTGTATTTCCACACCACAAATAGTATAATTGGAGAAAATCTGAACTTTCAGAAATACAAAACAGGAGAGAAACTATGAAGATAAAAAGGATAGATTTGGGCTACATTAAAATTCCGCTGGTCACCCCTTTTAAGACGGCACTGCGTACCGTGGACAGTATCCATGACCTGATTGTAAAAGTAGAGGCGGAGGATGGTACTTATGGATACGGGGAGGCACCGGCCACTGCGGTGATCACCGGAGATACGAGAGAATCCATCGAGGCGGCCATCCGGGGATACATTGCACCATCCATCATCGGTATGGATCTGGATGATCTGGATGAGATCATGAAGAAGATGGAAAAGTGCATTGCAAAAAATACCTCTGCCAAAGCTGCTGTGGACATTGCACTGTATGACCTTTATGCGAAGCTCAAAGGTCAGCCATTGTTCCGGCTTCTGGGTGCAGATAAGCCTCAGGAGATCAAGACGGAGCTTGAGACAGATATTACGATCAGTGTCAATGAAACGGATGAGATGGTAAGAGACAGTATCCGTGCAGTGCAGGGTGGTTTCCGCGTGCTCAAAGTGAAAGTAGGAAAGGGCGGGGCCAAGGATGTGGAGCGTATCCGTGCGATCCGTGAAGCAATCGGACCGGACGCGGTGATCCGTGTGGATGCCAACCAGGGATGGAGCCGTGAGGAGGCAGTGCGGACCATCAGAGCGATGGAGGATGCGGGACTGAACATTGAGCTGGTGGAGCAGCCGGTTTCCTATCATGATTTCAAGGGCATGCAGTATGTGACCAGTCAGGTGGAGACACCGATCCTTGCGGATGAGAGTGTGTTCTCCTATGAGGATGCAGTGCGTATCATGGAGGAGCATGGGGCGGATCTGATCAATATCAAGCTGATGAAAACCGGTGGTATCCATGAAGCACTGCGGATCTGTGATGCAGCAGAACAGTTTGGCGTACAGTGTATGACCGGATGTATGCTGGAGAGCAAGGTTTCCGTCAGCGCCGCAGCACACCTGGCAGCGGCCAGAGGCTGTATTACGATGGCTGATCTGGATGGTCCTTCTCTTTGCAGCGAGGATCCCTACACAGGCGGTCCGATTTACCGTGATCCCAAGATCCTGCTTCCGGAGGATGCAGGAATCGGCATCAGTAAAATGCCGGTTGTATTTGAGAAAATCAACATCGATTGATCAGAAAAAATGTTATGAAAGGTGCAGCGTCTGATGGAAAGCTGCATCAGGAAAGGGAGTTATCTATGGAACAGTATGGGCTTGTGATTTCAGAACACTGTTATCTGCGTCAGGCTCCGGGAATCAGTGCAGAGAAAAATGACAGCGGCATCGAAGATGAGATATTTTCAGGTTGGGCGGTGCGTATGTTTCCGGAGACGCAGGAAAACGGATGGATCAAGGTTGAGACCCATTACGGATACGATGGTTTTGTGAGTCTGGAGTGCCTGCGGGCTCTGGATCAGGAAGAACTGCGGGAACGTCAGGATAAGAAGCAGTTTCTGCGTATCGGCATCGGAGAGGCGGATCTTCTGCAGATTCCGAAGGTACAGGGGCTGCCGCTGGAGCTCTTGCTGAAAAATGCAATTGTGGAGCTGCTGGGCCGGGAAGAAGAAAAAGGATGGAGCAGAGTCCGGACGGCATCGGGCCAGGAAGGGTATGTACATACGGAGTATCTGCGGGAACGGAAGGACGATGACGGATATTTTTTCCGGGGCAAGGATTATTTCCGGGCACATGTGCAGGAGATGGAGATCACAGATGAGGATGCGCTCCGGGAGAATCTTGTTTCCAGTGCCATGGCATTTCTTGGCACCCAGTATCGCTGGGGAGGGAAGTCTTCCCAGGGAATCGACTGCTCCGGTCTGGTATTTACGAGCTATATGGAAAATGGCGTGCTGATCTACCGGGATGCGAAACTGGTGGAGGAATACCCTGTGGATGCCATTGAAGTCAGTGAATTGAAAAAGGGAGATCTGATCTTTTTCCCGGGGCATGTGGCCTTGTATATCGGAAAGGATCATTTTATTCATTCTACCGCATATGCATCCACGCCCTACGTTACCATCAATAGTCTGAATCCTGCAGATGCAGATTATCGGGAGGATCTTCATCATCAGATCGAGGGCTGCGGCAGTCTGTTCCCGACTGTTCCTGATGGCTGCCGCGATTAATGGAGATTTACCGGTTTCAGTGATGTTTCGTATGGCCTGTTCATAAGATAGTAGAAAAGCAGTACAGCCTGCAGGTGTCCTGGGCTGTGCGGAAGGAACCGGCCGGTATTGAAAAAACTCAGAAATCACAGAGCAGTGCGAGTCATTCTGGCTGCCATGCTGGCTGTCATTTTATCAGGAATGGCAGCGGCTTCCATCTACAGTCTCTGCCGATATGGAAAGTATGGGATGCATGCGGATGACCAGGATCGCCGGGAGGAAGACCAGACAGATACGGAGACGCAGACGGAGGCCGCCGATCAGGCAGACAGCAGTGAAACAAAATCGAGTCAGGAGACAACCGGGAATACAGAGCTTCTCATACATGCGGACACGGATCGCACCATCCGGGTACGGATTCTGGGAAATGACAGTCAGGCGCAGACACATCAGAAGGTAACAGCAGTCTCTGCGGGAGGAATGACTGTCTGCCGGGGCCGGGAAAGGACGCAGGTGGCGCCAGGGGAAGTGTGGGAGATATTTGCAGAAGAACTCAGCCTTCAGAACGGGACAGAGTGTATGATCCTCGAACCGGCAGTGGGCGGGACTGTCACGCTGCCAGAACTGACCCGCAGCCAGAAAGAGCCGTCTTATGCCGGGAAAATGTTTCTGTATCCGGAAGATGGGGGGATTGCTCTGATCAACGAGGTGGCTCTGGAAGAGTATCTTTGCAGCGTGGTCAGCAGCGAAATGCCTTCGGATTATCCCCGGGAGGCACTTTGCGCACAGGCAGTCTGCGCAAGAACATATGCTCTTTTGTGCATGGAAGAAGGGGAGGAAGAAAATACCATCTCAGATCTGGATGACAGTGTGTCCTGGCAGGTGTACAATAATTACAGAAAAAATGAAGCATCTGTGGAGGCAGTGGAGCGCACATGCGGAGTGATCCTGAACTGCAGTGAGGTGCTGTATTATTCCACCTCCTGTCAGACAGAGCTGAGGACAGACCTGGGGGATGATGCGTCTTTTCGCCGTTTTCTTCAGGAGGAGCCTGAGGATGATGCGGAATACGGTTCTCCCTGGGTGCGCTGGTCTGTGTCATTGTCAGAACAGGAGATCCTGAATCATCTGAATCGGGAGTATGAATGTGACTGGGAACGGCTGGATAAAATGAAAGTACAGCGCAGAACCGGTGACGGGCAGGTGCAGGAGATGTTGTTTTCCGATGGAAAAGAAGAGGTATTGGCTGAAGGAGAATATAGAATCCGAAAACTTCTTTCACCGGAAAACGTATCTTTGATACTTCGGGATGGAGAAGCTGTGACGGGACTGCAGCTTCTTCCCAGCGCTTATTTCTGCCTTGACGATCGGCAGGAAGATTCATGGCATATTATGGGCGGAGGCTATGGCCACGGCAGAGGAATGAGCCAGTACGGCGCTGCTGCCATGGCATCAGAAGGTGCAGATTATCGGGAAATTTTAGAGTATTATTATGGTGATGAGTGAGTTAACAGGGCAGGGCTGTCACCCGTATAATAATGACGGAACAGGTTTCAAATACAGAGTTCCGGATATGGGACAGTAAGTGCAGGATGATATAAGGATGGCAAAACAGTAAAAAGAGAAAGAGAAAGTGATATGAGCCAGATCAACAGTTTCTACATCTTTGTTCGAAAATTTATGAAAAAACTCAATCGGGACAGGGTGCGTGCCTATGCGGCTTCGGCTTCTTTCTTTATGATTATGAGCTTTATTCCGTTTTTGATGCTGCTTCTCAGTGCGATCCAGTTCACACCGCTGACACAGGATATGGTGCTGCAGGTTCTGGAGGGAGTGACTCCTTTTACCATCTCAGAGCAGATCGAGAGCCTGGTAAACAGTATCTATGACAATTCCTATGCGCTGCTGCCCTGGACGGCTGCTGTGGCACTGTGGACATCGGGAAAGGGTATCATTGGTCTGGCTGACGGCCTGAATTCTGTGAATCAGCTGGAGGAGACGAGAAAT
>JAQXWO010000161.1 GCA_029225485.1 Lachnospiraceae bacterium
TCTCTCCTGTGATCCTGACAGATATCCAAAGTTTATCTGATTTTGTCGGTATACAAATTATCTTTTCCACCGTAAAACGCCTCCTACATCCATTCTCTGTGCTGAGCATCTTCTCTCTTCATCGTGATCCCGCACTCATCATGCAGTACTTACAGGATATCCTCCAGAGTCATTCTTCCGGCCTCGAAAAGTTTATACTGCTTTTCCCATTCATCAACAAAACGTTCTTCCCGGCTTTTTCCATCAACTTCCTTCTTCATGAGCATTCCGAACTTATCATGGATGATCAACGCTGCGATTCCTACTACCTTCATCAGCAGCTCATCTGCGATCAGATCTGCCATGTCCTTTTTCATCTGCTGGATCTGGGCGATTGTCATTACTCGGGTGACTTCTTTCTTTTCCTGTCCACGCATCTCCCGGCGTCTCTCTGCTCTACTCATCCAGAACACCTCCCACAATCATTGCTGGCTGCTCCGAAGCAGTCCGGATGACATTTCGGTCGGCGCAGGAAGTTGTCCATCATTCGCTGCTGCCATTCCGGACTCTCCTGTTTCCGAGTATATTCCTTGATTTCTTCCTCTGTCGCGTTTCGCATGTCTAATACCTCAATCATACTTACATCTCCTATCAAGTTCATCTAATACTGCCATGATGATTTTTTTAGAAAAATCACCCGGATATCTTTCTCTAAGTTCCGTTGCTTCCCGGATCAGCCTGTCCCACTCTTCATCTTCCCGTACACTATTGTGCTTTTTGAATAATTTCCAGACTTCAACGAAAAATCCCCAATGCCATTGCAATACTTTCAGTTCCATCGACATCACTCCAATTCTGTGATCTGGATATATATCCCAGGAATCTCAGACCAGAACTTTTCAACGATCTCCGAAGCAACCAATGCATCATCTTTCCAGAAGCTGCAGATTGTCATACAGTCCTTTAATAGCTTCTGCAAATTATCGGTATCTGGTTTCGTTATCCGGTATTCCCCATCATGATGATTTCCTCTCGGGAAACACCATTTCACCATCAGCCGGCATCCGGTCTCAATCCGTTTCCTGGGTTTATGTTTTAGCAGATGGTCTATCAGTTTCATCCTGGCAGTTTTTACATCCGGCGGATCGTAAAACACCGGTTTACCATTTACGACCGTCACTTTCTTTTCCTGATGTGTGCAGGTCGGCGGGTCCATCGCCATAAAAAATTCAATCTTCATCATAATTTGTACCTCTCCATGTACCTGTATCTGAATCGTATTCGATATATTTCCCGTCTTTTAATTTGTCAAATACATACATCAGTAATCCAGGTCTTTTCGAAATCCAGTCCAGGACCTCATCAGATTTATAACTGTATTGTTGTCCTGGTTGTGTCCGGTGCAAAGGAGGCATATCTTTTGCTACCAGCAATCTCTTGTCCATTGATCTGTTCTTACCCATTCGATTTACCTCTTTAACGTGTGAAATTATTCATTTTTTTCGTCACTGTCATCGGGGAAGGGGAAGGGAACGGGCGGGCTGTGCTTTAAGCCCGTCCATTCCTACCCCCGTGACACCGCAAGGGGGAAATACCAGTATATATAGAATATATATACTGTTTTTTTCCGCCGCGGCAGAAAACATAAATTTACGTTTTTTTCCGCAAAATTGCGGAAGGAAAAAAACATGTTATTTTCCGCAATCTGGATTTTGCAGAAAACGTGCAGATATGTTTTTTTCCGCAAACCCTGACATTTTGCAGAAAACATAAATTTACGTTTTTTTCCGCACTTCTCCATCTTGTATATAGAAGCCTCCATGCTCCTTGATCCGGTCTCTGAGGGAACGTTCTGAGATCCCCATGTACTGTGCAAGCTCTTTCAATGCCGGTGGATTTCCGAAATTTGTGGCTTCCACTGCTGTCTCAAGACTCTTCATCCGCTCCTCTTTTTTCTGCTCTTTGGGCTTCCTCTTTTCCATTGCTTTCTGCCATGCCGGCTTATCTGTATCCGGTTGGATGTCTTTCAGACTGTCCGACTCATCGATTCTGTGCACCGGATATTTAAACCAGAGATTGACCGGTTCAAACTTTGGAAACTCCCGGAGCGTCCCTTCTATCCTCCATGCCGTCATGTTCTTAACTGCTGCAACAGCTGTATCGATATGATTCTGCAGCGCGTTCATCTGCCATTTATCCAGGTATTTTTTACAGTAGCTGAGCATCTGTACACTGCTACACAGATCGTCCTGGGAAAGGTCATCCTGCCACTTGAAATGGGCATCCAGATACTCCTTGCATGCCTGGCACGTTGCTTTGTTTTCTTCCTGTTTTAGCAGGGCTTCTGTCGTCTCCAGTTCGATCAGATCCAGAAGTGCATCCGGATCACGGGCAAATACTCCGGAGCCACTGGCACGGTCCATGGATTTTTTTCCTCCCTGGCTTCCTTTGCTGTGGTGGTGGCAATAGATCACCGCGCATCCCAGTTCTGTGCATACTTTGTCAAACTGGTTGCAGAAAGTCGCCATCTGGTCTGCACTGTTCTCATCCCCGGTGATGACCTTATAGATCGGGTCTATGATGATGGCTGTATAATCCTTTTTCGAAGCTCTCCGGATCAGTTTTGGTGCCAGTTTATCCATGGGTACGGATTTCCCCCTCAAGTTCCAGATATCAATGTTTCTCAGACTATCCGGACGGATGCCAAGAGATGTATAAACATCCTTAAACCGATGCAGACAACTGGCTCTGTCAAGCTCCAGGTTCACATACATCACACGCCCCTGTGCACACTGCCACTGCAACCATTTCTTTCCCTCGGCGATTGCAATGCACAATTCAATCTGCAGGAAGGATTTACCTGCTTTTGATGGACCTGCTATCAGCATTTTGTGCCCCTTCCGGAGGATTCCTTCAATCAGGCAGGGGGATAGATCCGGGAGATTGTCCCAGACGCTGTCCAGCCCTTCTGGATCCGGAAGATCATCGTTGATGCTCTCCATCCACTCCTGCCATTCATTCCAGGACTCCTTCCCAATGTTGGTATCTACTAAAAACTGTTTATGCTCTCCACGCATTACGCCCGGCATCCGGGAAAGCCTGGACGGATTCCGGTTCTGTGTATCTACTTTTATCCCATTCTTCTGGCATACATCATAGAGATAATCTACGCGTTTTCTGTATTCTGTGTAATCCGCTGCCTCCACGCGGACAATCGCATGGAGGCTCTTCTTTCCAGAATGTACCAGGCAGGCGATCGGCAGCTCCAGTTCACGCAGGATCGCATTCTGCTTGCTGACCTCCATTCCATCCGATTCTACCAGCGCATACCTGAAATCCGATACATTTTCATTTCTTACCCCCTGGCCGTCCAGCGGGTTAAAACGGATCCATGCACCGCCCTCCGGATCATAATCACCAAATACAGATCCAATATCTCCATCACATTCTGACAATGCCTTTATGAGCTGTCCGGCAGTACGGTCATAATTTCCTCTATCCTGCGGAACGTATTTTCCTTTTTCATTCTTCCAGCTTTTTGTCACATAGCCGACATTCTCCCCCGGCTCGAATAAGATCTCCAGATATTGGATCAGCTGGCTGACCGGGTTCCAGGTAACTGGTTCATGAACTTCCCTTTCTTCGATCCAGTTTCCATCCACTACCACACGGTCGCTGTCTTTTGCAATGGAATCTTCCCAGTCTATTTCATGTCCACGCTCCGGAACGAATCCATGATCTACAGCCATCTGAAAGATCGTGCCGCCTGTGACCGGGCTTGCATTCCCACGGAACGTATTCCATTTCCTTTCGCATTCTCCTGTATGGTATCTTCCGCTATCCTGCCTGCTCCAATGATCCCAGTCACTGACCGAATACCCTTCATGCTTCAGCGCCATGCCAACATTAACCCATTCCTGATAATCCAGTTCCGCCGGATGAATATATTCCATTAACTCTAAAAGGCTTGTCTTCTGCTCCATAATTATGCTCCTTTATACTCCTGCGGATTGATGCCCTGCGGGATGCGCCATCCGTTTGCTGCGATCCTGTCGATCAGTTTCCTTGCCGTTTCAAACTGCCATGTGCCCACGTGCTGGAATCCTCTTCCTTCTAGGAAACGGATCTGTTTTGGGGTTGTGAGTCCCTCTTCTTTCCGTTTGTCCAGGCGGTCAAGGATCTTTGCCGCTTTCCCTGCATTCTCGATCTGGTCCGGAAGTATCCCTAGTTTTTCAAGTGTTGCTTTCTGTTTCTCTGATGGCGGCCCCATTTCCCAGCCAAATGCAGGGACATATCCAGAAAGGTCCTCTGCCTGGATACTCATTTCAAACTGCAGGGGATCTACCAGTTTCTTTTTCCTGCGTTTCATTTCTTCTAACTGCTTCGCAAGTGCCTCTTCTCTTTGTGCCACAACATCCTCTGCCGCTGTCTTTTCCGCTTCTTCAATATCGACAGGACACCCTGCCTGTTCGATATGTTCTGTCATCTTTTTTGCAACTTCCTCATCCTGACAGATCAGGCTTGCCGGATGACATAACTCATGGCGTTCGGTATGCCATAAAAAATCCAATAATAACAGATGGTCTTTCCCTGGTGACAGGCGTGTTCCGCGTCCAACCATCTGGCAATACAAGCTGCGTACTTTTGTTGGACGCAGTACCACCACGCAGTCTACAGATGGACAGTCCCATCCTTCTGTCAGCAGCATGGAATTACACAAAACATTGTATTCACCGCGGTCAAAGGCTTCCAGAACTTCTGACCGGTCCTGGCTGTCCCCGTTTACTTCCGCTGCCCGAAACCCATGAGCATTTAAGAGATCCCTGAATTTCTGGCTTGTTTTCACTAACGGAAGGAACACTACCGTCTTTTTATCTTTGCAATATTTCTCCATTTCCTGTGCGATCCCCTGCAGATATGGATCGAGCGCAGTGCTGATATCACTGGCCTTAAAATCACCTGCCTGTACCCCGACACCAGTCATATCGATTTTAAGCGGAATTGTAAGGGCCTTGATCGGTGAAAGATATCCCTCCTTGATTGCTTTCGGTAAGGTATATTCATAAGAAAGGGATTCAAAATAACTTCCAAGGTTCCTCATATCGCCCCTGTCTGGAGTTGCCGTGACGCCAAGGATTTTTGCACTGCTGAAATGATTCAGGACTTTTTGATAGCTGTCTGAGATACAGTGATGTGCTTCATCAATGATGATGGTCTGAAAATAATCTTCCGGGAACTGTCCCAGTCGTTTCTCACGCATCATAGTCTGTACAGACCCTACGACAACGCGGAACCAGCTCCCCATACAGGTTTCTTCTGCCTTTTCCACGGCACATCCAAGCCCTGTGGACTGCCGGATCTTATCGGCAGCCTGCTCCAAAAGTTCTCCACGGTGCGCCAGTATCAGGACCCGATCTCCCCGGCGCACACAGTCTTCCGTTACTTTTGCAAAAACGATCGTCTTCCCACATCCGGTAGGGAGGACGAGCAGCGTTTTTAATACGCCGCCATCCCACTGCTCAAAGATCGCTTCCCTTGCTTCCTGTTGATATGGTCGTAATTCCATGATTAAAAGCTCCCTGCCGTATATTTACCCTGTTCCTTTGGGTAGATCTTCTTGATATGGTTGTACTTTTTGGATGGATCATTTTTATCCGCATCCAGGGATATCTGCGCACGTCCGGTCAATCCCGGAAGTGCATTCCAGTTCATTCTGACTTCTTCCCCTTTTTTCTTAAGTCCGACTCCGCAGAACAATTCGGAAAGTTTCCATTCCAGTCTGGAATGCAGGATATAATTTTCTTTGATCGTCACTTCCTGTCCTTCCGGTGTACGGATATTAAAAAATACGATCGCCATGTTGCTTGGCGGGATCTTTGCACTGCCCTGTGATCGTCCTCTCTCATAATGGTCAATCGTAAATTCATAATCCCCTTCCGGCAGTTCCACAAAACTGCTGTCGTTCTGGATATTGTCATCCCAGCTTAATTCTCTTCCTTCTGTTCCCATTCTTTCTTATCCTCCTATTTCTTAAAATGGTATCTCCATTGTCTTCCGCGCCTGTTTGATCATTTCAAACACCTGGCTCCATGCGCCAACCAGCACTCCGGATACAAAGTCTTCCGGATAATCCCGGATCGGCATATCAGACGGGAAGTATCCGCGTGCTGCCACTGCATTCTGAATCTCCCATTCATCTACGCGGTTATTTACCATCAGGTCACGTAATGCCTGGGGGATCTCCGGATCCGGTTCTGTAAATGGCGGATCCTCCGGTTGCTGATCCGGTAAAGGTTTGTCCGGCTCATCAGTAACCGGTGAAGCAGCTTCTTTGGATTCTACCTTCTGCTTCTGTTCGGTTTGTCTTACTGGTTCCTGGATCTGTACAGGCGGCTGTTCCCCTGCTCCCCGATCCGGCTCGATGATGTGCTGGATGGACTCATATGTAAACGCAACCTCCTCCGCAAGACCATATCTGTTTTTGGCATCCCAGCATGGATGATGGGATGTATACATTACCCTTCTTCCTCCCTGCGCCTTATGTTTTTTACCTTTATCATCAACGGATACGGACATGGTCTTATAATTCGCAAACAGAAGCATATCTGCCCATTCTTTCACCAATGGAGAGGTCTGGGAGGAAGTCTTTTTTCCGAGTTTTAATTCATATCTGTCATATGCACCCATTTCATCCGGCTGCTCGAACTTTCTGATCTGTGCATGGGCTGTGAGAACCACATGAACCCCTGCATCCACCACTTCACTGAGTGCATTCAGAAACCGTCCAAATTCTTCCTTGGCATACACATAGCCATTTCCATATCCGAAATCTTCGATCCCTTTCTTTCCGTTGCGGTCGCAGATATCCTTCACGCACATCTGCTCTGCCCAGTCTGCAGTATCGATTACAAGGGTCTTGCAGATCCCCGGATTTGCTTTTACATAACGGATCTGATCCATGAGCATCTGCCAGCTGCTGGGTGTTTCAAAACGGGCCACATCCATATCTTTGGTGCTTCCTTCCGTATCGATAAACACAGGATCCGGAAACTTGCTGGCAAAGGTCGATTTTCCAATCCCCTCCGGTCCGTATATGACAACTTTCTTTGCACTTGCCAACTTTCCTCTGATAATACGCATTAAAATGCACCTGCCTTCCATTCTTTCTGTTCTGCATGTTCCTGTCCGACCACATAGCCATCTTCGATGATAATGCTGCATTCATCCCCTGTACTGACTCTTGTTGCAATCGCCTGCAGTCCTTCTTTTTCAAGCCACTGTCCAAACTCCTGGAGCGTATCCAGATCCATCTGTTCCAGCTTATCCAGGAGAACAAACCCGCAGTCCGGGTTCAGTTTCCGTACGATCGCAGTGGCTACTTTCAGACGGTCCGAACCGGACATGTTATCCCACTTCTGTCCTTTGTAGATCAGTTCCCCTTCTTTAACGGACAGTTCCGGTAACGGCAGTTCCACAGATTCAAGAAGTTTTGTTTTTTCTTCTCTGGTATCGTTAATCTTTTTCGTCAGATCCGCATACTGGTTTCTGTACTCCTTCGCATCCTCTTCTGCTTTTTCCTTATCGAGGTTTGCCCGGACTTTCCGGTTGATTTCTTCGATATGGGAAATGTTTTCTTCCAGTTCTCTGGTAGAACGGTCCTGAAGATCAGAGGCTGTCGTTCTGGCAATCTCGATATCTGCTTTTACTGCTGCCTGCTTTTTCAACAATTCTTCCATCTGTTCATTGATCTTTTGATAATCCTGTTCCAGCCGGTGGAGTTTTTCCCGCTTTCTCTGGTTCTCCCCATTCTGTGCAAGGATCTCCTGCTGTTGTCTAATCAGCTCTGAAGCAGAAACCAGTTCTTTCGGCGTATCCGGGTAATACGGCTGCTCTTTTGCGAATTTTTCTTTCTGATATGCGATGCGACCAATCGCAAGGCGCTCATTATACAGCTCCTTTTCTTCCTTCTCCAGTGCCATCAGGCTGTCCTCTACACCAATGACCTGAAGCAGAATCCTTGCTTTTTCCTGAGAAGTAGACTCCAGAAATCTTGGCAAATCAATGGCAAGCTGTTCGATAAATTCATTCAACAGCTGCTGCCCTGCTTTCTTTCCATTCGGATCTGTAACTTTCAGGGTACTGTTCTTTCCTTTTCTTTCCACAACCAGACCATTGTTCATGACAATATGCAGGTTTGGCGGGATTAAGGATCCTTCCCGGTTTGACTGGGAAGGTTTGTAACGTTCCCCTCCCAATGCCCATGCAATGGAATCCAGCACAGAGGTCTTCCCCTGGTTATTTTTTCCACCAATGATCGTAAGGCCATTCTGGTTTGGCTCGATCTTAACTGCTTTTACACGTTTAACATTTTCAATCTCAAGTTTATTAATCTTCATTGGCATACTTCATTTTCTCCTTTACTCATCTTCATCCTCCAGACACTTGTATTCATCCTTCCCGCATTCCATCCGATCCAGTGCTTTCTCGAACCGGATAGAGAAAATCGTCACCAATATCAGCCAGATCAGTGCCGGTAAGGCCGCTTTGCAGGTAAATAATCCAAATACGGATGC
>JAQXWO010000162.1 GCA_029225485.1 Lachnospiraceae bacterium
TCCTTTCAAGGCAGACATTTTTTATGACTGTCCGTTTTGAGGCCAGACGCAATGGAGATACCCGGGCCAGACAACGTCATGTAAGTGAAAAACAATTTTATATGGAATTCTCCCCCAAAATCGAGTATAATGTTCAGTAAGAACAGACAGCGATTGGGAGGTGCTTTATGGGAAATATTGTGATTACGATTGCCAGACACTTTGGCAGCGGCGGCAAGACGATCGGTGAGATGCTGGCGAAGGATATGGGGATTCCGTGCTATGCACTGGAGATTATTAAGATGGCCTCGGAGGAGAGCGGAATCAGCGAGGCGCTGTTTAATCAGGCAGACGAGCGGCTGAAGAGAACACCACTTTCCACCAGACTGGGGAGCACGAAGGCAGAATATACGGGAGATCTGATCGGACCCGGCAGCAGTCAGTTTGTCAGTGACAAGAATCTGTTCAATTATCAGGCAAAGGTGATGCGTGATCTGGCAGAAAAGGAATCCTGTGTGATCGTGGGGCGTGCGGCAGATTATGTGCTGAAGGGAAATCCGAATGTAGTCAGCGTGTTTGTACATGCATCGAAAGAGTACTGCATACAGCAGACGATCGAACGCCGTGCCTATACCGGTAAGGATGTGGAGAAATTCATTGAGCGGACAGACCGTTATCGCAGTGATTTTTACAGATATTATACTGGTCAGGACTGGCACGATGCCCGCAATTATGACCTGTGTCTGAACAGTGAGCGTCTGGGCTTTGAGGGATGCGTGGAGGAGATCAAATCCTATATAGGCATTCGTTTCGGACAGAAGTGATGAGTGGACTGCTGTGAACGAATGCACAGTGATATAATCAGAATCGGGAGTAAAGTCATTTGAAAGGGTTGATTTTACTCCCGTTTTTGGTTCCCTGAAAACTGTTCAGAGTCAGACTGCGGTTATTCTGAATCGGGAATCAGCAGAGAAGGCTCTATCCGGTAAATATGGGAATACAGTGTGCTTCGGTCTGCCATTGCGGCCATGACACCCTGCCGTGAGACACAGAAACCTGCCGCATAGGTGGCGATGCGGATGGATTTCTCCAGTGAATATCCTTCCGTCAGGCAGGAAGCAAGTGCCGCAATGAAGGAATCAGCTCCTCCGGTACTGTCCACAGCGACAAAATTGCTGGCCGGGAAATATTTTTTGCAGTCTGCAGTCCGCAGATAACATCCGTCCTGTCCCAGTGTGATGATGACGGCGGGGATTCCCCTGCGGAAGAAGTAATCTGCCTGTTCCTCTACGGTTCTGCCTTCGGGACAGAGGACCTGGGCCTCCATACGATTGGGTACAAAAATATTGGTATTGGTGAAAAGCTCCTCCGGCAGTTCACGGATGGCCACCGGCTTCAGGATCGTATGGACACCGTATTTTTGAGAGATCCGCGCTGCTTCCAGGATCGTGTCCGTCGGAATTTCAGTGGACAGGAGGCAGTATCCGGCTTTTTTAAACAGATATTCCCGGCTGTGCAGACTGGCAGGAGACAATTTACAGTTGGCTCCGGAGAAAACAGTGATGGCACTTTCACCGCTTTTTTCTGTATAGATATATGCTTTTCCTATGGAGGAAGAAGGATCACGGTGGACTCCATGGGTGTCCACATGATTTTGCTCCAGGATGTTGATGATCAGATCGGAATCTGTGTCATTGCCGATTTCTCCGATCAGAGAGACTTCGCGGCCGAGTTTTGCTGCGCCGAGAGCCTGATTGGCTCCCTCCCCGCCCGGAGCGGTAGATACATCCAGAATGCTGACTGTCTTTCCGAGCTGCGGGGGCTGATCCACGCGGAAGGTACAGTCCAGGTTGACACTGCCGACCACCACGATCTTCCTGGAACGGAAACAGGAAGGGATGTCGATACTTTTCTGATCATCAAAGTCCGGCGGAGCTGAAAAACGGAAATCTTCAGACACATCAGGAGACAGCTCGCATCTGGCAATCAGATTTTTGCAGACAAAACAGCCGAATTCATAATATGGGATCTTCAGGCTGGTGATATTTGGGAAAGAAATCGCTTCCCGGACATCGTCTCTGAGGCTGACCAGTGACAGGTCTGAGGGAATATAATAGTGAAGCAGAATCATCTGCTCATACAGCATAAGTGAAGAGGCAAAATGAGAACTTACAATACCGGACATCCCGTTGGACAGAATTTTCCGGCAAAAATCAGGCTCATTGACGTAAACCTCCATTTTATTGTCATAGGGTATCTGATTGTCAAAGAGACACTGTCGGAATCCCTGAAAGACCATCTGAGAACGCGGGCTGTCCCGCTTCATGAGACAGGCAATGTGTGTATGCTTATAGTCGATCAGTTTCTGAGTCAGCAGATAGCCCATGTGTACAAAATCAATCGCATAAGAAGAGTCCATCCTGTCATTGATATAACAGACCGGGATATTCATTTCCTGAAAATAATGTTCCTGCTTTCTGCTTTCCGCACAGACCGGCTCCCAGATCAGTCCATCCACACGGCTGCGGCAGAGCGTCGTGATATGACGCAGTTCCAGCTCCGTGCTGTCGCTGCTGTCCAGCAGGAGGATGCTGTAGCCCTTTTCCTGAGCAGTCTGCATGATGCCGCTGAGCAGCCGGTTGGTCTGCGGAGCATTACAGAGAAGCACACCAAGCAGAAATGTTTTGGTGGTAGAAATATTTTTTACAGTACCATAAGGGGTGTAATTGTATTCTTTTACGATTTTCAGCACTCTTTCCCGGGTATGGGGATTGATATTTTCATCTTTATTGTTTACAATCTTGGAAACAGTAGAGATGGATACACCGGCGAGGCTGGCGATTTCCTTGATAGTCATAAACTCATCCTCCCTTTGTTTTATTATGGAAGAAAATATTTTGATTGTCAAGTAAACATAAAGAAAATAATGTGAATAATATCCAAAAACATGAAGAAGTAAGGCGATTGATTAGACAAAATGCTTATAAAGTGTGATATGTGGAGACAGAAATAATGATTTTAAAGAAACGTATCCCGAAAGATTTTTACCGCCTGTTCCGCACCAGAAATATGGATGCATACATGGAGTTTCTGGTGGCGATCTATGAAGAGAATAATGAAGTCTATGCGGCGCTGGGCCTGACCAGGGAAGAGTGCATGGCGATCATCCGGGAGACAATGGCAAAAAACGGGACGGTGTGGCAGGAAGATGCCGGAGAAGAAAGTTCAGGAGAAAATCAGCCTGGTTTCAAAGATAGTCTGTCCGGCGAGGAAAACGGTGTGTCATCCTCCATGCTCCTGGGCCGTCTGATCGACTGGGGATGGCTGAACAGTGACTATGATGAGAAAATGAACAGCTATGTCATTTCCTTTCCGGAATACAGTCAGCTGTATGTGGAGCTGTTCCGGAAGCTGCAGTCGGAGGATGACAGCAGGGAGCGGGAGAGTATCCTTTCCATCTACAGTGCATTGTACACGTTTCATGCGGATCCGGACAGAAACAACGGTATTCTTCAGAATGCGCTTCATACCTCCCGCAGGCTGGGGCAGCTGCTCTCCAATATGCAGGATGGCATGAGAGGTTATTTTGATAAGCTTTCCGGCAGAAAGAATTTTATCGGGATTCAGGAGGTGCTGGTAGAAGAGATCAACAACAGTGACAGCCGGAAATATGCGATTCTCACGACTACGGACAGCTTTTACCGGTACAAGGAGGCGGTCAAGGAGCTGATCAGCCAGATCCTCCAGGAAAATGATCAGCGCAGGCAGGCGCTGGAGGATCAGATGAGTGAGATGGAAGCGGAAGGAAAACAGGAAGCCGGGGAGACTTCTGCAGAAAAAGAAATGGTGTTGTCTGAAGCAGAAAGAGGAGTAAAAAATGAGGATATGACTGGAGACAGAGTATCCGTCAGCAGGGAATACCGGCGCTGCAGCCGTGCCATAGAGATCTGCGGGGAGACCGCTTCACTGATCTGCAGCATCGAGCGGGAGTTTGATCAGATCGAGCGCAAGTATAATAAGCTGATCGAGCAGAAGACGATTTTTGCGAAGCGGGCGCTGGCAAGAGTGCGGTATATTCTGCAGGAAGGCACCAATGAAAATGACGATCTGATCCGGCTTTTGAATCTGCTGGACAAGCATCCCCGCAGGGAAGAAATACTGGAGGAGCTTCGGAGCAGGATAGGATTTGGAGCTTCTTATGAGATTCTCACGGATGGAAGCTTTTATCAGAAACGGGAAAAAAGTGACCGTACTTTTCGACCGGTGGTTTCTGCAGAGCAGATGGAGAGGCATGCAGAGCAGATGACGGATTTCATCCCGAAACCGCTTTATACGAAAAAGCAGCTCCGGGAGTTTCGGGAAAAGAATACGCACAATGGACGTTTTACTGCTGCGCAGGAGACGGTCAGATCGGTGGAGGATCTGGAAAAACTGATGTTCCTCTGGCAGGAGGAGACGGAGATACGGGTGAAAAAAGACAGGATCATTCCCGGAGAAGAGATAGAGACTGGTCAGGGCTTCCGGTTTTCGGGATTTTCTATTGAAGAAATTGACTGATTCTGGATGTATCTGATCTGTTCTGATAAGCGGTCAGAGAAAACCAATCTACAGGAGGAAAAGAATGTTTGAATATTTGGAGTCGCTGTCGCCCTCTGAGACGGAAAATATCAAAAAAGTAATACAGTCACTATTTCGTCAGACTTGTATTCTGCAGACGAAATGCGACCCTGTGACGCTGATCCAGAGGGATAATCCCCGATATGCAGTCTGCGGGAGGCATCGGGAATTTATCTCGGATTATCTTCAGGTGCTGGGCTGTGAGCTGGTACATGATCCCCAGGAGCGCCTGTTCCGGATCCAGGGAGAAGGAGTACCGTCAGAGCGCATGAGTCTGACCGCCACACAGCTCGTGGTGCTGATGAAGCTGATCTATCATGATAAGATCATGGGAGAGGGGCTTCAGGCCACAGTGACGAATCTGGCAGAGATCCGTGAATATGGAAGAAATACCAATCTGATCACACGAAAGCTGACGAGGCAGGAATGGCAGGAAGCACTGAGCCTGATGAAGAATCATCAGATGATCGAACTGCCGGGAGCGGTCAGCAGCCTGGAGGATGATACGCCGATCTACATCTACAGTACGGTCAACATTTATTGTGCGTCGTCATCTGTCAGTGAGCTTGTGAGAAAGTATCAGATGGAAGAGGAGGAAAGTGATGGTACGGAAGAAGATCTTTACCAGGATGTGCCTGAATAACTGGGGCGGTATTTCCCATAAGATTCTGGAATTTCATGAGTACGTCAATCTTTTCAGCGGAAAAAGCGGATCTGGCAAATCGACGGTCATGGATGCAATTCAGGTGATCCTGTATGGAAGTTTTTCTTCTGTATTTCTCAATCGTGCGGCAGATGACACGAAAAACAGAAGAAGTGTGCTGGGATATCTGCGGGGCGAGCAGAAGGACGGTTCCGTGAACCGGGAAGGACAGGATTTCTGTTCTGCTATCGTGCTGGAGATCGAGGATACGGGGACTCATGGAGTCGTGTGTGTCGGCATCGGTTTTGAGGTGCGAAGAACAGATACGGAGCTGAAGCGTTATACCTATTTCAGCCATTCCGGGAAAATGCCGGAGGGAGGTTATCTGAATCAGGAAGGCTGTCCTTTTACGGGACGGGAACTGAAGGCACTGACGGAACAGCGTGCTGTTTCAATGGACAATCGGGGCAGAGCGGATGTGAACAGGGTCTATCCTTCCAGAGAGGCCTATCTGAATACACTGTATGACGGGATTCTTGGATATATCGACGGTAATCGATTTGGTGTTATGGAGCGAAATGCCATCGCTCTGAAGATGACGAATGGAACAGGACAGTTTATCCGGGATTATATGTTTCCGAAAAGTGCTTCGGATACCATCGCCGATATCAGTGAGCAGCTGGGGGCCTACCGGGATATCAAGGAGAAGGTGGAGGATCTTCACAGAAGGATCGGGATGCTGTCTGAGGTAAAGCGGACAGGAGATGACCTGGTCCGGACGCAGACGGATATGCTGCAGGTGGAGACAGTGCTGCGGTATCTGGATATTCGGGAATCCAGAGTGAAGATACAGAGCTGGGAAGAAGAGAAAGCAGGGACAAAGGAGAAGCTGCTGACACTGCAGCAGGAGCTTGTCCGCCTGAAAGGGGCATGGAAGCAGGCAGACGAGGAACTGATGCAGGTGAATGCAGACCTGAAAGCCAGTGATCTGGGAAGCAGACGCCGATACCTGGCTGAGCTGGAAAAGCGGAGCCGGATGCTCTCGGAGAGCAGCAGACAGTGGCGGGAGATCCTCCGGGGACTTCGGCTCTGGGAGGAGGATGAGGTCGTCACCGATTATGTGAGCAATCCTATGCTGAACCAGATTACCGAATTTGGGCAGGGAGCTGTCACAGAGGAGCAGTGCAGGCAGCTGCACCGCCGGATCGCAGAGGTCAGGGACGGAATCGAGAAAGAGCTGGAAAGCTTTCAGGAGCAGAAGCGTCAGGTGAGCGGACGGCTGAAAGAGGTGCTGCAGCTCATTGAGGATATGAAAAATGACCGGAAATCCTACAGTCCGAACCTGCGCAAAGCCAGAGGTGATCTGGAACGGCGTTTGAGCGGAAAGTATGGCAGGACGGTTCATGTGTATATTCTGGCGGATCTGTTTGATGTGCGGGAGGAAGAATGGAGAAATGCCATCGAGGGGCGGCTGGCCCGGCTGAAGGTTTCGCTGATCACAGAACCCCAGTACGCTGCCGAGGCGGCAGATATTTTCCGGAAGATGAAAGAGTATGAGGAGATCGACCTCATCAATTCAGCCGCTGTGGCGGAGAGCAGACCGGAGGCGATGCAGCATTCTCTGTATGAGGCGGTGGAAGCCAAAATGCCTTATGTGGATGCCTGCCTGAAACGATATCTGGGAAGAATTATCAAATGTCACTCTACGGAGGAACTGATTCAGACCGGAAACGGTGTCACACCGGATTGCTATTCCTACAGTAACTTTATTTTCCGCCATTTGAAGAAAAAGGATTATACGACCTTTGCATTTATCGGCAGCACCGTCTCCAGAGCGAAGCTGGCAGAATATACGGAGGAGGCAGAAAAGCTGCAGAAGGATTATTCAGAGCTGATCCGTATTACAGAACGGCTGAAAGCCGCCAGAGAATTTGAAAGTCTGAACGGGGAACCACAGACGTTGGTGCATCTCTCTGAGGCAGATGGCGATCTGGCCCGCCTGATGAAAGAAAAACAGAAGCTGGAACTGGAAATCGACCGTCTGGCAAAGGGCGCCTTCCGGGAGCTGGAAGAGCGGGAGAAGAGTCTCAGAAAAAAGAGAGACGGACTGCAGTCGCAGCAGGATGGACGTCAGCAGGAGATCCTGCATCAGAATAATTATCTGGTGAGACTGAAAACGGACATTGCAAGTCAGAAACAGCTGCTGGAAGAGCGAAGTCAGGGGTATGCGGCCAATGAAGAGCTGGAGGCCGGGACAGAAAAACTGCTGGCAGCAGAAAAACGCAGCGGACAGTGGCTGAAAAACAGGAAGCAGAATGAATTGTCTGAGCTTCAGGAACAGGAACAGAGACAGAAAGAAGATCTGAATTCTGCCAGAAACCGTTTCGTTCTGGCGTATCCCTCCTGTGGATTTTCCGGGATGGAAAAGACAAACGAATCTTACGATGCGCTTCTGGAAAAATATCAGGGTGATTATGAGCCGAAATATCAGGAAGAATTCCAGAAGCAGTGTGATTTTGTATACCGGAGCCTCCGAGGAAATGTGATCGCCACCATCCATGGGGATATCAAGGCGGCCAAACGCCACACCCACGATATCAATCGTCTGCTCCGGAAAACCAACTTCTCAGACAGTACATATCAGATCAGGATCGAGCCTGCCCAGAATGAAAACGGCCAGTTCTACGAGATGCTGATGGCGGAAGAACTGGACAGCAAAAATCTGGACAATGACGGGTTTGAAGGTCAGATGACACTGGGTGAGGATACGTTTTACCAGAAATACGAGCAGAAGATCCAGCTCCTTCTGGAAAAATTTATGCCTCCCCGGGAAGAGGACGGCAGGGCAGCGGAACAGCATCGCCGGGAGATGGAAAAATATGCAGATTATCGCAATTATCTGTCTTTCAGTATGTATGAGCAGGTGACAGATGACCATGGCCATGTGATCCGGGAAAATCCGGTGGATGAGATGGCGGGCAAGGATTCCGGCGGAGAAGGCCAGAATCCGAAATATGTGGCACTGCTGGCGGGATTTGCCATGTTGTATATGCAGCAGAGCAGCCGGGATTCCCGAATCCGTCTGGTACTGCTGGACGAAGCTTTTTCCAAGATGGATCAGGAGCGAAGCGAGGTATGTCTGAAATATGCCAGAAAGATGGAGCTGCAGCTGATCGTCTGCGTGCCGGATGAAAGACTTCAGTCACTGATACGGAATGTGGACTGCGTCTATGGTTTCCGCCGTTACCGGAATCAGATATCCATGATGCATATCGATAAGGGGGATTATCTGAAGATGCTGGAAGGGGATGAGGAGGACCTGCCAGAAACAGGAAGGTCAGGAAATGAAGAGCCGCAGGCCGAAACAGGAAAGACAGAGAGATGAGGCCTCCGCAGGCAGAAACAGTGAAATCAGGAAAAGAAAAAAACACGTGATAAAGAAAGGAAGAAGAAAATGAACAACGTAGAGAGAAGAGACAAAGAAATGCCTTACATTTCAGACCAGTCAGTCATGGAGCAGCAGATGCAGGCGCGTCGCCTGACACAGCAGCTGAATACGGTGGACCGTTCTGATTTTGATGCCATCAGCAAAATTGTAAAAGAACTGCTGGGTAAATCAGAAGGCGCTTTTATCAATCCGCCCTTTTACTGCGATTATGGATTTAACATTGAAGTAGGAAAGAATTTCTTTGCCAATTACAACTGTACTATTCTGGATGTGGCGAAGGTAATTATCGGCGACAACTGTCAGATGGCCCCCAATGTGGCCATTTATACGGCAGGGCATCCGGTGCATCCCGATTCCAGAAACAGTGCCTATGAGTATGGCATCAGTGTCACCATCGGCAACAACTGCTGGATCGGTGGAAACACAGTGATCTGCCCGGGCGTACATATCGGAGATAATGTCATCATCGGCGCAGGCAGTGTGGTGACAAAGGACATTCCAGACTGGTCCATTGCAGCAGGAAATCCCTGTAAAGTGCTCCGGAAGATCACCGATGCTGACCGGAAATATTACTACAAAGACCGGGAATTTGATCCGGAAGCGTGGCAGCATATTGTAGAGATGGGGTTGGGCGGAGAATAAAACTACCATAGGACAGGATACTTCAGGCATATGTTTGTGATAAAGGAATAAATAAGGAATCAGAATCCTATGCCTGAAAAATCATCTGTCAATGACCAGAAAATAGAAAATCTGCTGAACCTGGCTCTGGATGTAACGGAAACAGAGCGGAAAAATCCGAGACGCTGGAGACCGGTTATAATCCAGGGGAACGTACCTGGCAGGTCATCGTCCGTTATCATGGGGATCTGGAAAAAAGTATACGCAGGGACTGGCAACATTGAGCAGAGATGGAATTGATTCTGTTCGTTCCGCAATTAAGGAATTAGAGCATCATGGGTATGTAGAACGTCATAGATTGCGTAACGAATATGGCTTTTATGGCGATACCGAATATATTATCCGGGAAGTTCCATTAGGAGAAGAAAATGATTGAATGGAGATGAGAAGAGCCTAAGGGTGGATAGTCCAATTTGGGACAGTCAGATCATAGGAAATTCTTATCTCCGGACATCAGAAAATAGGAACACCATGAAGCCATCATTCCCCCTGCCCAGTTTGATTTTGTGCAGGCAGAACTTGCCCGCCGGGAGCAGAATGGCCGTTACAGCGGAGTGAGCATCTTCTCAAACAAAATCAAGTGCGGATGCTGCGGAGGATGGTACGGCTCGAAAGTGTGGCATTCCACCGACAAGTACCGGAAGGTCATCTACCGCTTAAATCGGAAGTACGGCAAGGAGAACCCGCCCTGCAACACACTGCATTTGACCGAGGAAGAAATCAAGCAGATGTTCCTCAAGGCACTGAACGCCCTGGTTGATGCGAAAGAGGAAACCATAGAGAATCTGCAAGGGCTGATTGAAACGGTCTGTCAGACGGAGTCCCTTGACGCAGAACAGGAACGGTTGGAGCAGGAACTGAGAATTATCGCAGAGAACCTTGCGAACCTCATCCGGGAGAATGCAAGTGTCGCGTTGGATCAGACGGAGCAGGCAGAGAAAGAAGAGAAGCTCCGCACCCTGTATGGTGAAAAGCATAGCCGATTCATGGAACTGGAGGCACTCATCCAGGATTTCCTCACAGTACTAAAAATTTCTTAACATTGAGAAAATATTGACAAACTATTTTAATCATCATATAATGTAATTGTATCTGATACAAATACATAAGATAATATAGAAATGTATTTCGTAGACAAAGTGAAAATGAAATGATAGGAGGACAAATCGAATGGATACAAAATTTTCCGTTGCGGTGCACGTATTGATACTGATTTCAGAGTCTCCCAATCCGTTGAATTCCGACCAGATGGCAGGGAGCGTTGGTACCAACGCCAGCTACATTCGGAAAATTCTGGCGCTGCTGAAAAAGGCGGAGATCGTTGACGGTCACAGAGGAATCAGCGGTTATTCCCTGACGGTTGCCCCGGAACAGCTTACACTGCTTCAGATCTATCAGGCGGTTATGGAGGAATCAGATATTCATCTTTTGGATATTCATCAAAACCCCGGTGATCAGTGCATTGTTGGCCGTCATATCCGTCCGGCGCTGACTGAAATGTTCACAGATATAGAAGATGCCTTTGCCCGTTCCCTTGCGGGGAAAACACTTGCCGACTGTATTGCCGACATTCGAAGCAGGATCGACACGAGGCATTCCGAAAAATTTAACCATAATAATTAAGGAGGAAAAATCACGTGAATGTAGTAGAAATTATTTTCAGCCCTACAGGGGGTACATGGAAAGTTGCCAATATGATTGGCCGGCATTGGGGCGGGAATATAACACAAATTGATCTGAGCAATGCCAAAACTGATTTTACCAAATGCAAGATCAAACAGGAGGATATGGTGCTGGTTGCCATGCCTTCTTTTGGCGGACGGGCACCTGCTGTGGCGATTGAACGATTCAGGAAGATCCGTGGAAACCAAGCGAGATGCACCATAGTATGTGTATATGGAAACAGGGCTTACGAAGATACGCTTGTTGAAATGGAGGACGCTGCGAGAGAAGCAGGATTCCGGGTGATTGCGGCGGTTGCAGCTGTTGCGGAGCACTCCATCATGCCACAATATGCAGCAAACAGACCGGACGCAGCTGATGAAAAACAGCTTGCGGGTTTTGCTGCCCGGATTGCATCCAGGGATGAGAATGCCGTTTCCATACCGGGAAACCGTCCCTACAAAAAGAGCGGCGGTGCAGGTCTTGTTCCGAAACCAACCAAAGATTGCGTAAAGTGTGGTGTATGTGCGGAAAAATGTCCGGTACAGGCTATCGATTCGGCAAACTTTACGGCAGACTCTAAAAAGTGCATTTCCTGTATGCGCTGTGTCAAGCTGTGCTCTCATGATGCCAGAAAGGTCAATGGCGCTATGGTGTCGATTGCGGCTATGGCAATTAAGAAGGCTTGTTCGGTAAGAAAAGAAAATGAGCTGTTCCTGTAAGCAG
>JAQXWO010000163.1 GCA_029225485.1 Lachnospiraceae bacterium
AAATAGAAGGGAAGGTACCGCCGGAGCTGACAGTCCTTTCAGAAGCAGATACCGGTTCTGTCCTGGTCAGACATCTCATTTGTATTTGTGAGCAGTCTGTACAGCCATCTTTTAAACGGGCCAAAGGAGATCTGACAGAAACTTTTGACAGGTTCGACACGATATTGTACCTGTATCCCAGTCCTTATATTCTGGGATTGGGCTGCCGAAAAGGAAAATACGAGGATGAGATCCGTCAGACAGCAGAGGAGATGCTTCTGTTTGCCGGAATTTCCTGGCAGGAGATTTCCGGTATGGCCTCCATTGATCTGAAAAAAGAAGAAGAAGGACTTCTGATGCTGAGCTGTCATCAGAAGCTGCCCTTTGAAACGTATTCTTCTGACCGGCTGAAAGAAGTGCCGGGAGAATTTTCCTCTTCCGGATTTGTACGGCAGACGACAGGTGTCGATAATGTGTGCGAACGGGCCGCCCTCTGTATGGCCGGTCCGCAGGGAAAGCTGATTCACAGAAAATATGCAAGAAATGGTGTGACCGCTGCACTGGCGGTCCAGGATTGGAGTGTGCATTTTGATGAATAAAGTATATGTAGTAGGAATGGGGCCGGGGGATGCCGGTATGATGTGCAGGGAAGCAGACAAAATTCTGCAGGAGTGTGATACCATCATCGGGTATACGGTATATGTCAATCTGCTTCGGGATGTATATCCGGGCAAGGAATTCCTCACCACTCCCATGACACAGGAGGCCAGAAGATGTGAGATGGCCTTTGAGGAAGCATCCAGAGGAAAGAAAGTAGTTATGGTGTGCAGCGGTGATGCCGGAGTCTATGGCATGAGCGGTCTGATGCTTGAGATCGGGGCTGCTTATCCGGAGATAGAAGTGAAAGTGATTCCGGGTATTACAGCAGCCCTGAGCGGCGGCGCGGTGCTGGGAGCTCCCTTGACCCACGACTTTGCCGTGGTCAGTCTGAGTGACCGACTGACTCCCTGGGAGAAAATTGAAAAACGTCTGGAACTGGCGGCGGAAGCCGATTTTTCCATCTGCATCTATAATCCTGCCAGCAAGGGACGTCCCGATTATCTGCAGCGCGCATGTGATATTCTGCTGCGGGTGCTTCCGCCGGAACGCATCTGCGGAACCGTGGAAAATATCGGACGGGAAGGCGAGACAGCCAGGCTTTACACATTAAAAGAACTGCGGGACGCAGAAGTAAATATGTTTACTACTGTATTTATCGGTAATTCCATGACAAAAGAAATCGGCGGCCGTATGGTGACACCGAGAGGGTACCGCATATGAGCAGCAAAATGGAGCAGAAAACTTCCGGCAGCGTGCTGATCTTCGGCGGCACTATGGAAGGCAGAATACTTTCAGATCATCTTGTTTCCGACAGGATCACGCATACGGTATGTGTGGCGACAGAGTACGGGGAAGAGGTGCTGGAAGACAGTCCTTACCGTAAGGTACACTGTGGCCGTCTGAAGACAGAAGAAATGTGTGATCTTATCCGTGAAAAACGGTATTGTGCTGTGGTGGACGCCACCCATCCCTATGCGGTGGAAGTATCAAAAAATATCCGTAATGCCTGCCGGCAGGAGAATATCCCCTATCTGCGGTATCTGCGTCCTCAAAGCGTGGAGCAGGAAGCTGCCGGACAGAGACCGGATGAAATATGGGTAAATTCTGCAAAAGAGGCTGCCGAATATCTGGAACAGCAGACAGGAGTTATTTTTCTGACCACAGGCAGCAAGGAACTGAATCAGTTTACAGAAATAATTTCCGATAAATCACGTCTTTTTGCCCGTGTGCTCCCGTCGGCGGAGGTGATCGATTCCTGCCGTGCTCTGGGACTGGAAGGGAAACAGATCTGCGGCATGCAGGGACCTTTTACGAAAGAAATGAATGAAGCAATGCTGAGGCAGACAAAGGCATCCTTTCTTGTGACCAAAAATACAGGAACCTCCGGCGGATTTTCGGAGAAGATGGAGGCTGCCCGCAGTGTGGGTATCAGTACAGTCATTATCCGGAGACCCGAAGAGCAGGGGCTTGGCTTTGAGGAAGTCACCCGGCAGCTGAGAGAACTCCTGGATGAGCATGCTCAGGCAAAGGCCATGCAGTCAGATGATGATTGTGAGAATTCTGATCTGAAAGAGACGGATGCCGGACAGGCGCTTTGTCCGTATGTTCCACAGACAAAAATCAGCTGTGTCGGCATCGGCATGGGAACCCCGGGTACTTTGACTCAGGATGCCCTGCAGGTGATCCGAAGTGCGGATATTCTGTTTGGTGCAAAGCGGATCCTGGAAAGTGTTTCTCCTCTTCTGGAACAGAAGCCCCTTCTGGTTCAGGAATACAGCGCTGAGAAAATTTATCATTATTTGCAGGAGCATCCCGGATACCACAAAGCTGCTGTCCTGATGTCCGGTGATGTTGGATTTTACAGCGGCGCAAAAAAAATAGGAGAGTATTTTCCTGAAAAATCAGTGGAGTATTTCTGCGGGATTTCCTCTGTCGTGTATTTTGCCTCCCGAATCCCTACTTCCTGGCAGGACGCAAAGCTTCTGAGTGCCCACGGAAAAGAAATCCATTTTCTGAACTGTGTGCAGCGTTATCCGAAGATCATCCTGCTGGTCAGCGGCGCAGAGGATGTGGAGCGGCTGTGCAGGGAACTGGCAGATGCACAGATGGATCAGGTGACGGTAACTGTGGGAAATAACCTTTCTTATCCGGATGAGACGATAGCGTCCGGTACACCTGCTGATTTCACAAAATGCAGTACAAAAGGACTGCATATTATGATGGTAGAAAACCCAGAGGCTTCTCATGTGCTTACACCGGGAATTCCAGATAAAGATTTTGTCCGGGGGAAAGTACCTATGACAAAAGAGGAGATCCGGATCCTGAGCGTGGCAAAACTGCGGCTGACGGAGGATGCAGTGGTTTACGATGTGGGAGCCGGGACCGGTTCCGTGTCGGCAGAGTGCGCCCGTCTGTGTACCCGTGGGACAGTCTATGCCATTGAGCGGAATCATGAGGGGATCGAGCTGATCCGGGCAAACAGCCGGAAGCTTCGTTTATCAAACCTCGTTCCTGTAGAAGGGGTGGCTCCGCAGGCTATGGAAGAGCTTCCTGTGCCGACCCATGCCTTTATCGGCGGGAGCGCCGGAAATATGAAAGAGATCATTGAAATGCTCCTTGGCAAGAATCCCCGGGTACGGATCGTGATCAATACCATCACTCTGGAAAGTATCGCAGAGGTCATACAGCTGCTGAAAGAGCTGGAAGCGGAGGATGCCGATATCATACAGATCACAGCGGCCAGATCAAAGGCTCTGGGACGGTATCATCTGATGACCGGCCAGAATCCGGTCTATATTATTTCATTTGGCGGGAGGTAGGAGTATGGTACATTTGCCGAGAGTCATGCTGGCCGCACCTGCCAGCGGAAGCGGGAAGACGACTGTGACCTGCGGACTTTTACAGGTATTGAAAAACCGGGGGCTGGATCCCGCATCCTTTAAGTGCGGACCGGACTACATTGATCCCATGTTTCACTCCCGGGTCATCGGAGCAAAATCCAGAAATCTGGATACGTTTTTCGCAGAAAAAGAGGTGATCCGTTATCTGTTTGCAAAGACAGCCCTCGGATCCGGCATTTCTGTCCTGGAAGGCGTCATGGGCATCTATGACGGGCTTGGAGGAACAAGCCTCCGGGCTTCTTCCTATGATCTGGCCCAGGTGACGGATACCCCAATTATTCTGGTGGTGAACGCCAGAGGGATGAGCCGTTCGGTCATACCGATGATCTGCGGGTATCTGGATTATCAGAAACAGTTTGGAAAGCGGATGATCCGGGGTGTGATCCTGAATCAGACCACCAGAATGACCTATCTGATGCTGAAGGATCAGATCGAGCAGGAGACAGGGATCCGGCTGTACGGATATGTGCCCAGGCTGACAGACTGTGTGATCGAGAGCCGTCATCTGGGTCTGGTGACTCCGGATGAAATACTGGATCTGCGGCAGAAGCTGGAACGGCTGAGCGAAGAACTGGAAGAGTGCCTTGACATGGAAGGCATCCTGAATCTGGCGGAGACGGCAGAGGATTACAGGGATGAGGAACTGACGATGCCGGAATCAGCAGCGGTGTTCTGCAGAGACACCAGAGATACAAACGAAAAAGTCGGAAGAACTGCTGAATCCGGGACAGCATTACGTCCCCGTATCGCAGTAGCCATGGATGAGGCATTTTGTTTTTATTACCAGGATAATCTGGATCTGATGGAAGAAATGGGTGCGGAACTGGTACCATTTTCCCCCGTTCATGATGCTGCCCTGCCAGAAGCGATCAGCGGAATCCTGCTGGGAGGGGGATATCCGGAGCTGTACGCAGAAGCGCTTGCGGCAAATCAGACGATGAGAGATCAGATCCGGCGCAGAATTGAGAATGGCATACCGTATCTGGCGGAATGCGGCGGTTTTATGTATCTGCATGAATCCATGGAGGATATGGAAGGCCGCTCATGGCCGATGTGCGGGTGCATCGGAGGAAAGTCCTTCCGTACGCCGAAGCTGTCACGTTTTGGATATATTTCCCTCTCATCGGAACCAGGAGAAGAACAGCTTCTGCCCCAGGGACAGACCATCCGGGGACATGAATTTCATTACTTTGACAGCACCAGTGCCGGATGCAGCTATCTGGCGGCCAAACCCGCCGGCCGGAGGCAGTGGCAGTGTATTCATGGCACGAAAAACAGCGCCGCAGGATATCCCCATCTGTATTACTGGTCAGATCCGGAATTTATTTACAGATTTATCAGACAGTGTGCCGGCTATTCCGGAACATGATAAGGGCATCAGGAAACAGAACACAAATGTAGCGGGAGGCATGTGCAGGCTACAGGGAAAGGAACGACATTTGAGATGGAACAGACATATTTAACGCTGGAAGAGACACTTCACGGAATTGGTCCGAGAGATGAACATGCAGTTGATATCTGCAGAAAAAGGTGGGATTCCATTGCAAAGCCACTCCACAGTCTGGGCTGGCTGGAGGATGCGATCGCACGGATCGCCGGGGCACAGCATACACCGGATGTGAGAACAGACCGGAAAATTCTGGTGCCTCTCTGTGCGGACAATGGAATCGTGGCAGAAGGCGTGACTCAGACAGGACAGGAAGTGACTGCGATCGTGGCAGAAAATTTCCTGGATGAAAAATCCTGTGCCGCGATCATGTGCCGGGAAGCCGGAGCAGATATTTTCCCGGTGGATGTCGGCATGGCAGTGGATACGCCAAGAGTAGAAAAAAGAAAGACTGCCTATGGAACGAAAAATTTTGCGCTGGAACCGGCCATGACGGAGCAGGAATGCATTCATACCATCGAGACAGGAATTCATCTGGTGGGCGAGCTCAGGGAAAAAGGATACTGTCTGATCGCTACCGGAGAGATGGGGATCGGCAATACGACTACCTCCAGCGCTGTGGCTGCCTCTCTTTTAAATGTACCGGCTGAGAAAATGACCGGAAAAGGAGCCGGACTGTCGGCCAGTGGTCTTGAGAAGAAAATAAAGGTGATCCAGGACGCCATCCTTCGCTGGGATCTCACCCGTCAGACACCTCTCACCATACTGTCTCATGTGGGCGGATTTGATCTGGCAGGTATGGTCGGAATGTATCTGGGCGGGGCATATTATCACGTTCCCGTTCTGGTGGATGGCTTTATCTCTTCCGTTGCGGCTCTGACGGCCATCCGCATGTGTCCCGATGCGAGAGGATACATGCTGGCATCTCATGTGTCCAAAGAGCCTGCAGCCCGTCTGGTACTGCAGGAAACAGGGCTGGCTCCGGTGATCGACGGCGGTCTGTGTCTCGGAGAGGGAAGCGGCGCAGTGGCTGTGTTTCCCCTGATCGAGATGGGAGCCCGGATCTACCGGCAGATGAGTACCTTTGAAGATATTTCCATAGAAGCATATCAGCCATTATAAATCATCAGGCCCCACATAGTCTGACAAGAAGACCATGCGGGGCCTGATTTGCTTTACAAGCTGCAAAATTGAAGAACTTTATACCTCGTTGGGGGAAGCTTCTCCCTTTTCGTAGGCAACCGCATTATCCAGTGTGGTCTGACTGATGGCTGCGAGAGCTTCCTCGGTGAAGAATCCCTGATGGGAAGTGATGATGACATTCGGGAAGGAAAGCAGGCGGGCAGTGGTAGAATGCTCCAGAATCTCATCGGAACGGTCTTCAAACACATTTGCTGTCTCTTCTTCGTAAACGTCCAGTCCGATTGCAAAGAACTTTCTTGCGCGGATCCCCTCGATCAGGTCATCCGTCTTCACAAGTCCGCCCCGGGAGGTATTGACAAGGATCACTCCATCCTTCATCTTCTGGATCGTATCACGGCAGATCAGATGATAATTCTCCTCTGTGAGAGGGCAGTGCAGGGAGATCAGATCACTCCGGGAGAGAAGTTCATCCAGTGACACGTATTTCACAAAGTCAAGAGACGGATTCTGATAGACATCATAAGCGATGACATTCATTCCAAATCCATGGCAGATACGCGCCATAGCCGCACCGATTTTTCCGGTTCCGACGATTCCGGCTGTCTTCTGATAAAAGTTGATGCCCATCAGACCGCCGAGACTGAAGTCATTTTCCCGCACCTTCACATAGGACTTGTGGACATGACGATTGGCCGCCAGTGCCAGCATCATGGCATGTTCTGCGACGGCTTCCGGAGAATAGCCTGGTACACGGAGAACACGGATACCGAGACGTTTTGCGGTTTCCAGATCCACATTGTTAAAGCCTGCGCAGCGCATCAGCACAAGATGTACTCCGTGGGCATCCAGTACCTCCAGCGTTTCTTTTCCCACATCAGAGCTGACAAAGGCGCACACTGCATCATAGCCTTCAGCCATGACAGCCGATTTCGGTGCAAGGTCTCCTTTCAGATAATCGATCTCTATGCCTGGATAGTTGGCGAGCTGCTTATTAAAAGACTCACGGTCATAGTTCTTGGTATCGTAAAACAGAATTTTCATGGTAATTATTCCTCCTGTCAGTTTTCTATACTATGATTTTTGTCAAAATCACAATATTTATTCTAACTATAATC
>JAQXWO010000164.1 GCA_029225485.1 Lachnospiraceae bacterium
TACGATCACTACTGCGCTCGGCTTCAGGCCTGCCATACGGCACTTGATATCCAGGAACTTCTCAGCACCCAGGTCAGCACCGAATCCAGCCTCTGTGATGGCGTAATCACCCAGCTTCAGGGCCATCTTGGTAGCGATGACAGAGTTGCAGCCGTGTGCGATATTGGCGAACGGGCCGCCGTGTACGATAGCCGGTACATGCTCCAGAGTCTGTACCAGGTTCGGCTTCAGGGCATCCTTCAGAAGTGCGCACATAGCGCCCTGTGCGTTCAGGTCACCTGCGGTCACCGGCTTCTGCTCGGAAACCTTGCCGTATGTATATCCGATGATGATTCTTGCAAGACGGTTCTTCAGGTCTGTGATGTCGCTTGCCAGACAGAGCACTGCCATGATCTCAGATGCTACTGTGATGTCGTAGCCATCCTCTCTCGGCATACCGTTTGTCTTTCCGCCCATTCCATCTACTACGAAACGAAGCTGACGGTCATTCATATCCACACATCTTCTCCATGTGATCTTGCGCGGGTCGATGTTCAGCTCATTTCCCTGATAGATATGGTTGTCGATCATGGCTGCCAGAAGGTTGTTGGCTGCGCCGATCGCATGGAAGTCACCTGTAAAGTGAAGGTTGATATCCTCCATCGGAACTACCTGTGCGTATCCGCCGCCTGCAGCACCACCCTTTACACCGAATACCGGACCCAGAGACGGCTCACGAAGAGCTACCATAACCTTTTTGCCGAGCTTCTGGAGACCATCAGCAAGACCTACGGTAGTCGTGGTCTTTCCTTCACCTGCCGGTGTCGGGTTGATTGCTGTTACGAGAACCAGCTTGCCATCCTTCTTGTCTGTCTCTTTCAGAAGGTTATAATCGATTTTTGCTTTGTACTTTCCGTACTGCTCCAGATATTTTTCATCAATACCTGCCTTTGCTGCAATCTCCGTAATCGGGGACATCACAGTTTCCTGCGCGATCTCAATGTCTGATTTGAATCCCATGGTAAAAATCTCCTTTCAAATTATGCTTTTCTGATACAATGGGATATCCTTCGTTCTCCACCTGTTCCTGGTGAGACAACCCGGATACTTCTGCTGATGAATCACGGAACTGCCGTCCAAACCCAAATCTGTCCCTCGGCTCTGTCTGGCCGATTATACAACTGCTCAGGCGAAATTTTGCAACAAAAAAACTGCGCAAAGATACAGGACACCATTCCTACATTCATCTTAACGCAGTAGCGGAAGCGATACCGTAACGCGGAGATTCTCCTTCGTTCACATAAAGACCTTCCCATCGTGTGACACTTAACGTACAGTATCTTCTCTACTCTCATAGAAAATATAGACTGATCAAAGAAATCTGTCTGCACGCCCTAAAATGTAAAAAGGACAACACTTGGCTTCTGCAAATGCTGTCCAGACGGTCGACAAAATTATTATTTTGATTACCCTGTGGTGCTCCACTAATCCGTCAGCAATCAAAACCTTTGACTGAAGCTAGTATAGCAGATAAAAACGGTTTCGTCAAGAATTTATCATATTTTTTTCAACTGAATTTTCTCATGAATGCACAAGCAGCGCGCATATCTCACGCAGCACATAATGAACCTGCATAAACGGATCTGAATGTGCGGGGATCCCGCAGATATTTTCATATCCTGTTTCCCGGGCCAGCTTCAGGGCACGATAAATATGGAAGTTATTGGACAGGATCCCGATCTGATCGTGATGAATGTCCAGATATTGTTCTGAGAATTTCAGATTCTCACGGGTGCTGGTGGACCGGTCTTCCATCAAAAGGCGTTCCTGATCCATGCCCTGTCCGATGAGGTAATTGTACATGCACTCTGCCTCAGAGATCCTTTCATCCGGTCCCTTGCCGCCGGAAAGGATCAGTATCGTATCCGAATTTTCTTCTGCATACTCATACGCACAATCCAGACGTTTGCGCAGTGCCCTGGAGGGCTGTGTCCCATGTACCTGAGCTCCCAGGACGATCACATAGTCCAGATCCGGTGCAGGCTCTGAAAACATGGATCCCAGTATCCTGCTGCCAATGACCAGGACCACTGCCAGTGCCGCCGCCAGCACAACAAATGCACCGCCTGCCACCAGGCGGATCCAGTGTCCCGGATGTGCACCCTGCCAGATCAGCATCCGCCACAATACCAGAAGCACCCCGCCGCCCGCTGCCCAGATCCACGCAAAATCAGCAGTGATCCCGGCATACAGCACAATGCCCATATAATAGAAAAGACACAGGATACCCAGTATCAGGCATCCTGTCTGTAAAATCTGTCTCATATGTCTGTTTATCGTCCGCAGCAATATTTGTATTTCTTGCCGCTGCCGCAGGGGCAGGGATCATTTCTGCCGACCTTCTTGCCCTTTACGACGGTGTTCATTTTCTTTGCTTCAAGATAGAGTGCACGCTTCTTCTCCGCATCGAAAATCTGATTCCATGCCGGAAGCTCATAGAGCCAGTCAGCCTTTGCATCCACCATGTTCTTGTACAGAAGCTCATTGTCAAAATCAAGGCTGACTACAGTCTCTTCTGTCATCTCCTCAATGGGATTCGGCTTCTTCAGGCTGTCATTGATACCGTCAAGGAATCCAACCATAGTAAGCACCGGAATATTGTACTTCTCTGCCAGTTCTTTCACGGTACCGGACACTGCTTCCTCCGGAGCCGCCAGAAGCTGCTCATAAATGCCCTTCTCTGTCATGAAATAATCCGCCCAGAATTTCTGAAGCTGTTTTTTATCTGTTTCCTGAGAGTAGGCAATGTCTCTCCAATCCTGTAATAAACTCATTTTTAAATCCTTCCTTATCTTGATGATTACACAGCCGGGCATACTGCCGACATGCTACTCTGTCATTATATAACACTTGGGGCATTTTTCAACTGTTTTTTACATTCTTTCGTTTGGAACGGCGTGAACAATAGTGTTGGAACTGCATCCGCTGATCATGCGTGAGGTATATTGGTATGCTTGGAAATCTCACGATCGATCGTCACCAGATCATCTACGGACAGGTCATGGAGATTTCTGTGACCTGTGATTCTGGCAAAAGTTCTCAGTTCTTCCAGAGATACGTTCAGATAATTGGCCACTCTCTGTGCTGCTGCATCCATCTTCAGTCTGGCACGAAGGGAAGGATCCTGGGTCGCTATGCCTGCCGGACACATCCCGGTACCACAGATCCGATACTGCTGACAACCTGCTGCGATCAGGGCACCGGAAGCTACTGCGACTGCATCTGCTCCCATGGCGATCGCCTTGGCAAAATCAGCGGAGACACGGAGTCCTCCTGTGATGATCAGAGCAATGTCTGAGCCGACGGAATCCAGATATTTTCTGGCCCGATACAAAGCATAGATCGTAGGAACACTGGTGGATTCTCTCAGGAAAAACGGACTGGAACCGGTAGCGCCGCCCCGTCCATCGATCGTGATAAAATCCGGCTCCGCGAACACACAGACTTCCAGATCCTTCTCGATTCTGCCTGCAGCGATCTTGATGCCCACCGGACGTCCTCCTGATGCTTCCCTAAGCATATAGACCAGTTCTTTCAGATCTTCTCTGGTCCTGATATCCGGGAATTTAGAAGGACTCTGGATATCCTGTCCCACCTGCTTGCCGCGGATAGACGCAATCTCTCTCGTCACCTTATCCCCCGGAAGGTGGCCTCCCATACCGGGCTTCGTGCCCTGTCCAATCTTGATCTCGATAGCATCGGAAGTCCTGAGATTTTCAGGAGTCACGCTGTAACGGTTGGGCACATACTCAAATATGTATTTGTCGGCAGCTGCTTTTTCTTCCGGCAGGATACCGCCTTCCCCGCTGCACATAGCGCTTCCTGCCATAGCGCTTCCTCTGGCCAGTGCAGTCTTCGTTTCTTTCGAAAGCGCACCGAAAGACATGTGGGAAATAAATACAGGATTTTCAATAACCAACGGTTGTTTGGCATGCTTTCCGATCACTGTTCTGGTCTCTACGGGCTCCTGGTCATCCAGAGGCAGCGGATCCAGCTGGGCGCCGAGGATCAGAATGTCATCCCAGCCCGGCATCTTCATCTGTGTTCCCATAGAGCTGTGCTGTGATTTTCCGCTGACCGCCATTTCATGGATCTCTCTCATATACCGGCAGGTTTCATCCTGTCTGGCGATCTGGCTGTCATAGGACAGGTCGAGATTCTTTGGCTGTTCCGGCTGCTCCTGCTGCTCCAGATTTTCACTGGAATACGGTTCAAATCTACCTTTCTGATGGCAAAGCGGACATTCGTAATCCTCCGGCAGTTGCTCCGCTTCTAAAATGTACCCGCAAATTGAACATCTGTAACCCATATATATTCCTCCTTTTTTATTTGTAACTGTTCAGAGCCAAGTAAATTTCACAAAACAGGAGTAACATGCGCAGCATTTTGGAGGTTGGCTCTGAACAGTTACATTATTTTTTCATTCTGATATAAATATGCTTCTGCCCACCGATTGCTTTTCTCTTGTCCACTTCATAATTTCCCAGAGAATCCACGAATGGCGTCAGCTTGGAAAA
>JAQXWO010000165.1 GCA_029225485.1 Lachnospiraceae bacterium
GTCATCGCTACCAAGATGGCCCTGAAGCTGGGTGATTACGCCATCACAGAGGCTGGATTCGGTGCTGACCTGGGTGCTGAGAAGTTCCTGGATATCAAGTGCCGTATGGCAGGCCTGAAGCCGAGCGCAGTAGTGATCGTAGCTACCGTACGTGCCCTGAAGTACAACGGCGGCGTTCCGAAGGCGGACCTGAACAATGAGAACCTGGAAGCTCTGGAGAAGGGACTTCCGAACCTGCTGAAGCATGTAAGCAACATCAAGAATGTATACAAGCTTCCGTGTGTGGTTGCCATCAATGCATTCCCGACTGACACCAGGGCAGAGCTTGACCTGGTAGAGAGCAAGTGTAAAGAGCTTGGCGTAAACGTAGCCCTGTCTGAAGTATGGGCAAAGGGCGGCGAAGGCGGCATTAAGCTGGCTGAGGAAGTGATCCGTCTGGTAGAGGAGCCGAATGACTTCACCTACAGCTATGAGTTGGAAGGAAGCATCGAGGATAAGCTGAACCAGATCGTACAGAAGATCTACGGCGGCAGCAGAGTGGTACTGACAGCTAATGCCCAGAAGCAGGCTAAGCAGCTTGAGGCTATGGGATACGGCAACTGCCCGATCTGTGTGGCCAAGACCCAGTACTCCCTGACGGATGACCAGACCAAGCTCGGCGCACCGACCGGATTTGAAGTAACCGTGCGCAACCTGAAGATCTCTGCAGGCGCAGGCTTCATCGTAGCCCTGACCGGAGAGATCATGACTATGCCCGGACTTCCGAAGGTACCGGCTGCAGAGCGTATCGATGTAGACGAGACAGGAAAGATTTCCGGACTGTTCTGATACAGCAGTAGATTTTCGACTGATTTTGATGTTTTGAATTTTATTCGCGCAACCGGTCTGCTGTCAGCTGTATATAAATAGAAGACAGCGGACTGGCTGTGCAGATGCTGTCCTGTATGTTTGAGACTGGATAAATGCATTTACAGTAGTATGATTCCGTAAATACCATATATGCAAATGATTTGGAAATCTGCAGAACAATGCTGTCAGGACAGCACAGAATACAAGGAGGTAGATGAAAATGGGATTTTCAACTGTACCGTGCAATGAATTTGTAGAGGTACTGGCTTCCAAGGCTCCGGTTCCGGGCGGCGGTGGCGCATCTGCACTGGTAGGTGCCGTTGGTACAGCTCTCGGCAACATGGTAGGAAGCCTTACCGTTGGAAAGAAAAAATATGCGGATGTAGAAGCTGAGATGTATGACCTGAAAGCGAAATGCGACAAGCTTCAGGCAGAGCTTCTTGCTCTCGTAGAAAAAGATGCAGAGGTTTTTGAGCCTCTTTCCAAGGCATACGGCATGCCCCGCGCCACAGAAGAAGAGAAGGCAGAAAAGGCCCGCGTAATGGAGATCGTGCTGAAGGATGCCTGCTCCGTTCCTATGGAGATCATGGAGAAATGCTGCGAAGCGATCGAACTGATCAAAGAATTTGCAGCCAAGGGATCTGCCCTTGCGATCAGTGATGCCGGAGTAGGAGCTGTATTCTGCAAGGCAGCCCTTCAGGGTGCCAGCCTGAATGTATATATCAATACAAAATCCATGGCAAACAAAGAATATGTTGCTGAACTGAATGCAAAGGCAGACGCTATGCTGGCGAAATATCCGGCAATGGCAGATGAGATTTATGAGAGCGTGCTTGCTCGTCTGAAATAAGGAGGATACATCATGGCAAAGCAATTACTTGGAAAAGAAGTTACCGCTGCATTAAATGAGCGTATCAAGGCAAAGGTGGCTGAACTGAAAGAAAAGGGAGTAAATCCGACTCTCGGAATCATCCGTGTAGGTGAGAATGAGAGCGATATTTCTTATGAAAGAGGAGCTACCAAGCGTTGTGAGACACTTGGCGTTGCATGTGAGAAGATTCTTCTTCCGGCAGACGTATCACAGGAAGAGCTTCTGAAAGTGATCGATGAAGTAAACAAGAACGACAAGATTCATGGCGTTCTTCTGTTCCGTCCGCTTCCGAAGCATCTGGATCAGAACCTCATCGAGAATGCCCTTGATCCGGCAAAGGATGTTGACTGTATGACAGATGGTTCCATGTCCGGCGTATTTACCGGCAAGGATCTGGGATTCCCGCCCTGTACACCGCAGGCATGTATGGAGATCCTGGATCATTACGGAATCGACTGCACAGGCAAGAAGGCAGTTGTCATCGGCCGCAGCCTTGTAGTAGGAAAACCGGCAGCCATGATGCTGATCAAGAAGAACGCAACAGTTACCGTATGCCATACCAGAACTGTTGATATGCCGTCTGTAGCAAGAGAAGCTGATATCGTGATTGTAGCTGCAGGCCGTGCAGGTGTTGTAGGCGCTGAGTATGTAAAACCTGGTCAGGTGATTATCGATGTAGGAATCAATGTAAACGCAGAAGGCAAGCTTTGCGGAGATGTTGATTATGCTGCAGTAGAGCCGATCGTGGATGCTATCACTCCGGTACCGGGCGGTGTAGGAAGCGTTACCACATCCGTACTGGTAAGCCATGTTGTAGAGGCAGCTGCAAAGACTCTGAAATAATCTATTTAAAATTGATAATCCAGCCTGTATATGATTGTACAGGCTGGATTTTTATTTGGTGGATACGCACACCGACGAAATGCGCAGCATTTTGGAGATTGACTCTGAACAGTTACGATATTTTTTTATCAAACAGATTGACGTACCTGATAAAACATGCTATAGTAATAAATGTGTAATTGAATATTGCCGTATCAAGTGCAGGACTGAATCATCAGTTCTGAAGAGGGAATCAGGTGAAAGACCTGAGCGATCCGGTCACTGTAAACAGGGAGCGATTCTTCATATATCCCATTGCATACCCGATTTTGTGAGAAGGGGAAGAAGAGTGATGATCTGTGAGCCAGGAAACCTGCTTGGTATGAGAGAAGTGCTTCCGTGTAAAGCCTTACACTCCGCTGTCATTTTGCAGGATGCAGATGACATGAAGTCTGTCAGGGTAGGCAGATGTATTTTATTTTGCAGGAATGTTGTCTCGGGGCAATGTATATACACAAAAGATACCTCCTTATGTGAAGGGACAGAACGGTCTCCGCAACGCCGCGATGCCATATCACATGTACAGATGACGTTCCGCAGGCTTAATCTGTACAATCGACACAGTCTTTCGCTGCAGTCCGCAATGCAGCAGAAGGGCTGTGTTTTTTATGTCTGTTTATCTGAAAAAACGATAAAACCCCGGCATCTTTAAGGCTGTTTCCGGGCAGCTGCGATATTTTTTTGACAGACATAGGAAACAGATGACATACAAAACATGGCATAGGCTGACATTGACAGTATATTTGCTGTCAAATATGCTGAAACAGCATAAAAAACAATTATATATACATGTATTTGACAAAATATGTGCAAAATGATTGTTAAATAATAAACTTTTGTGTTTTCTATTGTCTAAAATGAATAAATAATGTATAATGATAAATCATAAATTTGTGCGTAAACAAATGAATGAGTATATTAAAAGGAGGTTGAAATATGCTTGATCAGACTTTTTATCAGAAGGCAGATGAGATCATCGCTTTCTATGGTAAAAAACCATCGGCGCTGATTCCGATTATGCAGGACATTCAGGCAGCTTACCGTTATCTTCCGGGAGAATTGCTGACCTATGTAGCGGAGCAGATCGGCATCACGGAGGCGAAGGCTTATAGTGTGGCTACATTCTATGAGAATTTCTCCTTTGAGCCAAAAGGAAAGTACGTTATTAAGGTGTGTGACGGAACTGCCTGTCATGTGCGCAGATCCGCACCGATTCTGGAGGCCTTTCAGAAAGAGCTGGGACTTAGCTCCAAGAAGCACACGACAGATGACATGATGTTTACGGTGGAGACCGTTTCCTGCCTGGGAGCCTGCGGACTTGCTCCTACAGTCATGGTAAATGAGGATGTACACCCGAAGATGACACCTGAGAAAGCACTGGATTTGATTCATGAATTGAGAGGTGACAAGGATGATAAATAATAAAGAAGAATTATTGCAGGCTGCGGAAGCGGCGAAACAGGTAATTTCCTCTTATGATTGCAGAATCCTGGTCTGTTCAGGTACCGGATGTATCGCTACAGGTTCTCAGAAGATTTATGAGGAATTCAGAAAGATTGCCAGTGACGAGCCGGGAATTCGGATCGATTTTGCTCCCCATGATGAGGATGAAAAGCATGTCGGCGTAAAAAAGACAGGATGTCAGGGCGTCTGTGAACTTGGTCCCCTTGTCCGGATCCAGAAGGGCGATCATGTTGTACAGTATACAAAAGTACAGATCGAAGACTGTAAAGAGATTTTTGAGCGCTCAGTGAAGGGTGACGATGTGGTGGAACGTCTGCTTTATACCCAGAAGGGCGTTTCCTATCAGAGTCCCTTTGATATTCCGTTCCTTGCCAAGCAGACCAGGATCGTTCTGGAGAACTGCGGCAAGTACGATGCAGAATCCTTTGACGAGTATCTGGCCAGCGGCGGATTTTCTGCATTTATGAAGGCGCTGTATGAGATGACTCCTGCAGAGGTTGTGGACGTAGTGGATCGGTCCGGGCTTCGCGGACGCGGCGGCGGCGGATTCCCTACCGGCAGAAAATGGAAACAGGTGGCGCGTCAGCCGGAAAAAGAACGCTATGTTGTATGTAACGGTGATGAAGGTGACCCGGGTGCATTCATGGACGGTTCCGTTATGGAGGGCGATCCCTACAAACTGATCGAAGGCATGATGATTGCCGGATATGCGGTAGGATCTGAAAATGGATATATCTATGTGCGTGCTGAGTATCCCATGTCTGTGGCACGGCTCCGTCATGCGATTGAAGAGCTGGAGAAGCGTCATATGCTGGGCGATCACATTCTTGGTACAGACTTCAGTTTCCATATGCATATCAATCGCGGTGCGGGAGCTTTCGTCTGCGGTGAAGGTAGTGCACTGACAGCTTCTATTGAGGGCAACCGCGGCATGCCGCGTGTGAAGCCGCCCCGTACCGTTGAGAAGGGTCTCTGGGCGAAACCTACTGTGCTGAACAATGTCGAGACATATGCCAATGTTCCGAAGATCGTCCTTCAGGGGGCTGACTGGTACCGCAGTATGGGTACAGAGGGCACACCGGGTACCAAGACCTTCTCTCTGACCGGTTCCATTCAGAATACAGGACTGATCGAGGTTCCCATGGGCACCACACTTCGCCAGATAATCTTTGATATCGGTGGCGGTATGAAGGATGACGGTACTTTTAAGGCAGTGCAGATCGGCGGACCGTCCGGCGGATGTCTGACAGAGAAACAGCTGGACGTTCCTCTTGACTTTGAGTCCATCAAGAAATATGGTGCGATCGTGGGATCCGGCGGACTTGTAGTTATGGATGACCATACCTGTATGGTAGAGGTGGCCCGTTTCTTCATGAGCTTTACCCAGAGAGAATCCTGCGGTAAATGTGTACCCTGCCGTGAGGGTACCAAGCGCATGCTGGAG
>JAQXWO010000166.1 GCA_029225485.1 Lachnospiraceae bacterium
AATTTTCGTGGGCGCAAAGCCAAAGCGCAGCACATAGTACAGGAAAAAATCATGAAGCTCATAGGGTCCCACCAGGTCTTCCGTAATCTGAGCGATCTCCCCGTCCTTCGGCGGCAGCAGTTCGGGACTCACCGGAGTATCCAGCACATCATACAGAATCTGACTGATTGCCTGATCCTCGCAGGTATCTGCATAATAGCGTACCAGATGACGTACCAGAGTCTTCGGTACGGAACAATTGACGCCATACATGGACATATGATCTCCATTGTAGGTGGCCCAGCCCAGTGCCAGCTCTGACATATCACCGGTGCCGATCACCATACCGCCCTTCTTATTTGCAATATCCATCAGGATCTGGGTACGCTCTCTGGCCTGACAGTTCTCATACGTGACATCATGGACGGAAGCATCCTGACCGATATCACGGAAGTGCTGATTGACAGCATCTTTAATGTCCACTTCCAGTAATTCTGCTCCAAGACGGCGGGTCAGTTCACATGCATTATTGTAGGTTCTGCCTGTAGTTCCGAATCCCGGCATCGTCACAGCCGTCATCTGACTGCGCGGAAGTCCCAGCATATCATAAGCCTTTGTCATCACCAGAAGCGCCAGTGTCGAGTCAAGACCGCCTGAAATTCCTACCACAGCACTCCTGCATCCGGTATGTTCCAGTCTCTTTTTCAGACCAAGAGCCTGAATCGTCAGAATTTCCTCACAGCGCTGCTCACGCGCTTCCTTTCCGGATGGCACGAAGGGCGCCGGATCAAATTTTCTTGTCAGTGTCAGATCTGTCTGTTCCAGCTGAAACCGCACTTTTTCATATCTCTCTGTTCCCTGCTGCTCAAATGTAGTCATTCTCCGGCGTTCTGCCTTCAGACGGCGGATATCAAATTCCGCATAAACGATTCCAGTGGAAAACCTCGGTGATTCTGCCAGAATATGACCGTTCTCGGCCAGAAGATTATGACCTCCGAACACCAGATCCTGAGTAGACTCACCCTCCCCGGCACTGGCATAAACGTAACCGCACAGAAGCCGCGCCGACTGCCCCGCGATCAGAGATTCCCGATACAGATTCTTTCCTGTCACCTCATCACTGGCAGACAGATTCACGATCAGATTTGCCCCGGCAAGCGCGTGAGCCGTGCTTGGAGGCGCCGGAGCCCAGAGATCTTCACAAAGCTCTGCAGCCACGCACAGACCATCCGGCTCTTTACAGCAAAACAGAAGATTCATGCCAAAAGGCACCGGCCTGCCCTCGACCTCAACATAATCCACCAGAGGACTTCCCGGTGTAAAATGACGCATCTCGTAAAACTCATTATAATTCGGGAGAAAATGCTTCGGAACCAGTCCAAGCAGACGTCCGTCACAGACAGCCGCCGCCACATTGTAAAGCTTATCGTCCTTTTCCCAGGGAAGTCCCACAAAAATCAAAGCCTTTTTGCCCATAGAATGGAACATGATCTGATACAGCCCATGACGTGCCTCACTCAGCAGCTTTTCCTGCCAGAACAGATCCGCACAGGTATATCCGGTAATGCAAAGCTCCGGAAACACCATCACACGCGCTCCGTTCTCATACGCCTCATCGATCTGCATACATATTTTTGCAGCATTATATTCGCAGTCGGCCACACGAATCTTCGGTGTCATGGCAGCGACTCTGACAAATCCGTCTTTCATCACACTCTCTCCTCTCCTGTTTCCATTAATGGGATGCCCGCACCAGCAGTTCCTTCAGTTCATCCACTTCAAATGTATAATTCTTGTTGCAGAAATGACAATTGACCTCAATCGGTTTCCCATCATGTATCATATCCTGCAGTTCCTTTTTTCCTATACTGATCAGTGCTTTCTCCACTCGACCCTTCGAACAGTCGCAGTGATATCCCACCTGCTCCCTCTCATTGATCTCCAGACCAAATTCGCCCAGAAGCTCCTCCAGGATCTGCTCCGGCGTCATACCGGCATCCAGCATGGAAGTCACAGATTTCACCTGAGACAGCTTCTGTTCCAGACGGTCGATCACCTCATCCGGAGTAAAGGGCATCAGCTGAATCACAAAGCCGCCGGCCTGTCTCACCGTATTGTCACGGTTCATCAGCACCCCCAGACCTACCGAAGAAGGCACCTGCTCTGATGTCGCAAAATAATAAGTCAGGTCATCCCCGATCTCTCCGGTCTGCAGTTCACACTGTCCCACATACGGTTCTTTCATCCCCAGATCCTTGATCACGCTGAGTACTCCGTTTCCAACGGCACCTCCCACATCCAACTTGCCGTCGGCTCTGGCATGGAGAATCACCTCCGGATGTACTGCGTAACCTTTCACATGCCCTCTGGAGTCTGCTGTCACAGTCAGTCCTCCGATGGGTCCGTCCCCTCGGACCTGAAGTGTCAACACATCCTTTTCCCCTTTCATCATCACACCCATCATGGTGCCCGCGGTCAGCAGCCGTCCCAATGCGGCGGTAGCCACCGGACTGGTATTATGAAAAACCCGCGCTGTCTCTACTGTCTCTCTGGTCGTCACTGCAAACCCGCGGATCTGTGCGTCAGCAGCCGTCGCCCTTACCAAATAATCCATACTTATCATCGTCCTTATTTATATTTTGATCAAGCCAGGCAAAATTTCACAAAACAGCGTAAAATGCCATGCCGCTGCAGCCGATCAGAAGTCCTCCGACTACTCCGGTCACATACAGAACGGCCGTAAACAGCAGATTCTCCTTCCATCTGCTGCTGTTGGCCCTATACAGTACCAGAAGGCCGGCTCCGGCGCTGCAGAGGAGACCGGAAAACAATGAGCCTGCCCCGATAAATCCCTGCAGATACAGCTGTGTCACAAGTACAGAAGCCGCACAGTTCGGAATCATGCCCACAAGACCTGCCAGTGCCTCCTCCAGCACCGGAATACCTCCAAGAAGCTGCGAAAAGCTCTGTACCTCCACGCGTTCCATAAAAAATCCCAGCACCAGTGTAATCAAAAACAGAAATCCGGTAATCTGTACCGTATGATGAAGCGCTCCCTTCCAGATACCGCTCTGTCCGCAGTGGCAGTGACCATGTTCACAGAATTCGGCTGCTTCCTCCTCTCTGTGAAGTCCCCAGCCAAACCGTCCGGCGATCACATCCAGAACCAGTCCGGCAGCCATTCCGATCACCATTTTCAGGATCAGGATTTTACTTATCATGCCCACATGGATGCCTTCTGATACCATAATGGGAAGCATTTCGTCCGAAGAAGAAAGAAAAACAGCCAGCAGCGTCCCCGGCGATACGATCCCCCCGGCATAAAGTCCGGCTGCCGCCGCCGCAAACCCGCACTGCGGAATCACACCCAGAATACTGCCGATCACAGGCCCTGCCTTGCCTGCCCGGTAAATCATGATTTTTGTCCTGCGGCTCATCTTGTGTTCAATATACTCCACTGCCAGATAAGACAAAAATAAAAACGGAAGCAGTTTCACACAATCCAGTACACTGTCCGTCAGAATATCAAGCATAAATCAACCTGCCTTTCCACTATTCCCATAAAAATTTTTCTACAGTTTCCGTTCATTATATCAGAAGGGCTGCTGCAAGTCCAGAGGGAATCTCACAATCTCTCTGCTGTATTTATCATGTTTCATATTGACATTTAAAAACAATCTGATATAATGAATTCCATCTATTCTATGTTCAAGCATCTGTTTCTTATGTGTCTCTGACTACTCAGTCTTAATTTCAATTAACAATGGGGGGATATTATGCTGGAAACCAAAGATCTGCAGGCCATACGGGGGATTCTGAAAGAAGAGCTTGCAGAAACAAAAGACGAATTAAGAGCCGAATTTAAGCAGGAACTGTCTGCCGCGAAAGACGAACTGCGACAGGAGATCGCCGCTACCAAAGACGAACTGCGGCAGGAGATCGCCGCTACCAAAGACGAACTGCGGCAGGAGATTTCCACTGCCAAAGACGAACTCCGGACTGAGCTTCGGACTGAATTCAGGCATGAACTTACAGAATCTGAAAATATGATACTTGAATATGTCGAAAGAGTTCATGATGATTTCAATGAAAGATTCTCCGTGCTTCAGGAAAGCATGAATGAACTCAAACGACAGATGAACGCTGTCAGACTGTCGCAGGACAGTATTGATTATTTGCTGAAACGAACCAAAAGTCTGGATCAGAGGGTAAGCAGGCTGGAGACCCGAATGGCCTGAGATGCTCCCCGCAGATGCATGAGAGACAAACCGGAACAGAAATCACACAAAATGACACAGGCGATGTATGAACAGTATCTATGATACCTCATACACCGCCTGAGACTTTTAAAGAAAATTTGCAAATACGGAAGCTCCCGCCACCGTCAGCAGACCTGCCACAGCAATAGAAAGGCTGCTCATGGCTCCTTCCACCTCGCCCAGTTCCATAGCCCTGGCCGTTCCGATTGCATGAGATGCGGAGCCCAGAGCTACACCTTTTGCGATCGGTTCTTCTATCTTAAAGATTCGGAATACGTATTCGGCGATCACATTTCCCAGAATTCCTGTGACAATGATCACTGCCACCGTGACCGTTACCATACCTCCCAGTTCTTCCGATACACCCATGCCGATGGCTGTAGTGATGGATTTCGGCAGCATTGTCACATATTCTTCATGAGAAAGTCCAAAAAGAATCGCCAGCAGAAGCACCGAAACCAGACTGGTCACCACACCTGCTGCAAGGCCTGCCATCACAGCCTTCAGATTATGCTTCAGAAGTTCCAGCTGCTCATACAGCGGGACAGCAAGGCATACCGTAGCCGGTGTCAGCAGGTAACTGAGGATCTGAGCTCCTTCCTGGTATTCTTTATAATCCACATCAAATACGGCGAGAAAAATAATAACCAGAACCACTGAAATCAGCAGTGGATTCAATATAGACAGTTTCAGCTTTTTCTTCAGCAGTAATCCGAATTCATATGCGAGAATACTGATCACTGCTCCGAAAAATACGGAATCGCAAAGCATTTCCTTCATAATACTACTTCCTTTTTCATTTGTTTTTCTTTTTCTGACTTCTCTGTACGGCCTGTGTCACACACCCGGATGCCGCCATGACAAGAATCGTGGTCACCACGGTCATAACCAGCAGCGGTATCAGGATCGGCCGAATCCGATCCCAGGACTCCGTCAATCCTACAGCCGCCGGAATAAACATCAAAGGCATGATCTCCACCAGAAATTTCGCTGCTTCTTTTACCGATTCCAGAGGAATCAACCCGGTCTTTAATGCGGCCAGCATCAGCACCAGACCGTAAATACTGGCCGGTACCGGGAGAGGCAGCACTGCATGAAGCACCTCTCCGATAAATGAGATCGTCAGTATAATTGCAAACTGCCGGATATACTTCATTTTTTCACCTTCCTTAACACTATATGATCTGTATGAATCTCACGACAAACGTATTACCGTGTACTCCCGCTCGGAAGAAAACCTGTCTTCAATTCCCTCTGTCACAGCAAGCGTACCGTCTTCTCTCACAAGAATCATTTCAAACTGAGCCGAGTACGCTTTCCAGTACTCTTCTGCCTTCTGAAATCCCATGATGAACAAAGCCGTAGACAGACCGTCTGCCAATGTACCGTCGCTGCTCACAATTGTAACAGAACTGAGACCAGAATCCGCTGGAAATCCTGTCCTCGGATCAATAATATGATGATAGCTCTGCCCGTTTTCCTCAAAGTACCGTTCATAACCGCCAGAGGTAACCACAGCTTCATCAGATACTTCTACAATACCGATATACTGCTCCGTATCCTCCGGATCTTTGACGGCAATACGCCATCGCTTTCCATCTTCTCTTGTCCCCAGCGTCTGCACATTTCCGCCCAGACTGATAATTCCTTTTTTTATCCCATGCTCTCTGAAAATATCAATCACTCGAGATGATGTATAACCTTTGGCAATCCCGCCAAAATCAATGGCCATTCCTGATTTTTCCAGCACAATTTCCTTTTTTTCATCCTCAAACCGGACCTCTTCCATCCCCAGCAGTTCTCTGGCGCTCTCCAGCTCGGCCTCTTCCGGGACATGGTACTCCCCGGTCGGAAATCCCCACAGCTGCATAACAGGATAAATCGTAATATCGAAACAACCGCCTGTACTTTCATAAAGCTGCCCGGAATACTGCAGCAATTCCTGCATTTCCTCAGAAGCCGTCCCCCTGCCCTCTGTGTTCACCCGGCTGACCAGACTGCTCTCATTGCCGGTAGAAAGCATATCATCCAGACGCTGGATCTCCTCGGCTGCTGCTTCTACAGCCGCCTCTGCTTCCGGTCCGATAGCCGTCAGCGTCATGACCGTATCCATGGCAAACAGATTCTTCTCTGCCTTCGTGTCATTCCCGCTCCGAAGACTAAAAACTGCCGCCCCCAGTACTACAGCTGTCATCAGAACTGCCGCGACGGCCTTTCTGTGCTTTTCCATTCTCTCACCTCGCAATACACAGTCAGATTCTAAGCTTCCTTGATGCTCATATGCTCAGACATTATATAAAATTCATCTTCCAAAATCAAGACTTGAGTCGGGAATGTTTCTGGAAATTGCCACTGTTCAGAGTTGATCCTCAAAATGCTTTGCATTTCGTATAGGAAATAAATCGGGCTTTCGTTAACTAATACAGGACGCCGCAGAATCCTCGGGTGGCAGATGAAGGTTTCAAACATGCGTCGAGAGAGACTGCTCCGGTATAGAAGAGCTTTACCGCTGCGCCGGGAATCACTAAGCACGCCAGTCCTGCCTGCGAAAGGGCCGTTCGCAACTCGCTCGCTGGCTGATGCCAGCTCACTCAGACAGTACTCACTTGAAATCCAGCCTGGAAAGCTGGATTTCACCCTTTCTCCGGCAGGCCTGTCGTACAAGTGATTCCAACGGCTCGCTTTATGCTCTTCTATACCGGAGCAGCCTCTCTCGACGCATATATGATATTTTCTGCCACCCGGGGATTCTGTGGCTGGTTTTCTCAACAGGTAAGCATTTTTATCTCTTTCTGCTTTGGTGTCGGTTGATGGAAATCTTTACATTTATACTTCACGCAGTGTTACCGGTTACTTTTGCATATTCTAACAAATTACTTTCAGATTTGTTGTTAATTTCAATTCATGTAATATTATTTTGCGAAATCAGCCGCAGAACCGAAGTCAGTCTGTCGAAAATAAAAAAAGCGGGCGGTGGGTCTACAGGGGCCAGAGGAGTCTGTAGCGAGCCGATGGAATTACTTATGCGGCAGGTGTGTTGGAAAGACTGTGAGTTTCAGCGTTCAACGCTGAAACTCAAGAGAGCCCTGTTTGAGTGAGCTGGCATCAGCCAGCGAGCGAGTGGCGAACGGCTGTCTTGGAAACACAGCTGGCGCATTAGCAATTCCCGGCGCAGCGATTTAAACTCCTCTGACCCCTGCAGATCCACCGTCCGCTGCTACGATAACCTTCCGCAGACTGACTTCGATTCTACGGCGTCCCGTATTAATAAACGAAAGCCCTCTTTTGCTCAATGCTCTATC
>JAQXWO010000167.1 GCA_029225485.1 Lachnospiraceae bacterium
TCCGCCCCGGATACGATGGAACTGGTGCGGGACAGACGTTACTGTTCACAGATATTTGAAAAAAAGCAGTCTGACGCAGGTATATCCGACTCGTCTGACCTCGAAACGGACTGCCATGAACGATGTCTGACAGGAAAGGACATGTAATGTCCTGCACCGGCAGACATCGTTCATGACTGTCCGGGACGGAGGCAGCACGAGTGGATATACCTGCGGCAGACTGCGTCAGGTGAAAGAAAAAAAGAAAAATCTCTTGACAGCACCTGCCAGGTATGATAGAGTAAACAAGGTTGTAATAAACAGGAAAGCAGAGTATCCACTCTCACCCTGGCACAATGCAGTACAGTGACCAGTGGTTCATATGTCAGTCCGGTTCGTGATGGATTATGAGGGAGACGGGACTGCAGGAGGCATGTCAGTGATTTGACGGCCCGCAGTTTCAGGTATGATTTCATCCCGACGGCAGCAGGGATTTTCAGTGGATAACTTTGTTATCCACTTTTTTAATCAATGTGTGGAGGTGCGGTACCATTAGCGAATTAATGATTAACGAACAAATCAGGGACCGGGAGGTCCGTGTAATCGGTGAGAACGGAGAGCAGCTTGGAATTATGTCGGCCAGAGACGCGATGAAGCTTGCGAGAGAAGCAGAGCTTGATCTTGTGAAGATAGCTCCACAGGCGAAGCCCCCTGTGTGCAAGATCATCGATTATGGAAAATATCGTTATGAGCTTGCCAGAAAAGAAAAAGAGGCAAAGAAAAAGCAGAAGACGATCGAGATCAAGGAAATTCGTCTTTCTCCGAACATTGATGTAAATGATCTGAATACGAAGGCCACCAGCGCCCGGAAATTCTTATCAAAGGGGAACAAAGTAAAGGTCAGTCTCCGCTTCCGCGGACGTGAGATGGCGCACATGCAGGCGAACAAATACATCCTGGAGGATTTTGCAAAGCAGCTGGAGGATATCGCCGTAGTTGATAAGCCCATCAAGCAGGAAGGCCGCAGCCTTACCATGTTTCTTGCAGAAAAACGCTAGTTTATATAGCAGATCGGCGCGACTGGCAAGTCGGACAGAACTGATTGGCTATGTTCATATTTAAACACAAGGAGGAATCTAAAGATGCCAAAAATGAAAACAAGCAGAGCAGCTGCGAAACGTTTCAAAAAGACAGGATCAGGATTATTAAAGAGAAACAAAGCTTATAAGAGCCATATCTTAACCAAGAAGTCTACCAAGAGAAAGAGAAATCTGAGAAAGGCTACGATCACAGATCGTACAAACGCTCAGAACATGAAGAAGATTTTACCGTATTTATAAGCAGAGGCTAAGGAGGAATTAGGACATGGCAAGAATTAAAGGTGGATTGAACGCCAAGAAAAAACATAACAGAGTATTAAAGCTGGCTAAGGGTTACAGAGGAGCCAGATCCAAACAGTACAGAGTTGCAAAGCAGTCCGTTATGCGTGCACTTACAAGTTCCTATGCAGGACGTAAGCAGAAGAAGCGTCAGTACAGACAGCTCTGGATCGCCCGTATCAACGCTGCAGCCCGTATCAACGGCCTTTCCTACAGCAAGTTCATGTATGGACTGAAGCTGGCAGGCGTAGAGCTGAACAGAAAAGTACTTGCTGATATGGCAGTCAATGATGCAGCAGGCTTCGCATCACTGGCAGAGCTGGCAAAGAGCAAGCTGGCATAAAACAGAACAGTACAGGTATACAGCCGTAAGAAAAAGCCACAGGATTTTTCTTACGGCTTTTTACAGTGTGCCCGCCGGGCGCACAGCAAAGGCCGTACATGCATATCATAGCATGTACGGCCTCTGTTCTGCATCGGCGCCAAATGTACTTACAGGCAGCTCTTCATGACTTCATACGTTCCTTTTTTCTCGATCTCATCCAGAGCTTTTGCTGCAGCCTCGGCAAAACCGGGCAGTGCTGTCAGGTCTTCTCCCCAGAAATCCGTGTTCCGGCATACGGCATAAGTAAGATCACGGGCGGAGTCATCTTTGTGGGCAAAATAGAATTCCAGCACAGACCGGTCATCGGAAATGAGGTAGCTGTCACCCTTCGGACGTACTGCCGCAAGTCCTGCGTCGGTCAGTTCTTTGCCGCGATGGTAGAATGCCAGATAGAGCGCAAAGGAGATGGTGAGACAGCCAGGCAGGCGGCCGGTTTTCTGAACATAGTCTTTTACCGTGGGCAGCACTCTTGCTTTCCATTTGGAAGTGGAATTCAGAGAGATGGACAGCAGCGCATGGTCAATAAATGGATTCTGGAAGCGCTCTGTCACGGAAGCGGCGAATCCTGCTACTTCATCTGCCGGCAGTGTCAGAGTGGGGATAATTTCATTGTAGATCGCCTGATTCATGAAACCGCGGATGACTTCGTCTGCCATACAGTCCCGGACGATGTCCTGACCCGCCAGGTATGCTCCCAGTACCATGGAGGTGTGTGCACCATTCAGGATGCGCACCTTTCTCTGCTTGTAGGGCTTTTGGTTGTCAGTGACAAGGACAGGAAGACCTGCTTTTTCAAAAGGCAGTTCTTCTTTCAGCCATGCAGGCCCTTCGATTGCCCAGAAAGCGAAAACTTCACCGGTATTCAGTGCCTTATCCTCATAACCGTTCTGCTCATTCAGAGACTCTGCTTCCATTTTCGGATATCCGGTGACGATCCGGTCTACCAGAGTAGAGCAGAAGGTGTTTTCTCTGTCCAGCCACTCAAGAAACGCAGATCCCAGCTGCCACTGTTCGGCGTACCGGATGACGCAGTCCTTCAGAGCCCTGCCGTTGTCATCAATCAGCTCGCAGGGAAGGATGACAAAACCCTTTCCGGGGACAGAGCCGAAGAGCTCGAACCGTCGATACAGGAACTGAGTCAGCTTGCCGGGGTAGCTGGCAGCCGGAGCATCGGCAAACTGGCAGGATGGGTCATAGACGATGCCTGCCTCGGTGGTATTGCTGGTAATATAGCGCAGATCCGGGTTTTCGGCGCAGGCCATAAAAGCTTCATGATCGCTGTAGGCATTCAGACAACGGCTCAGACAGGAGATGATGCGGCGCTCGTTGACCTTCTGACCTTTTTCAAAACCTCTTAAGTACAGGGTATAAAGCCCATCCTGCTCATTCAGCGATTCGGCCACCGTCACGGGAGAACGCTTCGGGCGTGGCTGTATCACTACGACTTTCCCGTTGAAATCACATTTTTCATTCAGGATATCAATAAAATCATCGACGAAAGC
>JAQXWO010000168.1 GCA_029225485.1 Lachnospiraceae bacterium
CGTATGTGTACCGCCACACGGACGGCAATTATTATTTTACCGCCTCACTTCCGGCTTATGACGGGATCGCGCTCCGCAGATCAGCCACACTGGCGGGCCTGAAGGATGCAGAAGAGATCATGATCTGGAAAAAGCATGAGAGTGGTATCATGAGCTTCCATATCTGGGCACCGGAGCTTCATTATATTCAGGGAAAATGGTACATTTATTTTGCGGGAAGCGATAAGGATGACATCTGGGCACTGCGTCCTTACGTGCTGGAGTGTGCGGATGAGGATCCCATCACCGGCACCTGGGTGGAAAAGGGCATGATACAAAGAAGCGATGACGATGAGTTTTCCTTCACAGATTTCTCGCTGGATGCCACAGTTTTTGAAAACCAGGGCGAATACTATTATGTGTGGGCTGAGAAAGTCAGCGTGGGTAAGAAGATCTCCAATCTTTACATTGCAAAGATGGAGTCTCCCTATAAGCTGAAGACGGCTCAGGTACTGCTGGCGACTCCGGCCTATGACTGGGAGCGTATCGGTTTCTGGGTAAATGAAGGTCCTTTTGCTCTGAAGCGCAACGGAAAGATCTTCCTCACCTACTCTGCCAGTGAGACGGGTGTGGATTACTGTGTAGGCCTTCTGACTGCGGATGAGGATGCGGATCTGCTGGATCCCAATTCCTGGAGAAAGTCCAGAATGCCGGTGCTTTGTTCCGATGATTCCAGAAAGATCTACGGACCGGGCCATAACTGCTTTACCGTATCCGAGGATGGAAAAGATCTGATGATCTACCACGCGAGAACGGAGACGGAGATCATTGGAGATCCTCTGTATAATCCGAACCGCCATGCAATGGTCATGGAAGTAAAGTGGAGCGAAGACGGTACACCTGTATTTTCTTATGAAGACTGAGCCGGACGGCAGATGACTGTGCCTGAGAGGTGAACAGGACAGAAAAACAGGCACTGCCCGTATGTTCCCGGATGAGAAGCCGGAGCATACGGGCAGTGCCTGTTTCTGGAAAAATTACTTTGCAAGATCAGGTCACAGCTCAATTTTATCTGTTGAGATGGGACTGTACTGGATACGGAATTCGATGTCCTGATTATAATTGCCGAATCCACGGCCGAAAATGGTAAGTCCGCCTACATGTCTGGCCGTATCCGGTACCGACATCCGGAACCGGATCGTATCCCGGTAGTCAAAATGAAACTGGTCGATCGTCACGTTGGAAATTTTTATATTGTCCATGAAGACTCCGTTATACCCGATCACCAGAGTCTTCAGCAGACCATACTGATTCCAGTTGGGAAACCACCAGTCCGGGGTAAACAGTCCGGGAACATTGGCAAAATCACCGGGGCTGGTCCACATGCCGATAAACGTATCGTTCAGATAAAAATGAATATCGGAGGGCCAGATATCATTGCTGCCGGGAGCCTCGGAAGAAAGCTCGGCGGAGATGGAGATCTGGTCGATCTTGCTGCCGTAGGGAATGATGCTGGGAATCAGGTACTCCACGTAGCCCTTGGAAAACCACAGAATATCAGCCTCAAAATGCTTCTGATGGGCAAAAAACCTCGGATCGTCCACTTCTCCGATGATAGAGGAAGCGGTGGAAAGACCACAGGTGGGGTAAACCTCATAGGAGGAATACTGTCCGGCCCTGAGACGCGATTTGAACTCATTGTGAGGCTGCAGATCGTGGGTCAGTATGAACAGGATCTTGTCCAGGTGAGGCTCGCACATCTTCTGATTGCCATGAACGAGAGAATCCGTATTGACCCGGATCAGATCACAGCTTTCCAGCTTGCGGATATGATTAGTCAGAGCCCCGTTGGTGATATTCAGACGTTCCGCCAGATCATTCATGCTCATTTTTCCGTTTTCCAGCAGGAGATTCATTATGGCGACCCGGATCTCGGATCCCAGCGCTTTGAAGACTTCCAGTTCTTCCTGAAAATTCTTTATGTATCGCATGATACTCCTTTCTGCTGCATTGATTTCACCGTCATTGCATGATTCTTTCAGTTTACCAAGTTTTTCCGTAAAAAACAACAGAAAAATATGTATAAGTAAAATAAAAATGAAATATTTTACGAAATGCTAAAAAAATCGGAAACAATATTAGATAGATTGGATAAAAAACGGAACAAAAAAAGAGGAAAGTAATAGCGAAACGATAGGCAATTATAGAATGAGTTAAAATATTTTATTTTCATATTGACAAAAATGAAAAACAGTTGTATATTATGACTACAAAGCAAAGCAAAGGCAAAAAAAGTGTACAGATTGCACAAACAGAGCCTGCGTTTCAGGGTCCGTGAGCTTTTGGAAATGCAGAGATGTGAGCGGCAGGTACACAGCTTTGAAAAGGAGGACAAACATGAACAAGAAATGGCTTAGCATGTTACTTGCAACTTCCATGGTTGCTACCATGGGCATGACTGTTATGGCAGAAGAAGCTGAGACAGAAGCAGCTCCCACCGCAGTCACCACAGTAGGTCCGGATGACGGTACAAAGTTCGATCTGTGGTCATTCGTAGACGTACATAATGAGTACTACGCAAAGATGGTAGAGTCCTGGAATGAGCAGAACCCAGACAAGCAGATTCAGGTTACATTCAGTACCTATCCGTACAGCGATATGCATAACAAGCTGATGATGTCCCTACAGGCAGGATCAGGTGCACCGGATATGTGTGACGTAGAGATCGGACAGTTCCCGAACTACACAGGAGCTGACTGCCCGCTGTATGCACTGGATGACGCTATGGCTCCGTATGCAGAGACCATGGTACAGGCCAGAATGGACGTTTACAAGAACGAGGCAGGCGTACAGGTAGGTGTTCCGACCCACGTTGGAGCTGCTGTTATGTACTGGAATGCAGAGATCTTTGAAAAATATGGTCTTGACTACAAGTCAGTAAAGACATGGGATGACTATACTGCACTTGGTGAACAGCTGAAGGAAGCTTCCAACGGTGAAGTATATCTGACATCCGTAGATACCGGCGGATGCGACTGGATGACGGTTGCTATGGCTGAGTTTGGTGAAGACTGGACCGGCGGCCCGGGCGGAGAAGTTAACGTACAGCTTGAGTCAGTTACAAAGATGATGACCATGCAGCAGCAGTGGCTGAACGATGGCATCGCTATGATCTCCACAGACGGACACGTTGATCTGGAAGCAGGATACGCAAACATAGCAGCAGGCAAGATTGCATCTTTCCCGAAGGCTATGTGGTTCATGAGCCGTTTCGTAAACTATATGCCGGAGATGGAAGGCAAGTATGATATTACCACGATCCCGGTATTCGAAGAAGGACAGAAGTGTTCCGTAGGTATCGGCGGTACCGGTACTGTTGTTACCAATCAGTGTGAAGCTCCGGAGCTTGCTGCTGAGTGGCTTGCATGGGCAAAATGTTCTGAGGAAGGACAGGCTCATATCTGGAACGACCTTGGATTTGATGTCTGCAACACAGCATTCTGGTCAGATGAAGAGTTCGCTTATGATGAGTCCAACGTATACAATACATTCTTCCGTGTAAAACCGTACGAAGTTCTGAATCAGCTGGCAGAGCAGGATGCAATCGGTACTGTATACACCACAACTGTATCTCCGACTCTGAACGACTATATGTGCACCACTACTCTGAACGAAGTATTCGAAGAGGGTATGGACGTAGAGGAAGCTCTTCAGGAAGCACAGGATTACATCAGCTTTGAAGTAAACTGATGTGATTGATGCGGACATACATCTGGAGACAGATGAAAGTCACGTTATGAATGAGTAAATGGGGAGGCCTGGGAATTGCATTCCCAGGCCTCTTTTTTCGCAGGGGACTCCCTGTTTTTATGAGAGAAAGGAGGAAATACAGTGAATAAAGCAAAGAAACTCCTGTATTCCCAGAAGGTTGCGCCGTATGTGTTTGCGCTTCCGTTTATGCTGAGCCTGATCATTTTCTGGGCCTATCCGCTGATCAGCGGTATTGTGATGAGCTTCCAGGATGTAAGCTTCGGTGGAAGCCAGTGGGTAGGAAGTGCTCATTATCAGAAACTTGCCAAGGATCCGTTCTTTTCCACAGCTGTTTTTAACAGTGTAGAGTACATGGTGCTCACACTGCTTCTGATGATCCCGATCCCCATGTTCCTGGCCGTGCTTCTGGAGAGCCGTCTGACCAAGGCAAAGGGAGCCTGGAAAGTCATTATGTACATCCCGGCACTGACTTCTGTGGTTATTTCCGGTATGCTGTTCCGTCTGATGTTCTCCGAAGGTGACGGCAGCCAGATGAACCAGCTGATGCAGGCCATCGGCAAAGCATCCATCCCGTGGCTCAAATCCAAGGGAACCGCATGGTGCGCACTGCTTCTGCTCTGTGTATGGAGATGGACCGGTGTGAACATGCTGTATTTTGTATCAGGTCTGAAATCCATCGATACTTCCATTTATGAATCCGCTGACATCGACGGAGCCAACGGCGTGCAGAAGTTCTTTTATCTGACTCTGCCACTGCTGAAGCCCACCACCGTATACGTTGTGACGATCTCCGTATTTGCCGGTCTGTCCATGTTCCTGGAGAGCTTCATGCTGTGGAATGGTAACTCTTCTCCGAAGAATATCGGTCTGACGATCGTAGGATACCTGTACAAGCGTGGTATTGAGAAAAATGATATGGGTTATGCCTGTGCAGTTGGTGTGGTTCTGATGGTCATTGCCCTGATCATCAACTTTATCCAGCTCTTTGCGACGGGTACCTTTAGTATCAAGAAGAAGGAGGATTAGTGAGATGGCAAAAAACGCGAATACTCCCAATCAGAAAACGATGGCATCCAACCATAAAGTTGGTACGTTTCTGGCGACAGCGCTGTTTGCAGTGATCTGTTTCCTGATCGCATTTCCGCTGCTGGCCGGTCTGACTGCATCGTTCCGTCCTGCACGTGAGATTTTCCAGAACGGTATGTCTCTGAATCTGGACTTTAAGAGCTGGACGATGCACAACTATACCTATCTGTTTACAAAGTTCCTGAATCCGTCTACTTCAGACACGACGGCTCTGGCGGATTCTCAGAAATACTTCATGTGGTATAAGAACAGTCTTGTGCTGACCCTTACCACAGTTGTACTGACCCTGCTCATCTGCTATTTTATCGCATATGCGCTGTCCATGTACAAATTCAAGCTTCAGGGTTTTCTGTTCTTCATGGTAATCGCTACCATGTCCGTACCGTTTGAGATTCTGATGCTCCCGCTGTACCAGGAGATCACCAACCTCGGCATTATCAATACGAACGCCGGTGTATTCCTGCCCGGTCTGTGTGCCGCCTCGACCATATTCTTCTTCAAACAGTATATGACGAGTCTGCCGAAGGAACTGCTGGATGCGGCCCGCGTGGACGGATGTACGGAGTACGGTATTTCTGTAAAGATCATGATGCCGATCACCAAGCCGGCATTCGCTTCCATGGCGATCCTTTGTGCGATGGGTTCCTGGAACAACATGCTGTGGCCGATGCTGGTATTCCGTGATACGAATAAGTTTACACTGCAGATCGGTCTGAATACGTTGCTGACACCCTATGGCAACAACTACGATCTGCTGATCGCGGGTTCTATGTTCGGTATCATTCCGATCCTGATTATCTACCTGATCTTCAATCGCTATCTGGTAGATGGTATGACATCAGGAGCTGTAAAAGGCTGATTTTTGTGAAAGGTTACTAGTTTTGCATTACAAAAATTAGTAAATATGTTATATATTTTACATTAAAATAAAATAATATAGCATAATCTAAAATAACCATCGTGAATAACTAAAAATACACAGTCAGACCGGAAGAATTTTATACGTGTCCGCAGAGAAAAAGGACTTGTGATACGGCTGAAAAGTGTGTTAAGCTGTCGTTGTGGCTCCCCGGGTCCGGGGAGTCACAACGAGCGTATGAGGGAATATTGAGCGAATAGGAGATACGGTATTCCCGGAATGTACAGTAACAGAATATGCTTCAATACATCAATGTAAGAGTCTCCGGCCGGGAGACGAAAGCGAGGTAAACATGGCAAAGTATATCATCAACACAGAACACAAAAAGAGTAAGATCAACAAAGAAATCTACGGACACTTTTCCGAGCATCTGGGCCGCTGCATTTATGAGGGCCTTTATGTAGGAGAGAATTCCGATATCCCCAATACGAACGGTATGAGAAACGACGTGGTGGAAGCACTTCGCGAGATGAGGATTCCGGTGCTTCGCTGGCCGGGCGGCTGCTTTGCGGATGAGTATCACTGGAGAGACGGCATTGGTCCGAAAGAAAACCGCAAGAAAATGATCAATACCCACTGGGGCGGAGTCGTAGAGGACAACAGCTTCGGTACCCATGAGTTTATGGAGCTGTGCCGTCAGCTGGGCTGCGAGACTTATATCAACGGTAATGTGGGCAGCGGTACGGTGCAGGAAATGTCCGAGTGGGTAGAGTATATGACCTTCAACGGCGTATCCCCCATGGCTTCCATGCGTGCGGAGAACGGACATAAGGATGCCTGGAAGGTAGACTTCTTCGGCGTCGGCAATGAGAACTGGGGATGCGGCGGAAACATGACTCCGGAGTTCTACGGAGACATGTATCGCCGTTATCAGACTTATGTGAGACAGTACAGCGACGATCCGGAAAAGCAGATCAAGAAGATTGCCTGCGGCGCCAATGTGGCAGATACCGAGTGGACAGAGGGCGTGATGAAGACCTGCTTCCGTCATTGTGAACCGAAGTTCCATGGTTTCATGGATGGACTTTCCCTGCATTATTATGTACATCCGGAAGGATGGGAGATCAAGGGCAGCGCTACGGAGTTCGATGAGAAGGTATGGTACAAGACTCTGGCCAAGGCACTTTACATGGAAGACCTGATCAATATGCATGGAACCATTATGGACAAGTATGATCCGGAGAAGAAGGTGGCTATGATTGTGGATGAGTGGGGTACCTGGTTTACGGTAGAGCCGGGCACACATCCGGGATTTCTGTATCAGCAGAACACCATGCGTGACGCTCTGGTGGCCGGCCTTACACTGAACATTTTCAACAAGCATTCCGACCGTGTGAAGATGGCGAATATCGCTCAGCTGGTCAACGTGCTTCAGTCTGTGATCCTGACCGAGGGTCCGAAGATGCTGAAGACACCGACCTGGCATATATTCAATATGTATAAGTATCATCAGGATGCGACACTGCTTGACAGCTACATCGAGACAGAGACCATCGGTGAGGAAGAAGAGTACATGGTTCCGAACCTGACCGAATCAGCATCTGTGGACGCAGACGGAAAGCTCCAGATCACGATCACCAATCTGTCAGCCACAGACAGTTATCCGGTAGAGACGATGATCACAGGCCGCAAGGCAGAGAAGTTCAGCGCAGAGATCCTCTGTGAAGAGATGCATGCGAAGAATACCTTTGATGAGCCGGATGCCGTACATACGAAGAACTTTGACGGAGTGGAGAAGATCCACGGCGGCCTGAAGTTCACGATCCCGGCATGCAGCGTATTGCACATCACCGTAGAATAAATCGGGGTACTATGACAGAATTTCGATCAGAAACATTTCCGGATGGCATGGGGACTGCGGTACATACGGCAGAAAACTCTGTGTCGGACGGAAAAAATGAGACAGCACCGGCCATAGAAGCGACGGACAGAAAAGCCTCTCTGGCAGAGACCATGGCCGCAGAGCCGAAGCGTTTCTGTAGGAAATGCCTGATCCGTGACTTCTCCATGGACGAGTATTTTAAGAATCTGTATGAATATATTGAAAATATTGATGCGGACCTGAAGGTGGAGGACGCGATTTACGAATCGCGTCTTGCCATATGTAAGGAATGTGACAATCTGGTACAGGGCATGTGCCGGATCTGCGGCTGTTATGTAGAGCTGCGGGCAGTGATGAAAAAAAATGCCTGTCCCATGGGG
>JAQXWO010000169.1 GCA_029225485.1 Lachnospiraceae bacterium
GAGGGTGCTCAGAATGCGATCGATCTGGCAGTAGAAGAGATCAATGCATCTGATTCTGAGTACAAGATCGAGATCGTGAACGGCGGCAAGGTAGTAGACGATGCCAAGGATGCAAAGCAGGCAGTCAATGCATACAACTCACTGGAGCCGGAAGAGCCGGAAGCAGTGGTAGGTTCTTTCTTCTCATCTGTTACACTTCCGATGGCAGAGCTTGCAGCAGAAGATAATATGCTTCTCCTTGCAACAGGTGCTACCAATGCGAAAGTAACTCAGATCGGACCGACAATTTTCCGTAACTGCTTCATCGACCCGTTCCAGGGCAAGATGGCAGCTCAGTTTGCAAGTGAGAAAGGATTCACTTCCGCAGCGATCATTTATGCGAAGGATGATGACTACTCCAACGGTCTGAAGGATGCATTTATCGAGAGTGCAGAAGCTCTTGGTATTGAGATCGCGTATGAAGGTGAGTGCACCACAACAGATACAGACTTTACAGCACAGGCTACACAGGCAGTTGCCTCCGGCGCTGATTTCGTATTCTATCCGTGTTTCCTGGATACTGTTCCGCTTCTGGTGCAGCAGGTAAGAGATGCCGGATTTGAAGGCGCGATCATGGGCGGCGACGGCTGGGACGGCAGCGACACCACAGGACTTGAGGATTACTTCGAAAACTGCTATTTTACCAACCACTATTCATCAGAGGATACCGCTCCTGCAGTTCAGGAATTTGTATCCAAGTATACGGAGAAATATGGAACAGAGAGCCTGAATGCATGCGCAGCTCTGTACTACGATGCAATGTATATGCTGGTACAGGCAGCAGAGAACGGCGGCGGTTCTGATACCGAGTCTCTTGTAAAGGGTATGACCGAGATGAAGTTCAGCGGAGTAGCCGGTGACATTTATCTGGATGAAAACGGAGATGCCATCAAGCCGGTGGTTGTAAATACATACGAAGACGGACAGATCAAGTGGCTTGAGACCATTGCTCCGGAAGAATAAAGACTGGATTAAAAATCAGTGTTTTGGACAGAACAAGGAGGTTCCTGTCAGGGTGAGAATCCCGGCGGTAGCCTCCTGTTTTGTATTTAGAGCATGACAGCTGTTGCGTGTACAGCTGAAAATTTCTCAGGAGAGGCCGGAATATGTTTGAAAAATGAATACGAAAAGAGATTTATTTTTCAAACATATCCCGGCATCACGGGAGCGCAGGCTGTGCTTCCGGATCCGGAAAGGAAGGGAATCAGTGTCTATATTAGTACAGAGTATTATTAACGGGCTGAATCAGGGAGCAATCTACGCACTGATCGCGCTTGGTTATACCATGGTGTACGGTATTTTGAGAATGATCAACTTTGCACATGGTGATTTTATCATGGTGGGTGCATATACACTTTTCTATACTGCACCGCTTATGGTCAGTTACGGAATGCCGGCATGGCTTGCAGTGATCCTGGCAATTGCTGTATGTACGTTGGTAGGTGTCCTGGTAGAACGGATCGCTTACAAGCCGGTCCGTAATTCCGGTTCTATGTCAGCACTTATCACGGCTCTTGCCATGAGCCTTTTCCTGGAAAATCTGGCAATGGTGCTGTTCGGAGGAAATCCGAAGACAGTGGTCAAGATTTTTGATCTCCCGATGATCGAGCTGTTCGGTGCCAAGATACAGCTGAAATATCTGCTGACTCTTGGAATCGGTCTGGCGATCATGATCGGTCTGACGATATTTATCCGTGTGACAAAGCTTGGAAAAGCAATGCGTGCGGTGCCGCAGGACCGTGAGGCTGCTACCATCGTGGGTATCAACGTAGACAGGATCATCACAGTGACATTTGCGATCGGTTCTGCTCTGGCTGCAGTAGCGGCGCTGATGTATTGCTCCACCTATCCGAGATGTACCACAGATATGGGGTCCATGATGGGTATCAAAGCATTCATCGCGGCAGTTCTCGGCGGAATCGGTATTATTCCGGGCGCTATGCTGGGTGGTCTGATCGTTGGTCTGATCGAGATTCTGGTCAAGGTATATATTGCACCGGGCTGGTACGAGGCGATCACATACGGTATCCTGATCGTGGTGCTCCTGGTGAAGCCGTCAGGAATCCTTGGCAAGAACGTGGGCGAAAAAGTTTGATAAAGGAGAATGATGATGCCGAAGAAAATTAAAACGAATTATATCATTAATGTGGTCGGTCTGCTTGTTCTGTTTTTCGCTTTGTACGCTGCGTTTGAGACAAAAGTGTTCGGATCAAGGACCAATTATTTCATGGGAATTGCAACGACAGCCTGCTATACGATTATTGTAGTTACATCACTGAACCTTCTGGTTGGCGTTATGGGTGAATTTTCACTGGGTCATGCGGGATTCATGTCGGTGGGCGCTTATGCTTCCGCAGTACTTACCAATGCCATTGCGGACAAAGGAATCCCGACATTTATCCTGTTCCTTCTGGCGATCCTGACTGGCGGTATTGCGGCTGCCATCACGGGTGTGCTGGTAGGCATCCCGACATTGAAGCTGAGAGGAGATTATCTGGCAATCGTGACGGTTGCTTTTGCAGAGATCATCCGTGTGGCATTTACCAACTTCGAAATCACGGGAGGCGGCCGTACCATGTCCGGTATCGCGAAGCTCTCCAATTTTTACTGGGTATTCTGGGTCATGGTTATCTGTGTGACCATCATGTATATGTTTATCCGTTCCAGATTCGGCCGGACAGTGAAAGCTATCCGTGAGGATTATATTGCAGCGTCTGCGTCCGGTGTCAACGTGACCTTTTATAAGGTGCTGACCTTCACCGTTTCCGCATTTTTTGCAGGAATCGGCGGAGCCATCTACGCTCATTATATGACAGCCATGATTCCGACTTCCTTCAACTTCATGTATTCCGCGGAGTTCCTGACGGAAGTCATCATCGGAGGTACCGGTTCCATGACAGGTTCTGTCATCGGTGCGGCCTTCCTTTCTGCACTGCCGGAAATGATGCGTGCCTTTGCCCGCTATCGTATGCTTGGATATTCCATCGTGCTTGTTCTGGTTATGATCTTCAAGCCGGGCGGAATCTTTGGTACCTGGGAATTCTCACTGAGCCGTATCCTGGGTAAGCTGACCGGGAAAGGAAGAAAGGAGGCATCTTCAAAATGAGTGAAAAAAAGACTCCTGTTTTAAAAGCATCTCATCTTGGTATCCAGTTCGGCGGTCTGAAGGCAGTGGATGATTTCAATATGGAAATCGGAGAATCTGAGCTGATCGGACTGATCGGACCGAATGGTGCCGGCAAGACGACGGTCTTCAATCTCCTGACTGGCGTTTACCAGCCGACAGAGGGAGCGTATTACCTCTGCGGGGAAAAGATGAACGGCAAAAAGACTCATCAGGTAGTAGATGCCGGAATTGCCCGTACATTCCAGAATATCCGTCTTTTCAAAAAATTATCGGTTCTGGAAAATGTCAAAGTGGCCATGAACAAGGATATGAAATATTCTCTGGTTTCTGCGATCTTCCGTACGGGAAGCTACTGGAAGGAAGAGGCAGAGACAGACGAAAAAGCTCTGGAGCTTCTTCGCATCGTGCATCTGGAGGATAAAGCCGGTTATATTGCGGAAAATCTTCCTTATGGTGAACAGAGAAGACTTGAGATCGCCCGGGCTCTGGCCACTGGTATGAAGCTGCTGCTTCTGGACGAACCGGCAGCCGGCATGAATCCTACGGAGACGGCAGAACTTCTGGATATCATCAATAATATAAGGAACAAATTCGGAATTTCCGTGCTGCTGATCGAGCATGATATGTCTCTTGTCATGAAGATCTGTGAGAGAATCCAGGTAATTGATTATGGTGTAACGATTGCCAGCGGCACACCGGAAGAAATTGCGAATAATCCAAAGGTAATTGAGGCTTATCTCGGAAAGGATGATGACCAGGAGGAGATGCTATGTTAGAGGTTAAGGATTTATATGTAAACTATGGCGCGGTAGAGGCGATCAAGGGCATCAGCTTTTGCGTAAAGCCGGGTGAGATCGTGACTCTGATCGGTGCAAACGGAGCCGGAAAGACGACGACGCTTCATACGATTTCCGGTCTGACGAAGGCAAAAAGCGGTTCCATTACCTACAACGATCATGACCTTTTAAAAACGGAACCTTCCAAAATTATTACTCTTGGTATCGCTCATGTACCGGAAGGACGTCATGTATTCCCTCAGATGTCTGTGGAGGACAATCTGCAGATGGGCGCTTATATCAGCAACAACAAAGATGAGATCGAGGAATCCATGAAGGATGTCTATGAAAAATTCCCCAGGCTGAAAGAGCGCCGCAAGCAGCTGGCCGGAACCCTTTCCGGAGGAGAGCAGCAGATGCTTGCCGTGGGCCGTGCGCTGATGAGCAAACCCAGCATCGTTCTGATGGATGAGCCGTCCATGGGACTTTCGCCGCTGTTGGTAAAAGAGGTATTTGCCATTATCCAGGAGATCCATCAGGCAGGTATCACCGTACTTCTGAATGAGCAGAACGCAAAGATGGCACTCTCCATCGCCGACCGGGCATATGTCCTGGAGACCGGTACCATATCCATTAGCGGAGACGCAAAAGAGCTGCTGCAGGATGAGAGAGTGAAGAAGGCGTATCTGGGGCAGTAGGAGTCTTTGATTGATCATGTTTATCATGAAAGCGACGCCTCGTGTGGATTCGGTATACCTCACGCAAACGCGGGCAGCGCCTCCGGTGAGCTAACTGCTAACTGCGACCAGCGCCGCTCAGCAATGGCTTCGCGCCGAGTCTCCGTAAGCAGTGGATCTCACCTGCGGCTAAAGGCGCCCGCCAATGTTTGCTTTGAGGCATTCCGAATCCACCCGAGGCTGAGAGTCAAGGTATGTAAGTAAAGTTCGACTTAATATGAGGCTTGTATTAGGTCTGATAGTATATGGTTGTTGGAGGTTGGTTCTGAACAGCAATTGGAATAATGTACAAGAAAAATAAAATTTTTGAATATACTTGTACATTTTGCATAAATATGTTATGCTTATGAAAGGAGATGTGAGTATTTCCTATGAATGAAAAGTATTTTGCAATCTGTATTACGAGGACTTGCGGGTCGGGTGGTACGGAGATCGGGAAGATGCTCTCGGAGCAGCTGGGGATTGATCTGTATGACCGGAAGCTGCTGAGGTTGGCATCGGATGATTCGGGTATTAATGAGACGCTGTTTGCGAAGGCGGATCAGGATGTGAAGAAGACGCTGCTGTACAAGGTTTCCAAGTCTGTGTACAATGGAGAAATCATTCCGCCGGAGAGCGGCAATTTTCTGTCGGACCGGAATCTGTTTGAGTTTCAGGCTAGAGTGCTGCAGGGGCTTCTTCAGAAGGAGAGTTTTGTGGTACTGGGACGGGCGGCAGATTTTGTGCTGAGGGATCATGAGAATGCAGTCAGCATATTCCTGACGGCATCTCCGGAAGCATGTTTCCAGCGTGAGCAGGAGATCATGCAGACGGACAGCATCGGTGTGACCCGCCATATCAAGAGCATCAACAAGTACCGCGGTAATTATTACAAGTATCACACAGGTAATAAGTGGAAGAATGTTGAGAATTATGATCTGTGTCTGAGGACTGATGTTCTGGGGTATCAGGGATGCGTGGATGTGATCTGTGATTATCTGGAGACACGTCTGGGAATCACGCTGGATCGTAAGAATAAGGATTGATTCAGAACAGGTACTGAAAATTGAATAATGAGTCGGTAGAAGGATTTGGGAGAGAACGCAGTCTTTTTTGCAGAACAGGGCCGCAAGCGATCAGCTGCTGCCGGAAGGATGTCCTGCAGAAAGATCAGATGCGGCGCCGAAGGGGAATTTGCAGAAACTCTCAGGCAAAAGGACCATATCTGGACGACACTCTGGAAAGATAAAGGAGCACCCAAGAAGCAATCCCGGTCAAATCTGACGGGAGAATCTTTCAGGTAGAAAGACAGAGACGCACAGACAGTACAGATGACACCAGTCATATGTACTGTTTAAAGGCGTCTCTTTTTGTATTCGTTCAGAGCCAGGTAAAATTTCAAAAACAGGCGTAAAATGCTTGCATTTTTAAGACTGTTTCTGAAATTTTATGTGGCGGATACGCCACACCGACGAAATGCGAAGCATTTTGGAGGTGGCTCTGAACGAATGTCAATGAGCCAGGTAAAATTTCAAAAACAGGCGTAAAATGCTTGCATTTTTAAGACTGTTTCTGAAATTTTATGTGGCGGATACGCCACACCGACGAAATGCGAAGCATTTTGGAGGTGGCTCTGA
>JAQXWO010000170.1 GCA_029225485.1 Lachnospiraceae bacterium
GAACTCTGTCTGTCTGAAAAGGACATTTTAATGTCCTGCACAGGCAGACAGATTTCATGACTGTCTGGGACGGAGGCAGCACGCATGGATATGCCTGAGACAGACAGCGTCAAGAGAAAGACATCATCATATTTTTTCGAAAACTACTTGACAAACAATGCATTGAATAATATTATATGTCATATAATATTGAAAAACAAATAATATTAGACGGGAGAGGATACCATGGTATTTAACACAGGCGCAGCACTGCTGGATGCCATCGTCCTGTCTGTTGTGTCGAGAGATGCGGAAGGGACCTACGGTTACCGGATCACACAGGAGGTGCGGGAGGTGCTGGATGTATCGGAATCGACCCTGTATCCGGTGCTTCGGAGGCTGCAGAAGGATCAGTGTCTGACTGTTTATGACAGGGAATACGGAGGCAGAAACCGAAGATACTATAAAGTGACAGAGCAGGGGATGGTTCAGCTGAACATGTATCGTTCAGAGTGGATGAGCTATTCGGGGAAAATATCCGCGATACTTTTTGGGGAAGAGGAGTAATGATGAGGAAAGAAGAATTTTTGGAAAGGCTGGACTATCTGCTTTCTGACCTTCCGGAGGATGAGCGGCAGGAGGCGATGAAGTATTACAGAGATTATCTGGAAGAAGCAGGCCCTGAGCATGAGGAAGAAGTGACATCACACTTTGGCAGTCCTGAGAAGGTGGCAGCCGAGATACGGGCAGGACTTACGGGAAATGAGGAGAGTGGAGAGTTCACTGAAAGAGGTTATCAGGACGAACGGTTCCGGGAGGATTATCATGTGCCGGACCAGTATGCGGAAGTTGTGGCTGCTGATTCGAAGAAGTATACTTATGATGAGGAGGAAATAGAGGATTTCTTTCGGGATTCGAATCAGAAGAACAGACGAAGCTATCAGAAAGAGTGGAGCGAGTGGAGAAAAGAGCGGGAGCAGCGCTGCCAGCGGGACAGACGGGAACAGCGGGAGCAGCAGGCCCGTGATGCGCAGCGGCAGAGGAGACCGAGATGGTGGGAGTATAAAGGTCCCCGCAGACAGGAGGATGGTACCTGGAGTACAGGGTATGACCGTCAGTATGACAGAGCTGAGAGCTGGGAAGTGGCAAAGAAGGAAAATCAGGGAGTGCGTTTTCTGATATTTCTGGCTTTGTTTTTCTTTCTGGGACTTCCGATCATTGGTTCTCTTCTGGGAGCGGGTGTATCCGTCATAGCAGCTGTATTCGGAGGCATTGTCGGGATATTCGGTGCACTGATTGGCCTTGTGATTGCTGTTTTTGCGGCCGCTTTTGGAGTACTGGCTTCCGGTATCGGAATGATCGGCTCCGGGATCGCACATCTGGCGTCTCCGGCAGCAGGGCTTATGATGATCGGAGGCGGATTTCTTCTGCTGGCTGTTTCCATGCTGGGACTGATTCTTGCCAGGTGGGGATGCGGTGTGGTGATTCCCTGGGCAGTGCGGCTGATTCGTGATATTGTCAAAAGTATCTGCAGGTGGGTGAAAAACTGTTTCAGAAAACTGACAGGAGGCAGAGGAGATCGGACATGAAAAAGTTTACTAAGTTTTTGTGTGGTGCGGCACTGATATTTGTCATCACAGGTTTTGCCTTCTGTATTGCCGGCTTGTGCTTTGGATTCAGCAGCGGCGATATGCAGCAGGTGGTGTCTGCAGGCAGCCGGCAGCTCCAGGAGGCGAAGCATCTTTTGAGCGGACATGGATCAGGATCTGTATCACAGGAGGATGTAGAATTTAATGACGGATATACAGGAATCCGTAATCTGAAGCTGGATGCTGCCGTGGCAGAATGTGTGCTGGTTCCGTATGAGGGAGAGAAGATACAGGTGACAGGCTACCATCTTCCCTCGGGATTTATCTGCGAAAAGTCCGGAAATACACTGCAGATCAGGACATCGGAGGATACGCTGGACTATTTTGGATTCCGTCAGGAGACCTCTTATCTGGAAATACAGATACCGGACGATCTGGTGTTTGACAGTCTGGAGATAGATGCAGGTGTAGGAGAGGTCTCGATGGAGGGCGTGATATCATGCAGAAACGGTGATGTAGAATGTGGCATCGGTTCCTGTGATCTGCAGATGGATGTCCGGGAAAAACTGGAGCTAGAGTGCGGAGTCGGAGAAATCAATCTGCTTCTGGCAGGAGAGAAAAGAGATTATAATTACCGGCTGGAATGCGGCATCGGTTCGATTCAGATCGACGGCGATGCATATTCAGAACTGGGCGGAAAACAGAAACTGGATCATGGGGCGGATCGGCACATCTATGTGGATTGTGGGATCGGAGCTGTGACGGTTCTGTTTCGTTAAAGTTCAGGCCGGAACAGAGTCCGGCTCATCGATTTGGAGAATGCAAAAGCAGGAAAAAATTAAGGGAGGATTTTAAGAATGAGAAAACTTTGTAAATCAGAAATGGATAAAAAAATCTGTGGTGTATGCGGAGGCCTGGGAGAATATTTCAATATTGATTCCACGCTGATCCGACTGGTGTTTGTTATTTTCGGTCTTGCTTCTTTTGGAACAGGTGTTGCATTTTATCTGATCGCGGCACTTGTGATGCCGGAAGCGTAAAGCAGGTATAAAATAAGGAAACCAGGGGATACTCCTTTGTAAAGAAATTTGCAAAGGAGTATTATTTATGTCCAGAAATGATCGGAAAATCGTATGGGAAGAGCTGAGTCCGGATGACAGAATGAAATATGAGATCGCTGAGGAGCTGGGACTTCTGGAAAAGGTGCAGCAGGAGGGCTGGAAAAGCCTCAGTGCCCGGGAAACGGGGCGGATCGGAGGTCTGATGACCAGGAGAAAACGGGAGATGAAAGGTTGATTATTTCAGTAAAAGAAATTATAATTGGGGAAAAGAAATGGGATGAAAGGTACTTTAGATGAAAAATCTGAATGAAGATATCAAGACAGGCAGCTTCCGGCCGGTATATCTGCTTTTCGGGGAGGAAGCCTATCTGAAAAATATGTACAAAAAGAAACTGAAGCAGGCGATTCTTAATCCTGACGATACCATGAATCTGACCGTTTATCAGGGCAAGGACTGTAATGTCCGTCAGTTGATCGATCAGGCGGAGACCATGCCTTTTTTTGCGGAGCACCGGCTGATCCTGGTGGAAAACAGCGGTTTTTTCAAAAATGCTTCTCCGGAGCTGGCAGAGTACATTCCCCAGATGCCGGCGGAGACCATTCTGGTATTTGTTGAGGATGAGGTGGATAAAAGAGGAAAACTCTACAAGACGGTGAAGAACTGCGGACGCATCACAGAGCTTGCCCGTCAGGATGAAAAAACTCTGATCCGCTGGGTACTGGGGACTCTGAAGCGTGAGAAGAAGAATATTCAGCAGTCCACACTGGAGCTGTTTTTGTCCATGACCGGCAATGATATGGAAAATATCGCCAATGAACTGGAAAAGCTCATCTGTTATACAGAAGGGCGCAGTGTCATAGAGCGTCAGGACGTGGAGGAGATCTGCACAGCCCGCACGGAGAACAAGATTTTTGACATGATCCATGCGGTGGCAGAAAAGCGTCAGAAGGAAGCTCTGGATCTGTATTACGATCTGCTGGCGCAGAAAGAACCTCCCATGCGTATCCTGTATCTGGTGGCCCGCCAGTTCAATCAGCTCTATGCGATCAAGGAGCAGAGGAACCAGGGATTTGACACGGCAGTGATTGCCCAGAGGACAGGACTTCAGGCATTTATTGTACGCCGGGGGCTGGTGGAAGCAGCACATTTCACGATTGAAGATCTGCGGCAGGCTGTGATGGACTGTGTAGAAGCTGAGACACAGGTCAAAACGGGAGTGCTGGGAGATAAGATCGCAGTGGAGATGGTACTGGTGAAGTACAGCAGGTAAGGAAAACAGACTCTGAACTTTGAATATAAAAATCCGCCGACATGACGGTATCGGCGGATTTTTTATATTATTTCTTGTCTGATCTATTCTTATGCCAGGGTGTTGACAGCTTTGGTCAGGCGGGAAACTTTTCTGGATGCTGTATTTTTGTGATAGATGCCCTTCTTAGCAGCCTTATCAATGATAGAAATAGCATTCAGTAATGCTGCATCAGCAGCAGCCTTATCCTTAGCAGCAACTGCAGCTTCTACTTTTTTGACAGCAGTCTTAACTGCAGACTTAGCAGATTTGTTGCGCTCGTTTCTGATCTTAGCAACTTCGATTCTCTTCTTAGCAGATTTGATATTAGCCAACCTGTACACCTCCAAACATTTGTAATAATAATTGGTTCGGGCTGTTTATCACACCAGAAAACAGCCTGCGCAGTCACATTAAAATCGGACACGGACGTTTAATGCAAACATACTAATATATATTAGACCAATCTCCATTTCCTGTCAATACATAATTCCAAAAAATTTGTAAAAAATAATGATGAAATATGTGTTGCTGTTTAAGCGACGCTGTTTGTGTCTGCTGTATCCACCCGTACTGCCTCCGCCCAAGGCAGTCATGGTTCCGGTCTGCCGGAGCAGGACGGAGACCGTCCTTTCCGGTCAGACAGGAACACTGACTGTCCGTTTCGAGGTCAGACGTGTTGGATACAGCAGATACAGACAGCTGGTTTTCAAAGCAGGTTTGAGCAGCGATATGGTTATGATATCAAAGCAGGAGTGTGGGAGTGCGCAGCACGGAACACTCCGCCAGGCATCTTTTGACCTTAACATCATGTCAGGAAGATGAAGTGAGACAGGAAGGAGAAGTGTTTTATGGTAGGTGATTTTCAGATTCGTACGGATCTGGCGCTGGAGGCGAGGGAGAGTTATGGGGAGGATGATATCAAGATCCGGGGTGTGACGGTGGAGGAGTATGAGGACAGGGAGCGGGAGATTTTTACGACGGTGGTGCGTATTGAGACGGAGAATGGTGCGAAGGCTATGGGGAAACCGGTGGGCACGTATGTGACACTGGAGGCGCCCAATATGGCGGTGCCGGATGAAGGATATCACCGGGAGGTTTCGGAGATCCTCTGTCATCATCTGCGGGAGATGATGGGGGAGGGAGAACATTCGGTGCTGGTGGTGGGGCTGGGCAACCGGGATGTGACGCCGGATGCGCTGGGCCCTGATGTGGTTAATAATCTCTGTATTTCAAGGCATATGGTAAAGGAATATGGGCGTGCCTCTCTGAAAGACGGAACGAAGGGGATCGTCAGTGCGATCGTGCCAGGCGTTATGGCTCAGACCGGAATGGAAACGCTGGAAATTGTCCGGGGAGTGGTGAGGGAGACGAGTCCTGATCTTGTGATCGTGGTAGATGCCCTGGCGGCCCGGAGTACCAGGAGACTGAACCGTACTATACAGATCACCGATACGGGGATCAATCCAGGTTCCGGTGTGGGCAATCACAGGAATGGGATCAACCGCCAGGTACTGGGAATTCCGGTGATCGCAGTGGGTGTACCCACGGTTGTGGATGCGGCGACCATCGTGAATGATACCATGGAGGAACTGGTGGCCGAGATGGACCGGTCTGCTGATATGCAGAAACTGGGCGGTACTCTTGGTACACTGAACCGGGCGGAAAAACATCAGATGATCCGGGAACTGATCTCTCCCCATCTGAATACCATGTTTGTGACACCGAAAGATATTGATGAGACGGTAAAATATCTGAGCTATACCATATCAGAGGGAATCAACAGTGCGATGGCCGGAACGGAAAAGGAAGATGTAAGGTGCAGTGGTGAATAATATTTCCGGAATCGTCATATACTGGAAATAGTGTCGGAGAGACTGCCATGGCATAACTTCTGTGAAAGATTGTATAGCAAAGGAGTGAGAAGTACGAAACCGGACGGATGGCTCCAGAAACTCATGTATGTGCTGATTACAGTGCTGAGTATTTATATTCTGTACAAAGGGACCGGATTGCTGGCGAAAAATGATATTTTCCGGCAGTCGGTTGAGAGCAGTGCCTTACCGAAAAATGCAGAGGATACGGCTGTCCGTACGTATGCTCCGGGGTACGCCGCTGCGGTTGAAGGGAAAAAAAGCAGGGGCTGGCTGGCAGATTTGCTGGAACCGCTGGTGCCGGTATACAGCTATATGGCGGGAATGGATACAGAGGAAGAACTGGAAGCAAATGCTGGAGAAACAAAAAATACAGCCGAAAAGGGACAGGCATCGGGACAGCAGGAAGAGCAATCCCAGACGGAGAAAAGGTCGGCTTCGGAAAATACTGATGAGAACAGGGAACCTCAGAACCCAGAAGATACAGAGACCTCAGAAATGAAAACCAGTGTTTTCGAAGAAAAGACAGACGATTTGGAGACAGAAAGGAACGTTTCTGAAGAAAAGGCAGATAGCTCGGAAACAGAAAAGAATGTTGCCGAAGAAAAAGCAGGAGTTTCAGAAACAGAGAAGAATGCTTCTGAGGAAAGTTCAGCGATGGAGAATACCACTTCAGAATCAGATGAGGATCTTCCTTTGTACGAGAAGGATCCGGAAACCGGAGAAGCAGAAGAAGCACTGGAAGCTGCGGGCATGGGCAAAGGCACCGGGGGGCGAAGCCTGCTGACAGAGCAGCTGAAGGATTTTAATTATCTCATTACCAATTATTATACTCTGGATTCGGGGACAAGCATTGACCATTCCCTGCTGAATGCGGAAAAACTGCTGACAGAAGATCTGAGTATCCAGAAGAATCCGGAGGTGCCTCAGATCCTGATTTATCATACCCATTCCCAGGAGGCCTTTGCGGATTCACGGGAAGGAGAGACCAGTGATTCCATCGTGGGAATGGGAGAGGTGCTGGCAGAACTCCTGCGGACAAAATACGGATACCAGGTGATTCATGATACCGGGGTATATGATCTGGTGAACGGAGTGCTGGACCGCAGTGCGGCTTATGATTATGCGAGAGAATCTGTCCAGAAAAAACTGGAAGAACATCCGGATATTGAGGTTGTGATAGACCTGCACAGGGACGGCGTGGACGGTCAGAAATTTGTGACCGAGATCAATGGAAAACCCTGCTCCATGATCATGTTTTTTAACGGATTGTCGAGAGACGAGGAAGGAAATCCCCTGACCTGGCTGGACAATCCTTACGTTGCAGACAATCTGGCCTTCTCTTTACAGCTCCAGCTGAAAGCAAGACAGCAATATTCTGGCTATACCCGCAATATCTATCTGAAGGCAGAACGTTTCAATCTGCATCTCCGTCCCCGTTCCCTGCTCATAGAAGCAGGCACCCAGCTGAATACGGTAGAAGAAGAGAAAAATGCCATGGAACCACTGGCTGATCTGCTGGATCAGGTACTGTCCGGAAAATAAGATGAGAAAACGTTTGCAGATCCGGTACAAAGATGTATAATGAATAAATCATTCGGGAACCTATATGGGTGAGAAGATTGATGACAGCACAAATGAGAGCGGCTCTCAGACAGTAGCGAGGGAGGTAGTATGGCATTATATCGTATTGCACCGGTGCTTTTTTTCATTCCACTGTTTTTTTATTCTTATTTTTACTTTCGAAGGATCGTGCTTCTGATCCGAAGAAAGGAGCTCCTTCCGGTTCAGAAGGCGGCCTGCGCAGTGGCCGCATTGATCTTCACTGTTCCGGCCATGAATGTGTGGGGAATGTGGGCGCTGGTGGTGCTGCATCTGGCGGCCACGGCGGGAATTGTGGATATCGTGCGGATTCTGGTGGAAAAGAAAAAACAACGGAGGAACGGGTTCTGGTACCGGATCTGCTGCAGCGGGCTGCTTCCTGTACTGATGACGGCGCTGGTCCTGGGATACGGGTTTCTGAATATGCGCCAGATCCTGGAGACAGAATACACAGTTTCTGCTGAAAGATCACTGGCCGAAGAAGAATATCGTGTGGTTTTTCTGTCGGATCTGCATTTCGGTACCACGATGGACGGAGAACGGTTGGAGAAGATATGTGAGCGGATCGGAGAGAGTGATCCGGATGTGGTGATCCTTGGCGGTGATATTGTGGATGAACGCACAGACAGGGAAGCGATGGAGGAGGCCTTTCAAATATTGGCAGGTATCCCGTCCGGATACGGAATCTACTATATTTACGGGAATCATGATAAAGGGCGATACAGTCCGGACAGTGATTTTACTGCGCAGGAACTGGAGCAGGCTGTCGCAGACAGCGGGATCGTGATTCTGGAGGATGAAACGGTTTCCCTGAATCAGGATCTGACACTGACCGGACGGCGGGACCGCACAGATGCGAAGCGGGATGATGCAGAGAGGGCGTCGGCCGGGAAGCTGCTGTCGGGTGCAGAGGAGGAATCCTATCATATTCTGGTGGATCATCAGCCCAGATATTTTGAAAAAAATGCAGAAGCAGGATATGACCTGATGCTGTCCGGACATACCCATGGGGGCCAGATCTGGCCTGTGGGGCTGCTGACGGAGCTGTTTGACCGGGCTACCATCAATTATGGACATGAGATCGTGGATGGCATGGATGTCATTGTGTCCTCCGGAATCGGCGGCTGGGGATATCCGGTGCGGACAGGATGCCACAGTGAATATGTGACGGTACACATCACAGGAGAATAAAAAACTGCCGGTGGATCATGGCGCATCCATCGGCAGTTTTGTCTATAGTTTTGTAGACCATTCCTGGCAGTTCCATACCTTTGTCACCACATCACGGTAAAATTCCGGCTCGTGGCAGATCAGAAGGATGCTTCCCTTATATTCCTGAAGGGCGCGCTTCAGCTCTGCCTTTGCATCCACATCCAGGTGGTTGGTGGGCTCGTCCAGCAGCAGGATATTGGTTTCCGTGTTGATGATCTTGCAGAGACGTACCTTTGCCTGCTCGCCTCCGCTCAAGACTCTTACCTGGCTTTCGATATGTTTGGTGGTCAGACCACATTTTGCCAGAGCAGAACGTACTTCGTACTGGGTCCAGGAGGGGAAGAGGCTCCAGATCTCTTCAATACAGGTGGTGGTATTATTCTGGTCTGTTTCCTGCTCAAAGTATCCGATGTGCTGGTAGTCTCCCAGCTGTACCTTGCCGGAGAAGGGAGCGGTCAGCCCCAGAATGCTCTTCAGAAGCGTGGTCTTTCCGATTCCGTTGGCGCCCACCAGGGCAATTTTTTCACCGCGTTCCATCCGGATGTTCAGAGGGATGGACAGGGGATCGCCATATCCGATGACCAGATCACTGGTCTCAAAAATCATTTTGCCGGAAGCCCGGGCAGTGCGGAAGTGGAATCCCGGCTTCGGTTTCTCACGGGCCAGTTCGATCACGTCCATTTTGTCCAGCTTTTTCTGGCGGGCCATGGCCATATTTCGTGTAGCCACCCGGGCCTTGTTCCGGGCCACGAAATCCTTCAGCTCGCTGATCTCCTGCTGCTGACGGTTGTAGGCAGCCTCCAGCTGAGATTTTTTCATGGCATAGACCTCCTGGAAATGGTCATAATCTCCAGGATAGCGGTCCAGAGACTGATTCTCCATATGATAGATCAGATTGATCACGCTGTTCAGGAAGGGAATGTCGTGGGAGATCAGGATAAATGCATTTTCATATTCATTCAGATAGCGTTTCAGCCACTCGATATGAGTCTCGTCCAGATAGTTGGTAGGCTCGTCCAGCAGCAGGATATCCGGCTTCTCCAGCAGAAGCTTGGCCAGCAGCACCTTTGTTCTCTGACCGCCGGAAAGCTCCGTCACATCCCGGTCCATGCCGATATCCTCCAGACCCAGGGCCCGGCCGACTTCCTCCACTTTGGCGTCGATCATATAAAAATCATGATGATCCAGCAGCTCCTGAATCGTGCCTGTCTCCTCCATCAGACGTTCCATTTCCTCTGCGTCAGCATCCCCCATCTGCTCAAACATCTGATTCATGGAAGCTTCCAGATCAAACAGAAAACTGAAGGCGGATTTCAGGACATCCCGGATGGTCATCCCTTTTTCCAGGACCGTATGCTGGTCAAGATAACCCACACGAACGTTTTTGGCCCATTCGACGGTTCCTTCATCCGGCATCAGTTTTCCGGTAATAATATTCATAAAAGTAGATTTGCCCTCGCCGTTGGCGCCGATCAGGCCGATATGCTCACCCTTCAGCAGACGGAAAGAGACATTTTCAAAGATCGCACGGTCACCGAAGCCGTGGCTTAAATTTTTCACGTTCAGTATCATGGCATTCTCCCTGTACTAATTTATCCTTGTGTGCAAAACAAGTGCATCGTATCATATAATGCGGGGATTTTCAAGCAATAATGCGACGCCGCCAGTCTCAGACATATCCGCGTGTGCTGCCTCCGCCCCGGACATACGTGAGATTTGTCTGCCGGGGCAGATGGTGTTCCGTATTGTGTAAAATAAAAAGATTGAAATTTTCCGAAAACATGCATATAATTGAAGCTGCAGCAATTCTTTTGAAAGGCAGGTGAACAGAATGGACAGTTGTGACGGTCATGGGCGAAGCATATGCGCGGTCAGAAAATCATATGAAATCATCGGAATCGCCCGTGAGGATACGCAGCGGGCTGTTCTGTTCTGATCATTTCATATTTTCTTTTCTGTTTTCCCTTTTTTGAGTTTTAAATGAATAGTGCGTATATGGTTGTAAAGCTGTGTCCGGACAGGCGAACTGATGTGTTTATGCAGTCTCCCTCTCAGGCTTATTTTTTGTGTGTAAAAAAGCTTTCGGGGGAAAATAAAAGAAGGAGGACAGAGTGATGGTGAATGAAGCTTTAAAAGATGGAATGAGAGAGAATTTTTTCGGGGCAAAACCGGATTACAGAAGAGAAATTCTGGGAATCATCAGGAGTAATCAGTCTCCCGGAACGATGTGTGACAGGCTGTCGGATTATCATGAAAATGATCTGGCCGATGTGTTGCCGGAGCTTTCGCAGGCAGAGCGGATCAAGCTGTACCGGGTGTTGGATGTTTCTCTGCTTTCCGGTATTTTTGAGTATATGGAGGAGGAAGAGGCCATTCGTTATCTGAATGAGATGGATATCCGGAAAGCGGCTGCCATCCTGTCTCATATGGAAGCGGATGGAGCTGTGGAAATACTGAGAAAGACAGAAAAGGACAGGCGCACGGTTCTGATCGATCTGCTGGATGAGACTGTCCGCAGGGATGTTGCACTGATTGCATCCTTTGGTGAGGATGAGATCGGAAGCCGTATGACGACTAATTACATTGTCATCCGGGAGAACCTGACAGTGAAACAGGCTATGAGTGCGCTGATCGAACAGGCGACCAGGAATGATAATATTTCCACGATTTTTGTGGCCGGAGAGCATCAGACTTTTTACGGTGCGATTGATCTGAAGGAACTGATCATCGCCAGAAAGGATGCAGATCTGCAGGAATTGATCATGACTTCCTATCCTTATGTATATGGAACAGAAGCCATCGATGACTGTATTGAGAGACTGAAAGATTATTCGGAAAACTCGATTCCGGTGCTGGATAATCATAATCATATCATTGGAGTCATCACATCGCAGAATGTGATCCAGGTAGTGGATGAGGAGATGGGAGAAGATTATGCCATGTTTGCCGGTCTGGCGGCAGAGGAAGATCTCCATGAATCCCTGAAGGACAGTATGAAAAAAAGAATCCCATGGCTGCTGGTGCTTCTGGGACTGGGAACCATGGTATCCTCGGTAGTCGGATTTTTCGAACAGGTGGTTTCTCGGCTGACGCTGATCATGTGTTTTCAGTCACTGATACTGGATATGGCAGGTAATGTAGGTACGCAGTCACTGGCAGTCACCATACGCGTGCTCATGGATGAATCGCTGACCGCCCGCCAGAAGCTTGGGCTGGTGGGAAAAGAGACGCGGGTCGGCTTCTGCAATGGCGTGATACTTGGTGTCGTTTCCTTTGGTGTGATTGGATTATATATCAGTCTGTTTAAAGGAAAGGATCTGATGTTTTCTTTTGCGGTATCAGGATGCATTGGTGTTTCTCTGCTGGCTGCCATGGTGATTTCCAGTGTGGTCGGCACTGTGATTCCGCTGTTTTTCAAAAAAATCCATGTGGATCCGGCAGTTGCTTCAGGACCGCTGATTACTACGGTGAACGACCTGGTGGCAGTGATCACGTATTATGGGCTGAGCTGGGTGCTGCTGATCGAGATGATGCATCTGGCAGAGTAAAAAATTTACTTCTCCATTGCCACTCCGCAATTTTTCAGGTATAATGCTTAAAACAGAAAAAATATTTATTAATGATACGAACTGGAGGAAAGTGACGATGTCTCAAAGAAAAGATATCCACAAGGTACTGATTATCGGTTCCGGTCCTATTATTATCGGACAGGCGTGTGAGTTTGATTATTCTGGCACGCAGGCATGTAAAGCCCTCAGAAGTCTGGGGTATGAGATTGTGTTGGTTAATTCAAATCCGGCGACGATTATGACGGATCCGGAGATTGCGGATGTGACGTATATTGAGCCGCTGAATGCAGAGCGGATCGAGCAGATTATCGCAAAGGAAAGGCCGGATGCCCTGCTGCCGAACCTTGGCGGACAGTCCGGACTGAATCTGTGTTCCGAACTGGCAAAGACAGGGGTACTGGACAAGTACGGCGTACAGGTCATCGGTGTGCAGGTGGATGCCATCGAGAGAGGTGAGGACCGTATTGAGTTCAAGAAGACCATGGAGAGCCTTGGCATTGAGATGGCCAGAAGCGAGGTTGCATATACTGTGGACGAAGCTCTGGAGATCGCAGACCGGCTGGGCTATCCGGTGGTGCTGCGTCCGGCCTATACTATGGGCGGTACCGGCGGCGGACTGGTGTACAATGTAGAAGAACTGAAAAAGGTATGTGCCCGGGGACTTCAGGCCAGCCTGGTTGGTCAGGTGCTGGTGGAGGAGTCCATCCTCGGCTGGGAGGAGCTGGAGCTGGAGGTGGTTCGCGATGCAGACAACAATATGATCACAGTCTGCTTTATCGAGAACATCGATCCGCTGGGTGTGCACACAGGAGATTCTTTCTGTTCCGCTCCCATGCTGACGATTTCAGAGGAAGTGCAGAAGCGTCTGCAGGAGAAGTCTTACAAGATCGTGGAGGCGATCCAGGTCATCGGCGGTACGAATGTACAGTGGGCTCATGATCCGGTATCTGACAGGGATATCATTATTGAGATCAATCCCCGTACCTCCCGTTCCTCCGCTCTGGCCTCCAAGGCTACCGGTTTCCCGATCGCGCTTGTATCAGCCATGCTGGCTACAGGCCTGACACTGGCAGATATCCCCTGCGGCAAGTACGGCACACTGGATAAGTATGTACCGGACGGAGACTATGTGGTGATCAAGTTTGCACGCTGGGCTTTTGAGAAGTTCAAAGGCGTGGAGGACAAGCTGGGTACTCAGATGCGTGCCGTAGGAGAGGTCATGAGCATCGGCAAGAACTTCAAAGAGGCCTTCCAGAAGGCGATCCGCAGTCTGGAGACAGGACGCTATGGCCTGGGCCATGCGAAGGATTTTGATCAGAAGACGAAGGAAGAGCTTCTGAAGATGCTGATCACGCCGTCCAGTGAGAGATATTTTGTGATCTATGAAGCGCTTCGCAAGGGAGCCACTGTAGATGAGATCCATGAGCTGACGAAGGTAAAGCACTATTTCCTGAATCAGATGAAGGAGCTGGTGGAAGAGGAAGAAGCACTTCTGGCAGGCAAGGGTCAGCTCCCGTCTGATGAGGCGCTGACGGCAGCCAAGAAGGACGGATTCTCAGATAAATACCTGAGCCAGATCCTGGAGGTGCCGGAGGCTGAGATCCGGAATCGCAGAATCGCTCTGGGAGTGGAAGAAGCATGGGAAGGAGTCCATGTCAGCGGCACAAAGGACAGCGCCTACTATTATTCTACTTACAATGCACCGGACAAGAATCCCGTATCCACAGGAAAGCCGAAGATCATGATCCTGGGCGGCGGTCCCAATCGTATCGGCCAGGGTATCGAGTTTGACTATTGCTGCGTCCATGCTTCTCTGGCATTGAAGAAGCTGGGCTTTGAGACGATTATCGTAAACTGCAATCCGGAGACTGTTTCGACGGATTATGATACCTCCGACAAGCTCTATTTTGAGCCTCTGACACTGGAGGATGTACTGAGTATTTATAATAAGGAAAAGCCGGTAGGCGTTATCGCACAGTTCGGCGGACAGACCCCGCTGAATCTGGCGGCAGATCTGGAGAAAAACGGTGTGAAGATCCTCGGTACGGCTCCATCTGTCATTGATCTGGCAGAGGATCGTGACCTGTTCCGCGCCATGATGGACAAGCTGGAGATCCCCATGCCGGAGTCAGGCATGGCAGTCAATGTGGAAGAAGCACTTGCCATCGCTGATAAGATCGGGTATCCGGTCATGGTTCGTCCTTCCTATGTACTGGGAGGCCGCGGCATGGAAGTAGTATACGACGCCAAGAGCATGGAAGGCTATATGAATGCCGCTGTCGGCGTGACACCGGACAGACCGATCCTGATCGACCGGTTCCTGATGCATGCCACCGAGTGTGAGGCAGATGCGATCGCGGACGGTACTCATGCATTTGTACCGGCTGTGATGGAGCATATTGAGCTGGCCGGCGTGCATTCCGGAGACTCTGCCTGCATCATTCCTTCCCGCCATCTGAGCGAGGAGAATGTAAAGACCATCAAAGAGTATACGAGACGGATCGCAGAGGAGATGCATGTACAGGGACTGATGAACATGCAGTATGCCATTGAGAATGGAAAAGTATACGTGCTGGAAGCCAATCCGATAGCTTCCCGTACGGTACCGCTGGTATCCAAGGTCTGCAACATCCGTAT
>JAQXWO010000171.1 GCA_029225485.1 Lachnospiraceae bacterium
TGAAAAGATCGTCACGTCCCGCGAGGGACGTGTGAGTAGAAATCTTGTACATCTTACAGCTCCGGCAGCGTTTTTTGCGTCACGTCCCGCGAGGGACGTGTGAGTAGAAATGAGTGGCAGCGGGATCATAGATCTGGGTACTGTAAGTCACGTCCCGCGAGGGACGTGTGAGTAGAAATCAATATTTTGCCGATAAGACAAAAGCCATTGCAGGTCACGTCCCGCGAGGGATGTGTGAGTGTCGTTGGTTGGTTTATTACACACAGAACATTTGTTCTTGCTTAAAAAAGAAAAACATGATATGATAAAAAAGTCTCGATAGAGATAAGGTGCTGCAATAACGGTAGGCGGCCGGTCCTTCTGAAATAAGGAGGGATGTAATAAAAGCCCTCCGGAAAGGAGGGTGGTGCGATTATGATGATGGCTTACATAACAGTGGCAGGATTTATTCTTGCGGTTTTTAGTACCGGAGTTGCAGTTGGACGGATTGTGGAGAAGATCGAAATCAGGTGAATCCTGTACATCAGAATTATGACAAAAAGAAACCATAAAAAACAAATAAAGAAAGCCAGACGATTTCGCTGCTTTCTGAGTCGTATGCCGGTGCTGCTGCTTTGTTTTTTACTCGTACATGGCGGCTTTGATTATTATCAGAACCAGAATATCGACAAAACTCTGCAGCTGCTTTCGAATCTGTATGAGGGAGTGCAGGAGATTCCGGATACGGCGGACTGGCTGCTGACGGAAGGGGAACGGACGATCCGTGAGCTGACGGGGAATCTTCGTTCCCCGGAGGAAGGATATTCTCTGGAGGATATACCGGAATACAGCGGTGAACCTTACGTTGAAATAAATCATAATATACCGGATTTTAATGAAGACGAGCGCTCTTCCGGGGCCTTTGAATATTACAGTGAGCTGGACTCTCTGGGACGGTGCGGCATGGCAGAGGCGATGATTACTCAGGAGATCATGCCCACAGAAGAGAGAGGACAGATCGGATCGGTGAAGCCCACTGGTTGGCATACGGTAAAGTACGATGTCATCAGTGACAGTTATCTGTACAACCGGTGTCATCTGATCGCGTTTGAATTGTCCGGTGAAAATGCAAATGAGCAGAATCTGATCACCGGTACACGTTACATGAATGTAACCGGTATGCTGCCATGGGAAAATAAAGTGGCGCAGTATGTGAAAAGGACAGATGATAAGGTGATTTACCGGGTAACGCCGGTCTTCGTCGGAGATGAGCTGGTGGCGAGAGGCGTGCACATGGAGGCGGAATCCATGGGAAGTGACGAGATACAGTTTAATATCTTTGTATACAATGTTCAGCCGGGAATCGAGATCGATTATACGAATGGAGACAGCTGGCAGGAGCAGTGAGATTCTGCCGGTTCAGGAACAGATATCACATTCAATGAAAAGGAGATTAAAATAATGGAAAGTGGATTTGAGGAATATGTAACCTTTCAGGTAACGGCTCAGGATGGTTCCGAGGTAGAGATGGCTGTGGTGGATGAATTCGATTTTGAGAAAAAGCATTATGTGGTAGGCGCCGTTGTCAGGGATGATGTGATCGACGATGAAGGCAGATATATATACGAAAGCGTCATCGACGGTGATGATTTCACAGTGCAGAAGATCAAAAAAGAGTTTGATTACAACCGCATTGCAAAAGCCTATATAGAGATGGAAGAGGAATAAGAAACAAAAAATAAATAAATATAAAGCAGGCAGGAGATGCGTCTCCTGCCTGTAAATCAATCAGCCTTCAATCGTGATATAACTGGATTTCTTTTCCACAGCCTTCTCAGCCTTCGGTACGGCGAAGGAAAGGATACCATTTTCGAACTTCGGATGGATATCCTCTTTCTGAACATGATCGCCTACATAGAAGCTTCTGCATACATTTCCGGCGAAACGCTCGCGGCGGATATATTTGCCGTCTTTGTCCTTTTCATCTTTATCCAGGCCTTTGGCTGCGCTGACGGTGAGATAACCGTTCTCCAGCTGGATCTGGATATCATCTTTTTTGAATCCCGGCAGATCGATGTCTACTTCGTAGGTATCGTCCTTTTCTTTGACATCGGTCTTCATGATGGCTGCTTCATGTTTGCCGTACAGCTGTTTTCCAACATTCGGGAATGAAAAATCGTTCATAAAATCATCAAATAAACTTTCTCCAAAAATACTAGGCATCAACATAGGTCATATCTCCTTCCATGATATAAAAAATGATTCAGCACTGTCGGAGAAATCCGAGGTGTTATTTACTGGAACTTCAGATTCTGGATTTCTATTTTTCCTCCTCTTTTGTTCTATACGTAATATAACACATATATTAGCACTCGTCAAGGGTGAGTGCTAATTTTTCTGTGAAGATTTTGTGAACACATGGAAGAAATGTGTTTTCAAAAAAAGGGGTATGTTGTATAATGATCTCAATTAGAACAACGGGGAGCTGGCGCGCAGGCCGGCTGAGAGTAGACATAAGGTGTCTTGACCCATGACCTGATTTGGATAATGCCAACGTAGGGAGCCAGCATAAAACAGTGACGGATATGCTTATGTGGCATGTCCGTTTTTCAGTATCAGTGGATCATTGTTTTTGAAAAAAGGAGAAGTCAAGAATGCTGGGGACATATATTGAAAATGTGAGAAATACAGTGCCGCTGGTGCATAACATTACAAATTATGTGACGGTAAATGATGTGGCCAACATTATTCTGGCATGCGGAGGAAGTCCGATCATGTCGGATGAGCCGGAGGATGTGGAGGAGATCACGGCTATTTGCGGCGGTTTGAATATCAATATCGGAACTTTAAATGCGAGAACTGTGAAATCGATGCTTGCAGCAGGAAAACGTGCCAATGAGCTGGGGCATGCCGTGCTTCTGGATCCGGTCGGCGCCGGAGCCAGCAGGCTTCGGACAAATACGGCTTTAAAGCTGATGGATGAATTAAAGCTGGATGTGATCCGGGGAAATATTTCTGAGGTTAAGACTCTTGCCCGGGGCAGCGGGACGACAAAAGGAGTAGATGCGGATGTGGCAGATACAGTGACAGAGGAGACCCTTGACAGTGCTGTGGACTTTGTAAAAGCATTTGCAAAAAAGGCAGGATGTATTGCGGCAGTTACAGGAGCGATCGATCTGGTCACCGACGGGGAAACATGTTTTGTGATCCGCAATGGACGTCCGGAGATGGGGAGAATTACGGGAACCGGCTGTCAGCTGTCCGGCATGATGACGGCATTTCTGGCGGCCGGTCCGGAGCATAAGCTTGAGGCAGCAGCGGCAGCTGTCTGCGCGATGGGACTGGCAGGTGAGATCGGATGGAGCAGAATGCAGGAAGGTGACGGGAATGCGACATACCGTAACCGCATCATTGACGCGATCTACCATATGGATGCAGAGACTTTGGAGAGAGGAGCCAGATATGAAATCAAATAAAAAATTAAATCAGAAGGACCTTTTGTTATATGCGGTGACAGACCGTCACTGGCTGAACGGAGAGACGCTTTACAGTCAGGTGGAAAAAGCCCTGGAGGGCGGTGTCACATTTGTGCAGCTGAGAGAAAAAAATCTGGATGAGGAGCATTTCCTGGAGGAAGCAAAAGAAATAAGAGAACTTTGTAAAAGGTATCATGTTCCGTTTGTGATCAATGACAATGTGGATATTACACTGGCAGCTGACGCGGACGGCGTTCATGTGGGGCAGAGTGATATGGAAGCCGGTGACGTGAGAGCGAAGCTTGGACCGGACAAGATCATCGGAGTGTCTGCGCGGACGGTGGAGCAGGCTGTACTGGCGGAGAAGAGAGGCGCGGACTATCTGGGAGTGGGGGCTGTCTTTCACACAGATACCAAGGCAGACGCGGCAGACGTCAGCCATGAGACACTGAAAGCAATCTGCGAGGCAGTACATATTCCGGTCATTGCGATCGGAGGAATCAGCAGGGAAAATGTCCTGGGACTTTCCGGGACCGGAATATGCGGGATCGCGGTCGTCAGTGCTGTTTTTGCGCAGAAGGATATCAGACATGCGGCTGAAGAATTAAGGGCATTGACGGAGAAAATGGTGCAGATGTAACCGGGGCACTGGTGAAGGATTATTTAGGAAGGAAACAGAGAATATGAAAACAGCATTAACGATTGCAGGAAGTGACTCCAGCGGGGGAGCTGGTATCCAGGCAGATATCAAGACCATGATCGCCAACGGCGTGTATGCCATGAGTGCGATCACTGCCCTGACTGCGCAGAATACGACGGGCGTAACGGGAATTATGGAAGTGACTCCGGAATTTCTGGCGGCTCAGCTGGACTGTATTTTTACGGACATTTATCCGGATGCGGTGAAGATCGGGATGGTCTCGTCAGAAGGACTGATCCGGACGATCGCAGAAAAGCTGAAAAGCTATGATGCGAAAAATATCGTAGTAGATCCGGTGATGGTGGCAACCAGCGGCTCCAGACTGATCAGTGAAGATGCAGTCGCTGCGTTAAAAGAGTGCCTGCTTCCCATGGCGGCAGTTCTGACGCCGAATATACCGGAAGCGGAGGTACTGTCAGGAATGTCTGTGACATCGGAGGATGAGATGATCAAGGCCGCAAAGTACATCAGCGAGACGTATCACTGCGCAGTCTTATGCAAGGGAGGCCATAAGCTGAATGATGCCAATGATCTTCTGTACCGTGACGGTTCTTTCCGGTGGTTTTATGGAAAGCGGATCCATAATCCGAATACCCACGGTACCGGGTGTACTCTTTCCAGTGCCATTGCATCGAACCTGGCCAAAGGGTATGACCTGGATACCTCTGTCGAGCGGGCCAAGGACTATATCTCCGGTGCCCTTGGCGCAATGCTGGATCTGGGCGCGGGAAGCGGACCTATGAACCATGGATTTGAAATTACCGGAAAATATACCGTATGAAAAGGGGCTGCCCCATCAACGCAGCAAAAATGATTTACCGGGCTTTTCTGTAATAACAAAGTGAGAGCACACAGGACATCAGTAAAATTCCGGCGAGAACATAATATGCGCTTGCCATGGAGGAAATATTGACGATCTTTCCGCACATGATCGGGAAAATCGTCATGCCAAAGGCATAGACCGCCTGAGGCGGTCGTTTTTGCTTGTGTTTTTATGTTCTTCATCGCCTTTCCTGCGATCCAATCTCTCAATTTTTTCCACAATCCGTCCAACTGCAACTCCGGTTCCAAAAACTGCAAGAATGAATCCTGCCAGTGTTATGTAATCCATCATCATATTTGCAGGCTGTCCCTTTGTGTCGTATTGGAGAAAAATCTCTAAGAATGTCGAAATTTGTGTGTAAATTCAAGTATAGAAGTGATACAATGAGATAAATTATTTCAGCTAATGATTGATTGAAAATGAAGGGATTTGCAGAAAAGGACAGATCAGTCCGGCTGCTGTCGGAAAGATGATCACCAGATGAAAATATGATTATGGGAGCAGTGGAGAGAATAAAGGAAGGGATTTTTATATGACAGATCAGAAGAAAATACGTATCTTATTTATTGGCAACAGCCATACCTACTTTAATGATATGCCTGATATCGTGGCAACGATGTTCCGGGAGTGCCAGTATGACTGTGAAGTGACCATGATTGCACATGGCGGCTGGTTTCTGGAACAGCATGTGAATGAACCGGATGTGCGTTTTAATATCCTGTTCGGCCACTATGATTATGTGGTACTACAGGAGCATGCGCATCCATTTGGACCGGAGGAGAAATTTTTTACGGCAGTTCGTCAGTTAAATGAATGGATTCAACAGGCGGGTGCCAGGACAGTGATCTATATGACCTGGGCGAAGAAAGATGAGGAGTTCAATCAGGAGAGAATGACCATAGCGCATGAACAGATCGCAGGAGAAATCGGGGCGCTGATTGCTCCGGTAGGTAAGTATTGGTGGGACTATATGCAAAGCTGGCCGGACATTGAGATGTATTACGAAGATGGACAACATGCATCACCACATGGTTCTGAATTTGCGGCAAAATATATCTGGAATGCGATCATGTCTGATTTGGAATGACAGGAAATAGAAGAGAAAAAGGTATTAGGAATATACCATATGATGAAAGAACACATATATGAAAAACTGCAGCTGCTCCTGTCTCAGGGGCAGTTTGAACTTATTTTTCCGGAGGCAGATGCTCCGGACAATATCCGGCTGGTTTACCTGATGAATGATGCCGTAGAGAGCTTTCTTGTTTTTCATCAGGCGAAACTGACCGGAGTATACCAGAAGGATTACCAGGGGGAGCTGCAGGCATCGCTGGATCGAAACGGAGACAGATATGTGCTGGTGCTTCATCAGGGAGAATCGGTATGCACTTTATTTTTTGGGGATGTGACACTGGAGACACATCTGTTTAATTATGGGAGAACGGGACATTTCTGGGTAAAGAAATATGAATATCTGAGACAGCTGGAATACCGGATTGCGATCCTTCACGATAAAAAGGAGTATCTGGGTGATGAATTCTGTACGGAAGAAGAGCGGAGGCTGGCAGTTCTGGCAGAGTTTCCTCCGTTGAATTTCTGTTGTTATCCGGCGGTGCCGGATGCATATCTGGTGCCGTCTTATCCTGCATGGAAGGTTTCCGGGGAGGCTTTGGAAGAGATGAAAAAGCTTGCCGCAGAAGCCGGAGACCGGAGTCTGATGAGATGGCTGGTTCTGTATGGCAGATTCCCGCGCAAAATAATTGCAAAGCAGATTGCACGTCTGCTGCATACGGTGAAGCATGCGGATGCAGCTGATTTGATTGACCGGAAACTGGCCCGGGCGGCAGACGTGTATGCGGATCGGGTGTTTGAGGAAGTGGAGGAATCGAAGATCCGCAAAATAAAGGAAAAAGCAGAATCAAGAAAAGCAGAACTGGAACGTTCCGGAAAGCGTGCTGAGATTTTAAAAGAAGAACCCTTTTTGTATGCAAAAGATTCTGTGGAATATAAAGTACATTTGATGATATGGAAGACGGTGGGGAGAAACCGGATGGTAGATGTGGAGACGATTACACGGTAATGCTTTTTGCATTTTACAGGAGTATCTGTTACA
>JAQXWO010000172.1 GCA_029225485.1 Lachnospiraceae bacterium
CCCCGCCAAAAGCGGTGGAACAGCCGCAGAATATTTTTGTTTTTGTCGCAAGCTCTACATGGACCTCCAGTCCGATGACAGTCTCATACTGCTTTGCCATGTCAGATTCCCTCCTTTGCAGATAATGACGGGAGCTTCCATTCTCCTCTTGCCTGCTCATAAGCATACGCCGCCCGGAACAGCTTCTTTTCCTGGAAACAGTCTCCGATCAGCTGCACGCCAATGGGCAGACCTCTGGAATCCAGTCCACAGGGTACTGTCATACCGGGCAATCCCGCCAGATTCACAGAAATCGTATAAATATCTCCCAGATACATCTTCAGAGGATCGGAAAGGCTCTTGCCCAGCTCCGGTGCAGTCGTGGGAGCTGCCGGTCCCAGGATCACGTCATATTTTTCAAAGGCACGGTCAAATGCCTGCTTGATCAACGCCTTGGTGCGCAGAGCTTTCAGATAATATGCGTCATAATATCCGGAGCTCAGTACAAAGGAGCCAAGCATGATACGGCGCTTGACCTCCTCACCGAAGCCCTCAGAACGGCTTCTCTTATACATATTGTGAAGTCCCTCATAATCTTCGGCGCGGTATCCGTATTTCACTCCGTCAAATCTGGAAAGGTTGGAGCTGGCCTCCGCCGACGCGATGACATAATAGGCTGGAATCGCATATTCCACCAGGCTCAGGTCAAACTCTTCCACTATGGCGCCTTTCTGCTTCAGTACATCCGCAGCCTTCAGGATCGCAGCTTTGACTTCCTCATCCAGACCTGCTCCCAGATAATCGGAAGGAATACCGATCTTCATACCTTTCACATCATCCACCAGAGCGGAAGTAAAATCACAGTCTTCACGTTTCACAGAAGTGCTGTCCTTTTTATCATAAGAGGCAATCGTCTCCAGAATGGCTGCACAGTCTGAAACATCCTTTGCGATCGGACCGATCTGATCCAGAGAGGATCCATAGGCGATCAGTCCATACCGTGATACGGTACCATAGGTCGGCTTGATTCCGGTGACGCCGCAGAAAGAGCTGGGCTGACGGATGGAACCGCCCGTGTCAGAGCCTAAAGCATATGGAACCTCACAGGCAGCCACCGCCGCACAGGAACCGCCGGAGGAACCGCCCGGTACATGGGCGGTATTCCAGGGATTGCGGGTGACTCCATACGCAGAAGTCTCTGTCGTACTTCCCATGGCAAATTCATCCATATTGGTCTTACCCACGATCACAGCTCCTGCCTTCTGCAGGTTCTGCACCGCCTCTGCCGTGTAAGTCGGCTTAAAATTATACAGAATCTTCGAACTGCAGGTGGTCAGCAGCCCTTCTGTACACATATTGTCTTTGATACCCACCGGAACTCCCGCCAGAGGCGTATCCAGAGTCCCCTCCTCTATCGCTTTCTGCACCAGGGCCGCCTGCTTCAGGGCGCCTTCTGCATCTACTGTCACAAAACTGTTGATCCGATCTTCCGAGGCTTCGATCTGTGCCAGCGACGACTGTACTGCTTCCGTCACCGAGATTTCTCTCTGCTTAATCTTCCTGCCCAGTTCCAGGGCAGTCATCTCTGCTATCTGCATGATCTATCGTCCTTTCCTGTCTTTTCCCAAACTGTTCTTTTCTCAGGCATGCGGCTATTCCACCGTCTTCGGAACTACAAAAGCTCCTTCCTTCTGAGCCGGAGCATTTGCAAGAATCGCTTCCCTGTCGTCCCCGTTGGTCACTTCATCCTCCCGGAATACATTGTGCACCGGGAACACATGGGACATCGGCTCCACTGCCGACGTATCCAGTTCATTTAATTTATCAATATAATCCAGCATACGCTCCATATCCTTCTTCGCCTGCTGCTTCTGCTCATCCGTCAACTCCAGCTTCGCAAGGATACCTACATACTCCATTGTCTCATCGCTGATCACGTTTGCCATGATTCCTACTTCCTTCCTTCATGTTATGTAAACTTTGTCATTCAGCATACTCCATACACGATGGTTCAAAATACTGAACAAAAACATTATTTCTTAATAGCTCGGCACAAGGCGCAGCTGCCCGTCCTCCGCCAGATATTCTACTAAAACTTCTGTTCCTTCCTCCAGTGGAAGCCTCCTGCAGACCGGATGTTCCGGTTCTAAACCGATCCCGTACTCCTCATAGCCTCCCGCAATAATTTCATGTTCGGAGGAAAGGTTAACAAAAGCATACGGAAATTCTCCTTCTGCGACCAGATCATAAACACCGGGAGCAAAGCTTTCCCCGCAGATCAGAGATACATTCCCATCCGCACTGTCGACCAGGACTTCCTGCAGTCCTGTCTGTGCTGCGTGCTTTTTCAAAACAACTCTTTCTTCCTTCAGCCCGCTCATTTTCAAAATATCCGCCGAATTGTTCTCAATATAGAGCTGTTCTCCATCCTGCAGAACGAGTTCCGGAGAATACTCGCTAAAAGGACACTCTTCCTGCTGATTCTCCCAGTACTCTGCTCTGACAGTTTCGGAACACAGATAAATTGGATCGGAAATCTCCTGGTGATACCAGGTGATCAGTGTCGTTGCATACTCCTCATCCTCAATCTGAAACTGATAGGTACCTGCCGGTATCTCATATCCGACAGTATAAATCCCCTGTTCCAGTTCTGTCATGAAATAGCGCCCGGAAGTCTGATCATATGCGATCTTCTCCGGAGGTTCTTCAGAATCCTGATCCAGATCAGATCCGTCCTCCTCATCAGCCCCGTAGAACTGCTCCTGGTCATATTCATCTGCCTCATAAGCCTCTTCCGGGTCATCGTCAACTGCAGAATGGAACGAATCCGTCAGCTCCTCCCATAAATCCTGAAGCTCCTCCAGACTCCCTGTGCTGTTCTCCATGACAGAACCGATCAGGCCAATCAGAATATAAATAATGACGATCCACCAGAAAACACCGTGCTTCTTTTTCCTGCGGCCGGAAGCAGTCCCTGTTTTTTTGCCATTCTTACTCTGCTTCGTACTTCCGCTGTGTACTTTCTTTTTCTCCTGCTCCAGCATCTCCTGATAGTCAAAAGTCTCCGGCTGCTGCTTCTCCTGCTTTTTCTTTTTCGCCTTGTCCTGTTTTGCCTCCTTACGCTCCCGATTCAGCTGATCCTCACAGTCTCCGCTGTGAAAATGCGCTCCCGCATCATTGTGCGTATTCAGCTGATATTTTTTGTCATTTTTGTTGTTGTCCAGTCCACACTCTGTGCATCTGCCGTCTTTCAGCGGTCCGCCACACAAAAAACAAGTCTTTGCCATTTTCCCATCCCCCTGTTTTTATCAGCAGTCAGCCGCTCCATCTGTGCAGCAGACTGCCCTTACGGTTCCAGACGTGAAAGGTCACGCGGGAACAATGTTGCTTCTCTTACATTATCCTCCCCAATCAGCTTCATTGTCAAGCGTTCCAGACCAATTCCCAGTCCTCCGTGAGGCGGCATGCCGTATTTGAAGGCTGCCAGATACTGATCCATGCCTTCTTCTTCCATTCCGCGGGCTGCGATCTTCTCACTCAGCATCTGATATTCGTGAATACGCTGTCCTCCGGTGGTGATCTCAAGTCCATGGAACAGCAGGTCAAAGCTTAAAGTATATCTGGTGTCCTCCGGATCATCCATCGCATAAAACGGGCGCTTCTTGGAGGGATAATGTGTGACAAATACAAAATCCGCGTCGTACTCTTCTTTAAAATAACGTCCGATCAATGCTTCCTCCTCCGGCTCCAGATCAAAGGGGTTGCGGATCTTTCTGTTATACTTCTCAGATACCAGTTCTTTGGCCTTATCGAAACGCACCTGGGGGATCCGGTCCGTCTTCGGTAATGTCACACCAAGGATCCTCAGCTCTTCTGCATAATCCTCCTGCAGAAGCTTCATGGTATACTGTAAGAATCCGGTCTCCATAGCCATGATATCTTCAAAGCTGTCAATATATCCCATCTCAAAATCAAGACTGGTATATTCGTTCAGGTGCCGTTTTGTGTTGTGCTTCTCTGCGCGGAACACGGGAGCTGTCTCAAATACCCGGTCAAAAACGCCCACCATCATCTGCTTGTAAAACTGGGGGCTCTGAGCCAGGACCGCCGGATGATGGAAATACTCCAGGCGGAACATGTTGGAGCCGCCCTCCGCACCTTTGGCGCCGATCTTCGGAGTATGGATCTCCGTAAATCCCTGACTGTACAGGAAATCCCTGAATCCTCTCGTGATTCCCTCCTGGATACGGAACTTTGCCCGCTCCCGGACATTCCGAAGAGAAGCACTGCGATAGTTCAGCTTTGCTTCCAGAGAAGTAGAAAGCTTCCATTTGCTCACCGGCAGAGGCAGGGGTTCAGAGGGGCTGGAGAGCACCTGTACTTCACGGATCCGAAGCTCGATGCCGTGAGGCGCCCGTTCGTCCTCCTCCAGAAGTCCTGTCACTTCCACCGTCTGCTCCTCTCTCAGATCTTTCTCTGAGATACCGGCTGTCCCCTCTTCCAGGACGCACTGCAGCAGACCTTCTCTTTTTCTCAATACAACAAACGCCACCTCACCCATGTCACGAATGGTGTGAACAAAGCCGTTTACCTTTACTTCCTGACCGATTCTGTCTTTTTTCAGAAGCTCTCCCAGCTCCAGCGTTTCTTTTTCCTTTACACCTGATAAAAATTCCATCATAACCTCCTGCGGCACACCTGCCTGTTTTCATTTAAGAAGCGTTTCGCTCCCTGTCCGGGATTCCCTGTGGATGAGAAAATGATAAAAAAAGAGAAACCGCTCTGCTGCAGCTTCCCTCATTTTTTTATAATAATCTTCTCTCCTGCCCGAAAAATGGCAAAGAAAATCCCGGAACATCACAGTGACATTCCGGGACGGATAATTCATCTTACCCGCGGTACCACCCGCATTGCAGACGCCTTCGTCTGCCTCTCTTTTCCTGCATAACGCGCAGCTCGCGTACTGCCCTACCTCGCTGTCCTCTGATCTGCAGTCCCTATACCAAACGCTGTCGTCTCATGACAACTACCGCAAATCCAAAACATCCGTATCGAACAGTCAGCTCCGGAGTGTTCCCATCGCTCTCTTCCCTCCATCAGCACTCTCAGTCGGTGATGCCGAATTCCTGTCAAGTTTCAAAAGCAGAGTCTCCTTCAATGCCTTTTCATAATGGAGCTATTCTACCACATTTTTTTCTTCAATGCAAGGCTAAATTTCTTTTTTTTCGTTCTTTTTTGGGTTGTAACTTCAAAATCTTCTGCTATAATGGATAGTGAAGTTCTGCCATACACTAGTATAACCCGCGATAAATAACCTTATGTTTCGCTGGTCTGCTTTCCCGACAGCACAGTTGTAAAAGCCTCAGCGTAGCCCTCTACGCCTGCGTTTTTACAACTGCACTCTCGAAAAAGCATCCTCACCGAAACATTAAGGTATTTATCGTGGCTTATACCAGAATGAAAAAAGGTGCATTTTGCATGTCAGGCACTCCGGCGCCTGTATGGCGGTAGATCATAAATGGAGGAATCAACTGAAATGAGCAAACTTATCATACCTGACGGTTATGTGTCCGTGCTGTCTCTGTATGAGACACAGATCGCCATCAAAACAGTGAAGGATTTTTTCCAGAAGACTCTGTCTGACCAGCTCAATCTTCTGCGTGTCTCTTCCCCGCTTTTTGTCGACCCGGCTTCCGGAATGAATGACAATCTGAACGGAGTGGAGCGTCCCGTGAAGTTCGATATCCGCGAACAGGAGGAATCCGAAGCGGAGATCGTACAGTCCCTTGCAAAGTGGAAACGCTATGCACTGAAGGAATACGGATTTTCCCACGGAGAAGGACTCTATACCGATATGAACGCGATCCGCAGAGACGAGGATACCGACAATATCCATTCCATTTACGTGGATCAGTGGGACTGGGAAAAGATCATCAACAAAAATGAGCGCAGTCTGGATACTCTGAAAAAGGTAGTACGTTCTGTCTACAAAGCTCTGAAAAAGACAGAAAAATATATGTCTATCCAGTATGAATACATAGAAGAGATCCTGCCGAAGGATATTTTCTTCATCACCTCCCAGGAGCTGGAGGATCTGTATCCCGACAAGACTCCGAAAGAGCGCGAGTACATCATCTCCAAAGAGAAGGGTGCCGTATGTATCATGCAGATCGGCGGCGTCCTTGCTTCCGGCGAGCGTCATGACGGCCGTGCCCCGGACTACGATGACTGGAATCTGAATGCAGATATCCTGGTCTACTATCCTGTTCTGGATATCGCTCTGGAGCTTTCTTCCATGGGAATCCGTGTAGACGCCGAATCCCTGCAGCATCAGCTGGAGATCGCCGGATGCCCGGAGCGGGCGAATCTTCCCTTCCAGAAGGCGATTCTGGAGGACGAGCTGCCCTACACCATCGGAGGCGGTATCGGACAGTCCCGTATCTGTATGTTTTATCTGCGCAAGGCCCACATCGGAGAGGTGCAGTGCTCCCTGTGGCCGAAGGATATCGTAGACGAAGCTGCATACCACGGGATTAAGCTTCTGTAATAAAGCGCAGTCAGAGATGATATTGTCTTTCTGCCGCCAATAGCTCAGCAATTCTTTTCAATGAAAATATAAAGGGTATCGCAAAATCACCTGAATTGGTGAATCTGCGATACCCCTTTCTTTATTTCGTTTGCCCGGCCAGTGAACATGACATCGAATTTTACATACCCTGCACTCCCAGAATCGATGCAATTGTTCAAAATCTGCCCGTTCATACCTCATTTGTGCAGATGCTGCTATTCTCAGATCTTACGGATCCTCTCCAATGCTTCCACGGTGCTCTCATAAGTACCGAAAGCTGTCAGACGGAAATATCCCTCGCCGCTGGGACCAAATCCTGAACCCGGCGTACCTACCACATTTGCCTTCTCAAGCAGCACATCAAAGAACTCCCAGGAAGTCATTCCTGCCGGTGTCTTCAGCCAGATGTAGGGTGCATTCACACCTCCGGATACGGTATAGCCCATCTCCTTCAGACCTGTCAGAATCGTCTTTGCATTGTTCATATAGTAGCCGACCTGTCCTGCCAGCTGCTTCTTGCCTTCCGGAGAATATACTGCCTCTCCTGCTTTCTGTACGATATACGGTGCGCCGTTGTACTTGGTACCGTGACGTCTCGCCCAGAGAGAATGCAGCATCACATCCCCGCTCTTCAGATCCTTCGGAATGACCGTGTAGCCGAGACGTGTGCCTGTAAATCCTGCATTCTTGGAGAAGGACTTCAGCTCGATGGCACAGGTACGCGCTCCGACACACTCATAAATAGAATGAGGCACATTCTCCTCTGAAATGTATGCTTCGTAGGCAGCATCATAAATGATCACTGCACCGACTTTATTTGCGTAATCCACCCACATCTGCAGCTGATCCTTTGTGATCGTGGAACCGGTGGGATTGTTGGGGAAGCACAGATAAATGATGTCCGGTGTCTCCTTCGGAAGCTCCGGTGCAAATCCATTCTCCGCTGTACATGGCATATAGATCACATCGCTCCAGGTGCCGGTCTTTGCGTCATAAGTACCGGTACGACCTGCCATAACATTCGTATCCACATAAACCGGATAGACAGGATCACATACAGCGATCTTATTATCCACACTGAAAATCTCCTGAATATTTCCGGAGTCACATTTTGCGCCGTCAGATACAAAGATCTCATCCGCTGCGATCTCACAGCCGCGATCCGCGTAATCATTCTTTGCAATGGCATTGCGCAGGAACTCATATCCCAGATCCGGTGCGTATCCGTGGAAGGTCTCAGCTGCTGCCATCTCATCCACAGCTCCGTGGAGAGCCTCAATGATAGCCGGAGCCAGAGGCTGCGTCACATCGCCGATCCCCAGACTGATGACAGAACGGTCCGGATTCGCTGCCTTATACTCCCGCACCTTTTTTCCGATGGTGGAAAAAAGATAGCTTCCCGGCAATTTCAGATAGTTGTCATTTACTTTAAACATGATACTGTCCTCCTGTATAAAATCTGTAGCTATTATACCATAATAAATGTTTAGAGCCAACCTCCAAAATGCTGCGCATTTCGTCGGTGCGGCGTATCCGCCAGATAAAATTTCATGAAACAGACTTAAAAATGCGAGCATTTTACGTCTGTTTCATGAAATTTTGCCTGGCTCTGAACAGTTACATACTATAAGATAATCTCCCCGTCAAAGACTGTCTCTGCCGGTCCGGTCATAAATACGGTATTTTTCTCCTGATCCCAGCTGATCTGCAGGTCGCCGCCCCGCAGCTTCACGGTAATCTCCCGCTCTGTCCATCCGTTCAGGATGCAGGCAACTGCCACCGCACAGGCTCCCGTACCGCAGGCCCAGGTCTCCCCGGCTCCCCGCTCCCAGACACGCATCTGTACCGTCCGCCGGTCAAGCACTCTGATAAACTCAGTATTCACGCGATCAGGAAATACCTCATGGTTCTCAAAATCAGGACCGATCTGCTCGATCTTCAGTCCGTCCACATCCTGTACCGGAACAATACAGTGGGGATTCCCCACGGAAACGCAGGTGATCCGGTAATCTTTTCCGCTGACCTGCAGCGGCTGGTCCACGATCTGATCCCCCGGCAGTGTCACCGGAATCCGGCCCGGCTCCAGGATCGGAGCACCCATATCTACTTTTACCAGCGCCACTTTTCCGTCTTTCACAGTCAACTCCAGATACTTGATACCGCTTTTCGTCTCCACGCTGATCTGCGTTTTATCCGTCAGACCATAATCATATACGTATTTCGCCACACAGCGGATCCCGTTGCCGCACATGGCGCCCTGAGAACCGTCGGAATTGTACATATCCATCCGGAAATCAGCCACTTCTGACGGACAGATCAGGATCAGCCCGTCAGATCCGATCCCGAAATGACGGTCGCTGATCTTCGCAGCCACCTCTCCCGGATGTTCCACTGTCTCACGGAAACAATTGACATAGACATAATCATTGCCGATCCCATGCATTTTCGTAAACTTCATACAACAGCCTCCATATTAATCCTTCATCAGCGCAAACAGCATCTGGGCCGTCTCTACCAGATTTGTCCCGCTGTCCATACTTGTCTTCTGGAGATAGCGGTGCGCTTCCTCCTCTGTCATATTATTCCGCGTCATCAGCAGCGCTTTGGCATCCGCGATCAGCCGCTTCTCCTCATCACTGCGTTTGGGAGGAAGCGTCCGCTTTCTCAATCTGCGCCGTTCCTGCCGGTCAATGATCATCTCCAGAGAATTCACCAGATCCGATACACGAAGCGGCATGGAAACACTGACAACACCTTCACAGATCCCTTCCCCGATCACACGCTGGGACGCGATCAGAAGCATCTCAAAAGACGGAGGAAGATTTTCATATAATTCATCGTACATCATATCGGGATACCGATACCCACACACGATCACGCCGGAATTGAGCCGGTCTACAGCGCCAAGAGCCTGCAGGCCGCTCGTACAGACAGCACTTACCGAATAACCATTTCTCACCAGGAGGTTTCTGATACTTCTGGCATCCTCCGGCTTCGGAAATACAATCACTATATTTGCCATCCTGTCCTCCTGTTCTGTCACCCTCTACCTTATGTCACAACTCAATGTGCCTCCATTCCAGCCTCAGACCTTTGCTTTACAGATTTCTTTCTGCCGAAGCATTTCTGATCTGCCGCCAGAGGGACGTATTCTACAGAACAATCAGATTTTGGCGAGATAATGCTCGATCTCCCAGTTCGTTACATAGGCACAGTAATCTGCCCATTCTTTCTTTTTGGAGCGGATATAATACTCTGACAGATGCTCTCCAAGCACAGAACGAATAAATTCATCCTGCTCCAGATCATGGATCGCCTCCAGAAGATTGCCTGGCAGACACTCAATGCCTGCTGCCTCACGCTCTTCCTCTGTCATGGCGAAAATATTGGTATTCATGCTCTCCGGCGGGTCAATGTGATTCCGGATACCCTCCAGACCGGCTGCCAGACATACCGCTATTGCCAGATACGGATTGGCGGAAGAATCCGGGCTGCGCAGCTCAATGCGCTGATCTTTTCCATTCTGCACTGACGGGATACGGATCAGAGGACTGCGGTTTCTGGATGACCAGGCAATATAAACCGGTGCTTCGAATCCCGGCACCAGCCGCTTGTAAGAATTTACGATGGGATTCGTGATCGCGGTGATGGCCCGGATATGCTTCATAATACCACCGATAAACCAGTAGCCCTCCTGGCTCAGATGGCAGGCATCCTCCGGATCATAGAATACATTCCGTCCGTCCCGGGACAGGGACATATTCATATGCATGCCGGAACCATTGACATCCGGCTTCGGCTTCGGCATGAAAGATGCGTGGAGTCCGTGACGCTTCGCCACAGTACGCACTGCCAGCTTGAAAGTCATGATCCCGTCAGCTGCCTTCAGAGCTTCCTGATACTGAAAATCGATCTCATGCTGTGCCGGTGCACTCTCATGGTGGGAAGATTCAATCACGAATCCCATATCCTCCAGGGTCAGGATCATGTCTCTGCGGGCATTTTCTCCCAGATCCTGCGGGCTGACATCAAAATATCCCGCTTTTTCATGGGTAATGGTGGTCGGATTGCCCTCATCATCACTGTGGAACAGGAAGAATTCACACTCCGGTCCCACATCGAACTGATACCCCATCTTTTCAACCTCTTTGATGGTCTGCTTCAGCACATACCTGGGATCTGCTTCAAAAGGAGTACCGTCCGCTCGGTATACATCACAGATAAACCGGGCTACCTTGCCGTGCTGCGGACGCCAGGGGAAAATACAGAAGGTGTCCAGATCCGGATACAGAAACATATCCGACTCCTCCACCCGCGCAAAACCGTCAATGGAAGCGCCGTCGAACATGATCTGGTTGTCCAGCACTCGATGCAGCTGGCTGGTGGTCACCGCAAGGTTCTTCAGATTGCCGAACATATCGGTGAACTGAAGGCGGATAAACTCCACGTCTTCCTCTTCCATCATTCTGATAATATCATCTCTGGTATATTGACTCATAAATACACTCCTTGCTGTTATGCGTTGTTATATGGTCTGATGCGCCGCAAAAGCGCAGAAATTACAAAAAAGGGCAGCTCTCTCCTGTCAAAAGAACGCCCTCGTTCATCACACAAATGATACCAGTGGGATTTTTCTTTGTCAATACAAATTTTGTTTTGCGAGTTCTCTGTGCGACGCTCCGGGCGGGCCAGGCATTTTGGAGGTTGGCTCTGAACTGTTATCTTGTTATCGTATATCTTGTGAAATCAGCCGGGAAACGGGATTTTGGCAGCCGTAATCTGATATTGCGGGAGGGGCGGGTACCCATGGGGCAGGGAGCCTGAAGCGAGCCGATGGAATTAGACTTGCAATGCAGAACATAAAATGTACGAGATAGTAGGACACGAAGAAACGGTGTCTGGTACATCCCATGGATATTTCCAGATTAAAGATGCCTCCGATCCCCACCAGAGAAATCGAAATGTACATAGCTGCCATAATGCAGGCCAGCAGGGTCCCCATGGGAAAGCAGCTGGTCAGGTCGTTGTCAAAGTATGCGATCCCGCTAAACAGCAGCAGGCCAAACACATATAAAATGACGGTAAACAACAGCATCAGCACTCCGCCGTCCCATAGGATCTGAAATTGTTTTTTGAATGTATCTCTCACAGATATCCCTCCTTTACACCCGCACTTCCTGTTTTCTCGTAAGATAAGCTGCCAGAGCACCGGATGCCAGATACAGCAGCACACCAGCTTTCATTCTGTCCGGAAGGAATGAATGTAAAATCATATGGTCAGATTTTCTCCTGCCGCATCATTTTCACTTTCTCATAAATGGTAAACAATACTCCCACCCAGATAAAGGTAAATGCGGTCAGGCGGCTGCGGTTCAGTTCTTCATGGAAATAGAACAATCCCATGAGAAACTGTAACGTAGGGTTGATATACATGAGAATCCCGGACAGATAATATGGGATCTCCTTTACGCCGATGTTAAACATCAGAAGCGGAACAGACGTAATCACCCCGCAGGCCGGAAGCAGCAGATATTCCATCCCCTGCAGCACTCCGATGCTCCCCATGCCATGGGTATCTCCATAAATGATAAAAAGCAGGGCAAATGGCGTCATGCACAGCGTCTCTGCAAACAGAGAAGCCTGCGGTGACAGATCCAGCTTCTTTTTCACTGCTCCATAGACGGCAAAGGAACCGGCGATGAGCAGCGCCAGTGCCGGGAAGGTACGGGTCATAATGACCAGATAAACCAGTCCGGCAACTGCAAATGCAAAAGTAACCTTCTCCAGCGTACTCGGTTTTTCCCGGAAAGCAATCAGTCCAAGAAGTACAACAAGCACCGGCTCAATAAAATAACCCAGGCTGGCATCCAGCACATGTCCGCTGTTTACTGCAAAAATATAGACGCCCCAGTTGATGGTGATGAGGATTCCGCAAATAAAGCAGACCGACAACTTTTTCCTGTCTTTCAGCACCTTCTGCAGCTCTGTCCATTTCCCGGCAGCCGTCATATAGATTCCCATAAACACCATGGACCATACGATTCGCTGAGCCAGGATATAGACGGAATTCACTTCTCCCAGAAAATTCCAGAAAACAGTCAGCACACCCCAGCATACGTAGGCAAAAGCAACGCTGAACACTCCCAGTGTTCTCTTTTTGTATTTCATTCTGTCTCCTCCCCGAACTGTGCACAGCGATAAAGAGAGGATTACAGCTTCATGGTCAGTGCAATTCTCTTCTTCTGCATATCCACACTGAGCACTTTCACTTCTACGACATCACCCACACTGACCACATCCAGCGGGTGCTTCACAAATTTCTTACTGGAAAGCTGTGAAATGTGTACCAGTCCATCCTGATGAACGCCGATATCCACGAAAGCTCCAAAATCAATGACATTACGCACAGTCCCCTTGAGGATCATGCCTTCTTTCAGATCCTTCATCTCCAGCACATCCGTGCGCAGGATCGGCTGCGGCATCTCATCTCTAGGGTCACGGCCCGGCTTGCAGAGCTCCTGCACGATATCACGCAGTGTCGGCTCGCCGATGCCAAGCTTCTCAGCAGTCTTTTTGTAGTCTTTGATATAAAGGGATTTTACTCCCGGCTCTGTGATCCAATCCTTGGTATACCCCAGCTCTTTCAGCAGATGTTCTGCGGCTGCGTAGCTTTCCGGATGGATGCTGGTGGCATCCAGCGCCTCTTTTCCTCCGCTGATCCGCATGAATCCGGCACACTGTTCGAAGGCCTTCGGTCCCAGTTTCGGCACCTTCAGCAGTTCCCGGCGGTCAGCAAAACGACCATGCTCTTCCCGGTAAGCTACGATATTTTTGGCAATCGTCTTTGTAATACCTGAAATATGCTCCATCAGCGGCGCGGAAGCGGTGTTCAGATCCACGCCGACCCGGTTCACGCTGTCCTCCACCACGCCGTCCAGTGCTTCACCCAGCTTTTTCTGATTCATATCATGCTGATACTGGCCCACACCGATAGATTTCGGGTCGATCTTCACCAGTTCAGCCAGGGGATCCTGCACACGTCTGGCAATGGATGCCGCGCTTCTCTGCCCCACATCAAAATTCGGAAATTCCTCCGTGGCAAGCTGGCTGGCAGAATACACAGAAGCTCCTGCCTCATTTGTGATCACATAGGCCACCTTTTTTTCTGGAATCTCCTTCAGCATCTCCACGATCACCTGCTCGGATTCTCTGGAAGCGGTTCCGTTCCCCAGTGAGATCAGGGTAACGCCATATTTGGAAATCAGTTTTTCTACCGTATCCTTGGCCGCACGGATCTTTGTCTCATTTGTCGGGGCTGTAGGATAGACCACTGTCGTATCCAGCACCTTGCCGGTAGCATCCACCACCGCCAGCTTGCAGCCGGTACGGAAGGCCGGATCCCATCCCAGCACTACCTGCCCGGCGATAGGCGGCTGCAGCAGAAGCTGCTCCAGATTCTTGCCGAAGACCTGAATGGCTCCGTCCTCCGCCTTTTCGGTCAGTTCATTCCGGATCTCCCGCTCGATCGCCGGTGCGATCAGACGGTCGTAGCTGTCCTCTGCCGCTTCCTTCAGCACCGGAGCAGTGCAGGGATTGTCCCGTGTGATCACCTGACGCTCCAGATACTGCAGAATCTGATCTCTGGGAGCCTCGATCTTCACATTGAGAAATTTCTCCTTTTCCCCTCTGTTCAGTGCCAGGATCCTGTGTCCCGCCGCCTTCATCACAGGCTCCGTATACTGGTAATACATCTCATATACTGACTGTGCCTTCTCATCCTTTGCTTCGCTGACCAGAAGGCCCTCTTTCATGGTCATGCTGCGGATCCGGCTGCGGTAATCCGCCTCATCAGAAATCGACTCTGCCAGAATGTCACGGGCACCCGCCAGAGCCTCCTCTGCGGTCTTTACCTCTTTCTCCTCAGATATAAAAGCAGCAGCCTCCTCAAGCGCCGGTCGTTTCAGATTCTGCAAAAGAATGAGATTCGCCAGCGGCTCCAGCCCCTTCTCCTTTGCAATCGTAGCCCTGGTCCTTCTCTTCGGCCGGTAGGGACGGTACAGATCCTCCACCACGACCAGTGTCTGGGCAGCCTCGATCTGCGCCTTCAGCTCCGGGGTCAGCTTGCCCTGAGCCTCGATGGTGGCGATCACCTGTGATTTCTTGTCCTCCAGATTTCGAAGATAAGTCAGACGCTCAAACAGCTTTCTCAGCACTTCATCATTCAGAGAGCCGGTGGCTTCCTTACGGTATCTTGAAATAAACGGAATCGTATTCCCGTCATCGATCAGCTTCACAGCGGCTTCCGCCTGCCAGGGCTTGATCTCCAGTTCCTGCGCCAGTGTCTTTATAATATCCATAAACGATTACTCCTGTTCTTTTTCCAAAATGTACGCCAAACAGTGTATCACATCCGAGTGTGGACTGCAAGTTTATGAAAAAATTATTAATTCCTTGTAAATAAACACCTGTTATGCTACCATTACGAATGAACATTTTTACGAAAGGAGCTTTTGACATGTACTCTGATGATTATGACGGTTCTTTCCGGAATTCTTCTGATTATGGTCAGCGTCCGGAGTCCCGCCGCAGCAACGGACTGGCGACAGCATCGATGGTACTCGGGATTTTTTCTCTGATGAGCAGCACGATTTTCTACGTTGCCGTGCCCTGCGGAGCTCTTGCTGTGCTCTTCGCTCTGCTTTCCCGCGGGAACGGGAAAATGCACGGGAAGTGTAAGGCAGGCATTGTGATGGGCATCGCCGGCGGTGTTTCTTCTATAATAATGACTGTGGGTGCATTTTATATGCTGATGACCAATTCTGAAATGCGCAGAGAGTTCGAATACCTTTTTGATCTCTATGCGGATGAACTGGGTCTGGATTACGATTTTGACAATCTGGAGGAAATGTTTGGAATCGGGGATGGCGGCACTCACTCAGAGCAGCAGCCAGATGAAAATGACTATTATAATCAGTTCTGGAGTGATTTTTACTCTGATGAACAAAATGGTGATGACAGCATTTTTCCTTATGGAAATGATTCCAGTCCGGCTGCGCCCGGTAAATCTGATATTCCTTCGGGAGGTGAATTTATATGAGAACACATGCTTCAGCCGGACTGAAATCCAGAGCCCGTACCGTACTGGCGGGGAAATGGACATTTATCACAGGTGCATTTTTGTTTGAGATGATGCTGAATATGGCGCTGGAAATGGTCATTGAGCTTGCTTTTCCCATGCAGATCTCCGGTGGTTTTTCGATCCCTCATATGCTCTGCACGATCATTGCCGGCCTGTTATCTGTGATTATTTCAGCAGGCTCCACTTATCTCTATCTGAATGTGGCCAGAGGCAGGCAGTATCAGCTTCGCGATCTGTTTTTCAGCTTCTCTCACCAGCCTGAGCGGATGATCGGATGGTTCTTTGCGATCCTGGGTATTACGATGCTGTTTTCACTGATTCCTGCTGTACTGCTGGCTTTCGCTCTCGTTTCAGGCAGCAGGGCAGGAATTGCAGCGTCTGTTGCAGTGCTTCTGATCTGTATCATCGGCTTTTTCATGATACTGCTGCGCTACATCATGGTTCCCTTTCTTTATGCAGACGCTCCCTGGAAGACCACCCGTGAACTGATGCACGAGAGCAGCGAACTGATGAAAGGGCAGAAAGGCCGCTACTTCTATCTGCAGCTTACGTATCTCGGTCTGATCCTGCTTGCGCTTTTGTCCTTTGGTATTGGATTCATCTGGGTATCACCCTATATTTCCATGACTAATACCCAGTTTTATCTGGAATTGAAACAGGAGATCTGAGCCTGCACAGAGCACGAGAACTGCCCGTTTTGACAAGTAAAAACTCCACGTTTTTCATGTCCCGAAAGTTTCCGGTCGACAGAAAACGTGGAGTTTTTATTTTCTATACAATGATTGAGAGTCCGATGAAGTTCGTAAAACTTTTTCTGCTTAAGACTGTTCCCTGTATCCAGCAGATATATCAGTTCTATTCATAAATCCCACTCAGCAGATAATTCATCATCCGATAGCCCTGCTCACGATAGATACCGCTCTCTTTTGCCGTCTTCTCATTATAAAGTACGTGAGAATCCACCGGGCTGGTGCTGTCATACAGCAGATACGGCACCGGTTCCGCGCTGTGTGTGCGGATGCGAAGGGGCGTGGGATGATCCGGAAGCAGAAGCAGGCGGTACGATTCCCCAGACGCGTCCATCTGTTCCTTCACGATACGCAGGATGCGGCTGTCCAGATTCTCAATGGCCTGAAGCTTTCGCTCCAGACTTCCCTGATGTCCCATCTCATCCGGCGCTTCCAGATGGATATAGGCAAAATCTGCGCCCTCTTTCAGGAGTGCATCCACGGCTGCCTGTGCTTTTCCTTCATAATTCGTATGAAGACCGCCGTTGGCACCCGGTACGATCACATTTTGCATGCCGGCTCCCACCGCAATTCCTTTCAGCAGGTCTACGGCTGAGATCATGACACCCTGTTTCCCATATAACTCTTCAAAAGGACTGAGCAGCGGCTTCGTGCCGGCTCCCCAGAACCAGAGGGAATTGGCCGGATTCAGCCCTTTTGCCTTTCGTTCTACATTGATCGGATGATTTGCCAGTATCTCATAGCTTCTCTCCTGCATCCGGCGAAGGACATCGTCCTCCGGAAGGTAAGCACCGATCACCTCGCCCAGATGGTCATGAGGCGGTGTCAGCGGCACCACAGAGCCATTTTTCCAGATCGTGCAGTGACGATAACTGGTTCCCACATAGAAATGGTAGGTATCGTTTTCCAGCTCTGCCCGGACTGCCTCCAGCAATATTGCCGCGTCTTCCGTGCTGATCTCGCCGGAGCTGTGATCGATGATCCGTTTCTGTGCGTAAGGCTCTTCTTCACTGAGTGTCACAATATTGCATCGAAGAGCCACGTCTGTATCCTCCATCGGCACACCGATACTCAGCGCTTCCAGCGGTGAACGGCCCGTATAGTATTTCTTCGGATCATATCCCATCACTGCCAGATTGGCCGTATCGCTGCCCGGCTTCATGCCGTCCGGGATCGTGCGCACCAGACCGATCTCCGATTTTGCCGCCAGTGCATCCATCACCGGCGTGTCCGCAGCTTCCAGAGGTGTTCTGCCTCCAAGCTGTGCAATTGGCTCATCCGCCATACCGTCTCCCAATACTACAATATATTTCATAATAATCTCCTCTGTCTTCCTGGCATACTCCCCATATGTCCGCTCTTCTCTCAGGCGCGGATACGGATCATGGAAATGATCTCACCGCAGGCAGCCGCCTTCGCCTGATATTCTGCCTCGCTCATGACAGGAGTTACAAACCCGTATTCACCTGCCGCTCCTGCATCGATCAGCTGCACATCGCCAAACTGCTTCGCTGCTCCCGGCTGCGCTGCATCTCCCTTTACTCTCACAAAGAACTGCTTTCTGGTATCTGCCACATCCTCCAGCTCCTGCTTTTCAGGTGACCATTCAGACATCACGCTTTTTCCAACTGTCTGTGCCTCTTCGATGATATCTGCCACGACTGCGCTGGCTGTGGCATCCTTTCCGGCGCCCTGTCCGTAGAACATGGCATCGCCCAGCATATTTCCATGGACAAAGATCGCATTGAAGACGCCATTCACTCCCGCAAGAGGATCTCTGCGGTCCACCAGATACGGTGCCACCATGGCTGTCACTTTTTCTCCGTCCTTGTGGCTGTAGGCAAGAAGCTTGATGGTCTTATCCATCTTCTTTGCATACAGAATATCTGACGATGTGATCTTTGTAATGCCTTCGGTATAAATATCGTTGTAATCCACACGCTTTCCGTATGCCAGAGAAGACAAAATCGCCAGTTTCCGGCAGGCATCGTATCCCTCCACATCCGCCTCCGGATTGCGCTCTGCATACCCCTTCTGCTGTGCATCCTTCAGAACATCGTCAAACTCCAGGCCCTCATCGATCATCTTCGTCAGAATATAGTTTGTGGTACCGTTTACAATACCAGTGATCTCGTCCAGCACTTCCTGAGAAAGGCAGGTGCGCAGCGGACGGATCACCGGAATGCCGCCTCCGCAGCTGGCCTCAAACATATAGCTTGCCTGATGCTCATGGGCCAGAGCGATCAGCTCCGTACCGTGACGGGCCACCAGTTCCTTATTGGAGGTGCAAACAGATTTGCCGGCTTCCAAGGCACGCTTGGAGAAAGAAAAAGCAGGCTCTACGCCTCCCATCACTTCCACCACGATCTGAATCCCGGGATCATTCACGATCACATCATAATCATGTACAATCTTCTCCTGAATCGGATCCCCCGGAAAATCACGAAGATCCAGGACATATTTTACCTCCAGATCTACTCCCGACTTTGCCAGAATAATGTCGTGATTCTCCTCGATCACGTGTACCACTCCGGACCCTACTGTGCCATATCCTAATACTGCTATCTGCATTTTTCTTTCCTCCACTGTACTTTTTCTTTTTTCTCCGGGATGCAAAAAAGGGACCTGAATCCCCCGTCAGATTGCTGCTGCAAAACAGCACCGAGCATTCTACTCTCTCGCCAGGATCTTCAGGTAATGAATTCCTTCTTTTCCCTCAATCGTCTCGATCATGCTGGAAATATCTCCCGTCTGCGGCAATACCTCCACGCTGAGCGTCAGGGACGCAACACCGTTGATCGGAATACTCTGATGAATCGTCAGAATATTGGCATGATATTCCGCTATGACATTCAGTACATCCGACAGAAGCCCCGGTTCATCATCCATCTGGAGTACGAACGTCAGCGTCTTTCCCTTGACATTATCACGAAACGGAAAAATATCATCCTTGTACTTATAAAAAGAGCTTCTGCTGATTCCCACCAGATCCGCCGCCTCCTGGACAGTCTCGACCTTTTTCGTATCAAGCAGCCGCTTCGCTTCCACAACCTTCAGCAGTACCTCCGGCACCGCTTTCTCTCTGACTACAAAATACTTTGTCTTTTCAGGCATATGTATGCTCTCCTTCATCTCCATGTGTTTGTGCATGGGAAACGTTTGTATACCCATCAAGGATACTATCATATTTCATGGGAGGATGCAATCTTTTTTTCGGCAAACATTCCTGTTATACAAAAAAGAGTTACTGTACAGAGCCAACCTCCAAAATGCTTCGCATTTCGTCGGTGTGGCGTATCCGCCAAATAAAATTTAAAAAACAGGCTTAAAAATGCAAGCATTTTACGCCTGTTTTTTGAAATTTTGCTTGGCTCTGTACAGTAACAAAAAATCTCAGGAACCAATCACCCGATTCCTGAGATCCAAGAGCGCGAGACGGGACTCGAACCCGCGGCCTCGACCTTGGCAAGGTCGCGCTCCACCAACTGAGCCACTCGCGCATGTCGTTGTGAGTTTTATTTGTTGTCCCTCACAACGATGATTATCGTACAATACTTTTCTTTATTTGTCAACAGTTTTTTTAAATTTTTTTATTTTTTCTCGTCAGCTAAACAATTACAGCATTATATCGTATCGATCAGGCAGCAGCCACTGACAATTTTATTCCACTGGTTCTCACAGAGTGAAACGTTTCTGTCGTGATGAAGGGACTGCTCTGTCGGGAAGTAAGGAAGACGGGGCTGTTCCAGTTCTTCCAGTACGGTAACTGTTCCATCCAGCCAGGAGCGTAGACGACGGCGGCTGCTTTCCAGACGGGTGATGACACCGCCCAGTTTTATATCCATCAATTCATAGCCGAAGGGTTTGGCATCCTGCATCCACAGCTGTTCCCGAAGCAGCTTCATATTCCACATTTTCTCTGTCAGACAGGGGATAACTTTCTCACAGATTTCCTCCAGTGTGGATAAGTCTTTCTGGTCATAGGCCTTTTTGATTCTGATTCCAAGATCAGCCTTTTCGGACAGTACTTCTGCCAGAAGATGATAATAGGCAAAAAGCTCCTGGTATGCAGGTGAGGTCCCGGCGCACGCTTCCAGTCTTTTTGCGAGTGCTCCATAATACTGTGCAGTGTCGATACCCTGTATATGGTAATCAAACATACCCAGAAGATTGTCCTGATAAAGCAGATATTTAGAAGGATTGTCAGAGGTGATGTTCACTCCATTTTCTGCAAAGAGCGCATCAAAACGATCCAGCTGATAAAAATCTTCCAGTCTTCCGTTGACGGTGATGGCAAATTCTTCCGCCAGCTCTGCCTGATCCGGTTCCTCATGGAAGCCCAGATGAGCAAATAAGACCAGTCCGGGGTATACCGCATCTACCGGTGTTTCAGAACCGTTGTCCAGCCAGCCTGTACAGAATACTTCTTTCAGATGATGTTCCCGGCATGCCTGCAGACCTGTACATGTACAGGCAAAAGTACGGGAATAATTCGGTGCGATTCCATTCCAGATCCAGCTTCCGCCTGCGAAGATCGTGCGGTCGGACAGATTTTCATGAGCCTCCAGCAGTGTATGATAGATGGATGGATCATCATTATAATAATCCCAGTAAACCAGTCCCAGCCCTGCATCCGGCTTTACCCACTCGGTAGTGCGGCGGATCGCTTCTGTGTCATAATAAGTGCTGCCTGTGTTGGAGGTGATGTACATATCGCTCCAGATCATAGGCTCCAGATCCAACTTTTTACAGATCTCAAATACACGGGAGCTGTGCTCTTTGATCAGCTCCGAGCTTTTCTTATATCCATTCTGCATCAGATAATTGCCAAGCCCCAGTGTGACCGCTTCATCCATTCCCAGATGCACCCGACGGGTGGAAAAAGATGCTTTTACGGAGTGGAGCAGTTCTTCGATAAACTGGTATACTTCTTCTTTCCCTACAAACAGAATATCGTCCGTATCTTTCAGTGCTTTGCCCATGGGCCATTTCAGAGCATTTCTAAGGTGTGCAAGAGTCTGGATGCATGGAATCAGCTCAATACCGAACAGCTGTGCATAGGCGTCCAGCTCGCGGATCTCATCCTGGGAATAACGTCCTCTGTAGGTTCCAAAATACGGTTCTTCGGGAACCTCGTAGGTGTCTTCTGTGTAAAGAAGCAGATCATTCATGCCCAGTTTTGCCATGATCCGGATGAATGATTTCACTTTTTCAACTGTGAAAACCGAATTTCTTGAACAGTCCATCATATAACCGTTCTTCGGAAAAATCACAGGCTCTTCTTTGTGAACAGAACCCTGATCAGGCTGATGAAGGATCCAGTTCAGCCCGCGAAAATAGTGGGCAGTCTCCCGGCAGGAGATCTGGATTCGATTTCCCTCTTTGTTTACGGAAAGGGTATCTGTATCCTGAAAACACACCTCGATCTGCAAAGTCTCTTCCCCGGAACAGATCTGCAGATCCTGGAACAGAATGGCAGTCCCCTTTTCAATTCGTCTGATGTCTTCCGACGTTCCCTTTAATACGTAGATCATGACACGTTCCTCCTGAAATTATGTAAAAATAGAATCACGGTATTTCATATGCTTTATTAAATATTATACAGAATCAGGGCAAAAAGTAAACCAGAAGATAAATAATATGCCGGTCTGAGTATACTTCTGCTCAGACCGGCATCTGTCATATGATCCAAATTTATGATTTTGTATTTGTTCAGAGCCAAGCAAAATTTCATAAAACTGACGTAAAATGCTTGCATTTTTAAGTCTGTTTTTGAAATTTTATTTGGTACAGAGCCAAGCAAAATTTCATAAAGCAGACGTAAAATGCTTGCATTTTAAGTCTGTTTTTGAAATTTTATTTGGCGGATACGCCACACCGACGAAATGCGAAGCATTTTGGAGGTTGGCTCTGAACGGTTACTTATATTTTATGCTTCGTCCTCTTCCTTCTGCCCCAGTGAGATCCACTTCAGGTAGGCATTGATGAAAAGGTCGATATTTCCGTCCATCACGCTGTCCACGTTGCCGGATTCAGCATTGGTACGGTGGTCTTTTACCATGGTATAGGTCTGCATCACGTAGGAGCGGATCTGGTTGCCCCAGCCGATTTCCTTCACTTCTCCACGGATACCGGAGGCTTTCTCTGCATTCTCCTGCTGCTTCAGCAGATACAGCTTTGCTTTCAGCATCTGCATAGCCTTGTCCTTGTTTTGA
>JAQXWO010000173.1 GCA_029225485.1 Lachnospiraceae bacterium
GGAAACACAGCTGGCGCATTAGCAATTCCCGGCGCAGCGATTTGAACTCCTCCGGCCCCTGCAGACCCACCGTCCGCTGTTAAGATAACCTTCAGCAGACTGACTTCGGCCCTGCGGCGTCCTGTATTAGTCAACTAAAGCCCGATTAACCATACCAGAAATGCAAAAACCCCCCGCGCCAGAAACGCAGGGGGAACCCTCTTCCTATCTGTAATACAGGCTGCCCAGCATCAGATCCTTCTTGAAATCTCTGATGTTGGTATTCTTGTCGATAAATACTGCCTCGATACCCATGGCTGCTGCCCAGTCTGCCATCTGATCTGCAGTCAGATCATAGGAGAATGCGGTGTGATGTGCACCGCCGGCCAGAATCCATGCCTCTGCACCTGTGGGCAGATCCGGATACGGTGTCCAGAATGCGGTAGCTACCGGAAGCTTCGGCATCGGTTTTTCTACCTTCTTGCACTCTACTTCATTGATGATCAGGCGGAACCGGTTGCCGAGATCGATCAGGGAGGTGGCGATCGCCGGTCCTTCTTTTGCGGTAAATACAAGACGTGCCGGATCCTCACGGTTGCCCATGGACAGCGGATTTACCTTGACGCTGATGGGACCCTCGGAGATCGTCGGGCAGACCTCAAGCATATGCGCCTGAAGGATACCTTCCTTGCCCGGTACCAGATTGTATGTATAGTCCTCCATGAAGGAAGTACCCTTTGCATTCGGAACGTTCTGTGTCATGATCTTCATCAGACGTACCATGGCAGCTGTCTTCCAGTCGCCCTCTCCGCCGAAGCCGTAGCCCTTCTCCATCAGTCTCTGGATTGCAAGACCCGGAAGCTGCTGCAGAGATCCGAGATCTCCGAAATGTGTCACGATCGCCTGGTAGTTTTTCTCCTCCAGGAAACGCTCGAATCCGATCTCGATCTGTGCCTGTACGGCAACGTGTCTGCGGAATTCTGCTTCATCTCTGCCTTCCAGCAGGATCTGATATTTGTCATAATACTCTTCTACCAGAGCATCCGTATCTGCCTTGGATACTGCCTGCACTGCCTCTGCGATCTCATTTACCGGATATGCGTCGATCTCCCAGCCAAACTTGATCTGAGCTTCTACCTTATCACCTTCGGTAACTGCAACATTGCGCATGTTGTCTGCGATACGCATCACGCGGATATGGCTGCTTTCCATAATGCCGACTGCCGTGCGCATCCAGGAGGCGATCTTCTTCTGAACCTCCGGATCACTCCAGTGTCCTACTACGATCTTGCGCTCAATGCCCATACGGCTCACAATATGTCCGTACTCACGGTCACCATGTGCAGACTGATTCTCATTCATGAAGTCCATATCGATCGAATCATACGGAATCTCCTGATTGAACTGTGTATGCAGATGCATCAGCGGCTTTCTGTACTCCTGAAGTCCAAGGATCCAGGACTTGGCCGGTGAGAAGGTATGCATCCAGGTGATCACACCTGCGCACTCTTCGTCTGCATTTGCTTCATTAAAGGTCTTGCGGATCAGCTCATTTGTGATCAGAGTCGGCTTCCAGACTACTTCATAGGGAAGTATACCTGACTTATTCAGCTCCTCTACGATGATCTTTGAGTGCTCTGCCACCTTGCGCAGACACTCGTCTCCGTACAGATCCTGAGAACCTGTCGCAAACCAAAACTTATAATTCTTTGCTGCTTTCACGAAATAATCCTCCTTTTCTAAGCAATCACGTCATGTTTTCAAATGTGCCGGATATTCATTGAATTTCCGGTCTGTAGTTATACTATATCACCAAAAGCAGCGTTTGTACATTAGATTTTTGCTAAATATTTTATCTTTTTCTAAACTATGAACACTGTTCAGAGACAGAGATCTTTGAAATAGAGAAAAAGCCGCTTCTGTTTCATTGATCCGGCAATTCCTATATCCCCATGGAATACTCCCCCCAAACGCAGACGAACCTGAAATATCTCACAGAAAGCATCCTCTGCGAGGTATTTCAGGTTCATTAACATCAGCCTGCGAATATCATCGTTACGGTTCTTTTGTACTTTCCGCCTCAGACTCGATCTCAGTCTCAGGTATGCGTTCATACATATATTCATTGGATACACGGAATACAGTATCCGAAGATCCCATCTGTTTTACAGTAACGACATTCTCTCCTTCCGGCATATCCTTCTCTTTCAGACGCAGCAGATTGGAGGAAAGATATTTGGTGGACATCTTTTCTTCATTAATATAGATCTTACTCCACTTTGTAAAGTTTTCTCCCCGGACAAAATAATACTCTCCGATCCGGGATATTCCGGATATCACCACATCCTGTGTACCCATCACAATGTCTGTGGCCGGATAGGGATTTTCCCCTCCGTATACATAATGATCTCCATAGAGAATATCATACTGAAGCAATTCCATTCCATTGATATATTCTTCCTCAGACGCATACGTATCCCTCATCTGATGATACTGGAACATGGTGCCGGTATGAATCCCGAGCTGATCCAGTATCTCTGCCATAAGCTGATAGGAAGTAAGATCCGTGTCTTTCTTTTCCAGCCCGAAATTATTCCAGGTAATGTACTTCGTCTTGAAGAGACTTCCGGCAGCCATGTCCTCTTCTGTCAGGCCCATGGTCGGAAGATGATCGCCGAACATCACCACGATCGTCTTTTCTTCCCTCCTGGACAGCATATCGATCAGATTTCCGATAAACTTGTCCACCTCATGAATCTCATTGACGTAATACTCCCAGGCATAATTGCTGCCTTCATCTGCAGCTCCGCTCACCTGAATCTCAGGATCTTCGATCACTTTTTCATGAGGATAGTCCCCATGTCCCTGTACCGTGATGGTATAAACAAAATCCTGTGTATCTGGTGTATAATCCAGAGATTTTTTGACTTCCCCGATCAGGATCTGGTCTGTAGGCCAGGTGCCAAGAGGCGTATATTCCTGAATGTCCATCAGTTCCTTCGAAGTAAAGGTATCAAATCCCATCATGGAAAACGCATTTTTCCTGCTGTAAAAATTACCTCCGTTGTTGTGAACGGCATGGGTACCATAACCAAGGTCACTCAGATCGGAGGCAATGCTCTCACAGTTGGTCTGCTTCAGGATCGTCTTGTAGGGATACTCTCCAAGGCCGAAAAACTGCATCCCCATTCCTGTCAGGATCTCAAACTCTGTATTGGCCGTGCCGGCTCCTACCACCGGCACCTCAAGATATCCAGAGGAAAAATTTTCGTATAAATAACGAAAATTTGGAACCGGGTCTTCACTCAGTTCCAAAAAATTGATTTCTTCAGGATCTACAAATGATTCAAGTAATACACAGATGATATTCGGATATTCATCTGATGACATCGTTCTGACTGTGGAATTCTTCTCGATCTCCC
>JAQXWO010000174.1 GCA_029225485.1 Lachnospiraceae bacterium
GGCAAGAGGGGTGTTCATGTTTGCCACATAGGTAAAAGCGTCGGCGGGGACAGACGGTATCCTGATCCGGAAAATGAACAGGAGAAGACCGGCGGCACAGCCGAAGATCATAGGAGACAGCAGTCCTTTTTTCATAGTCTGCCATGAGGCCTTTCCGGTCATGAGAGCGACTCCGTGAGTCCAGGACAGGATGTTGAAGGTGGTCATGTAGGCAGTCAGATAAAAGACCCCTTCATTGCCCAGAATGCTCTGGATCAGCGGGATCCCGATAAATCCGCAGTTGGAATAGACGCAGTTGAACTGTTCAATGGAGTATTCGTCGTTTCCTGTTTTGTGGATGAGAAGCTGGGAGACCAGGATCGCGATCCCGTGGGCTGCGAAAGCCAGCAGATAGGAGATCGCAAGACCTTTCAGCAGCTCCGGCTGGTATTCTGTCTGAAGAGACATGACAGCCACCAGGGGATTGACGACCATCAGAAGAAGATTGGCCATCGTAGTGTTGCCCTTCTGGTCGACCAGTCTGAGCCTGTAGCAGATATAACCGATCAGCAGGATAATCAGCATTTTGAGAATCTGATTTACAATGATAATTGCCATAAATACCTCTTTCGTGGGGTCTGAAAAGACCGCAGTTTATGTTAACAGCATTCGTATTATGGCACCGTTTGAAACATTTGTCTACTATAAAACAGGAGAAAAAATAAATATGAAAAGAATAATACTGGCTTCAGCCTCTCCGAGACGGCGGGAACTGCTGGAGCAGATCGGAATGAAATTTGAAGTGATACCGTCACAGGGAGAAGAGATCATCACCTGCAGCAGACCGGAGGAGGTCGTGTGCGAGCTCTCCGGACAGAAGGCGTATGAAGTGGCAGGTCGTCTGAAAGACGGGCAGGAATCCTTTGTGATCGGAGCGGATACAGTGGTTTGCCAGGATGGAAAGATCATGGGGAAACCGAAGGACCGGGAGGATGCGATCCGTATGATCGAGCAGCTGCAGGGACGCACCCATGCGGTGTTTACCGGCGTGACGATTCTGTCCTCTGCTCCGGGCCAGGAAACAGTCTGCAGCAGTTTTGTCTGTAAGACAGAGGTGGAAGTGTATCCGATGGCTGGAGAAGAGATCGAAAGCTACGTAGATACGGGAGAACCCATGGACAAAGCCGGCGCCTATGGGATACAGGGACGCTTCGCCGCATGGGTTCGGGAAATCAGGGGAGATTATAACAATGTAGTCGGCCTTCCGGTCTCAGCGATCTGGCAGGCCCTCAAACAGATGATGTAAAAGACTTTATTCGTAGAAAACATCTATGAGAAACAATCCCTGAGGAGGTGCGGTGAAGCCGGCCATTGACCGGTCCCGGGCCTCCAGAATAGAAGGAATCCGGGAAGGGAGCAGATCGCCTATACCGACCTCCAGCAATGTTCCGGTCAGAATACGTACCATGTGATAGAGAAAGCCGTTTCCGTGATAGCGGATGGTGAGAATTCCATTTTCCAGCTCCAGGGATATGTCATGGATGGTGCGGATCGTAGATTTTTTCATCTGCCGGTTGTCGCAGAAACTCTTGAAATCGTGTTCTCCGGTCAGGTAATCGGCAGCCTCTCTCATTTTCGTAAAATCCAGAGGTTCTTCTATGCGAACCAGATAGCGGCGGTCAAAAATATTTGCCACCTCGCCGCAGTCGATCCGGTATTCGTATATCTTGCTGATTGCGGAAAGCCTTGCGTGAAAGCGGTCATCTGCTTTTTCCACTCCCAGGATCCGTATGTCCTTCGGCAGGGAATCATTCATATACTGTTGGATTTCCTGACAGGAATAGCGGCTCAGAATGCGGGGAATCTTGAAATTGGCCACCTGGCACAGAGCATGAACGCCTGCGTCTGTGCGCCCGGAGCCGTTCAGATCGATGGGTTCTCCATACAGAGTCTCAAGAATGGTCTCCAGTTTTTCCTGAATGGTATTCTGGGTATTGCCCTGACGCTGCCAGCCATTGTATCTGGAACCGTCATATTGAATCAGCAGACAAAAGTTTGCCATGAGATATCAGATCCTTTCTATATTTTCATTTCTGTCAGCGGTTCAGCCGGTAGATCCGGTATCCGTCGATCGCTCCGATCTGCTCCAGGCCGGTCCCGGTGAGATAATCGTGCAGATCCCTGGAAGGCTCCGTGATCACATAGGAGGCTTTTACTCTTTCCATGTAAGACACAAAAAGTACCGGATCAATTTCTATCCCGTATCGCGATACGAGAGCCAGGGTGTGGAGGACATGTTTGCTCTTTATGACCTGGGATACAGCCTCTTCATCCGCAGGGTCAATGGACCAGTCCAGGAGATCATTTCTCCGGAGAACGCTGTGGATGGATGGATTGTACTGGCGAAGCTCCAGCAGCTCCACATCAGAGTAAAGGGCACTTTTTTCCAGGTCGTTCCCGGAGGCATCTTCTTCGATGAGATCCGAAATCTGCAGGACAGTATTGCTGACTTTCCAGATATTTTCCGGCATGTGGAGCTGCGGAATCACACTGGAGCCAAAATAAATGACGATTCCTGTGATGCACACAGTGGTCAGCAGCCGCAGAAATTTCTTCCTGGGGGCAAAGACGGACCGGGTAAAGACGAAGGCCAGAACCAGATTGACCGGAAGCAGCCAGAAAAGACGGCGGATCCGGGGCAGAAGTCCGATCACCTTTGACAGAGGTACGATCAGAAAAGGATTAAAGACCGTCAGAGCCATGAAGAAAAACGGATAGACAAAACCGTCGTTCATATAGTCTTTTCCAATGACAAAAAAGCAGGCGAGACAGATAAAATACAGGATTACAAAACATTCTACGCCGCCGATCGCCGTGCAAAATGCGTCATAAAGCACAGTGAAGTTGGAAAGACTGAAGATCGAAGTAATAATTTCCAATTCGGACACCTACTTTCCAATATAAAATGTAACGTAATGTCTGGTAATCAGGTACATGACTGCAAATACCGCGCACGGAATCAGCAGGAGCAGATACCGGAGAAAAACAGAAGGCTTTTTCTTCCGGATCGCCAGCGGAATATAAAAGGCGCTGATCTCAAAAGGAATCATGTAAATCGCGGACATATTCAGCCCGAAGGACCCCAGGATCATCAGAAGCGTATGGATCCAGTAAGTGCGGTTGTCCGGGTCTGACGCTGTCTGAAGAAACAGCCACAGCAGGCCGGGGATGATCAGTACCGCCAGGATGGTTTTGCCTTCGAAGGGGCGGATGATCAGAAATTCTCCCGCTGTGAACAGATTGAAGCTGAACAGATTCAGTAAAAACAGAAACCAGATCATGACAGCGCTTTTCAGCCGGTCACGCCGGAACAGTACCATACCGATCTCATAGAAGAGCAGCTGATACAGGATAAGTACAACGGATGCCATGACTGTCCGCACTTCGATCAGCGGATGAATATGAAGCAGCCGGCACATGACAGAACTGTGATTCTGATAAGTTTCCAGCAGATATTCTTTATTCAGGCAGTCCAGCTGATTGCCCGTATAGGGATTGTACTGGCTGATGGTGTCTGTATACAGGGATGTGGCCGTATCGCCGATATAGTAGGACTGATCCCAGAGCGCAAATGTTTCATCATTCAGATTGAACCAGACGGTCTGGATCAGAATGACAGCCATCAGAAGCAAAAAGGCCACAGTGTTTTCTCTGCCTCGAAGAGAAACATCAGAAAAAAGCTTTTTCATTCGTGTCAGGGATGCTCTTCCCTCCAAAATCAGAAACAGTATCAGAAGGATGCCCAGACAGCCGCACCACAGAGCAGATAACCGGGAGAGGGGCTGCAGGGTAAGCTTCATGGGAAGAGCTATGATGGTAAAAAGAAAATGGTACACGAAAAAACCGAGGACCAGACGCCGGGAAAGCCGGTCATCCATTTCTCCCACTGGCAGAAAATGAAGCGCCAGAGAACCCGTCATATAATATAGAAAGAAGTATAGAACCAATACAGCAAGTATTGTGATCAGTTGTGAAAACATCGAAAATCTCCTTTGTAAAAAATATCGGAAAATGGTTAAGTACAAGATACCAATAAATGAATTAAAAATCAAGAGGTACTGTTTGGGTGTGGTGTTATCACTAAGGCGACGCTGTCTGCCCCCGGCATATCCGCGCGTGCTGCCTCCGTCCCGGACAGAGAGGAAATATGTCTGCCGGTGCAGGACATTGCATGTCCTTTCCGGTCAGACATATTGCCTTTCTGTCCGTTTCGAGGTCAGACGCGTCGGATATGCCTGGGGCGGACAGCTGTGTTTCTCATGCACGGGATGATATGGGGGCAGGTGTTATCATGGGTAGTGGATATGGCTGAGGCGGGAAGCCAGGTGCATGTGAGTATCATGGCGCAGGAGGTTACGCACGGGGAGTGGATATGGCTGAGTATGAGGCAGACAGCGACCGCTTTGAAGGCGTACTGAGGGATGTTGTGTATTGACAGCAGTTCTTCCATGAAGTAACATAGTAGGGCAATTTGTTAATTATATGAACAGTTTCAGGAGAAGATCAGTTTATGAAGAAAAAAAGGAAGTTATGGTGGATGTTTTTGCTCGTGCTGGTGCTGGTACTGGCGGGAGTGTCTTTGTTTGCGGGGAATTATCTGGTGAATTTTGCGATCGTGAGACAGGATACGGCGCAGGATGTATCTCCGGAGTCTGTGGTATCGGAGGAGGATCAGGATACGATCCGGGAGAACGGTGAGAGGATTGAGGAGAAGAAGGCGGCATGGATCTCGTCGGTGCAGCAGGAGAGTGTGCAGATCACATCGGAGGACGGACTGGTTCTGAAAGGCGACATTTTCTATGCTCCCAGGGATAGTCATAAGTGGCTGCTGGCGGTACACGGATATACCGGCAGGCGGACAGATATGCAGAATATTGCGTGCTTTTATGGTGAGAAGGGATATCATGTGCTGACGCCGGATATGAGGAGTCACGGAGAAAGTGAGGGTACTTATATCGGCATGGGCTGGCTGGACAGGCTGGATGTGCTTCTGTGGATCCGGTATATTCTTTCGGTTGATCCGGAAGCGGAGATTATCTTGCATGGTGTTTCTATGGGAGGCGCTACTGTGATGATGGTATCCGGGGAGGAACTGCCGGAGCAGGTAAAAGGAATCGTGGAGGATTGCGGCTATACTTCTGTGTGGGATATTTTTTCGGATGAGCTGAGCTATCTGTTCCATTTGCCGGATTTTCCGTTTCTTTATACGGCAAACCTGGTGGCAGGGTACAGAGCCGGATATAGTTTTAAAGAGGCATCGGCTGTGGATCAGGTAGCCAAAAGTGAGGTGCCGATCCTGTTTATTCACGGTTCAGAGGATAATTTCGTACATACGGAAATGGTATATGAGCTTTATGAGGCCTGTACGGCTCCAAAAGACATTCTTGTAGTGGAAGGCGCCGGTCACGGAGAGGCTTACCGCATGGATCCGGAATTGTATTTTGATACGGTATTTGGATTTTTGAAAAAAGAATGCGGAATGTGAGAGAAAGATCAGAGAGGATGAAGAAGTGAAATGGACAGTCAGACAAGACTGCTTCTGGAGGAGAAGCTTCTGGAGCTTCCGGTTGTCCAGTATGCGTGGATGAAGCCGGAGGACATAGAATTTTCTGAAAAAGTGCGGTATATCTGCAGGACAGAATGTCCGCGGTATGGAACCAGCTGGTCCTGTCCGCCGGCAGTGGGAACGGTGGAAGAGTGCCGAAGCAGGTGTGAAGCATATGATGGAGTATTTGTGTTTACCACGATCGCAGAGGTGAATGATGCCGCCAATATGGAGGAAACTCTGGCGACCAGAGCCGGACATGAGGCTGTAACAAGAGAAATCCAGGATATTTTTGAGATGTCTGATAAGAAACATAAGGCAGGAAGCAGAAGCCCCCTGGCATTGTCTGCGGAATCCTGCGCAACCTGCCGCAAATGTGCTTATCCCGATGCGCCCTGCCGTCATCCGGAGCAGATGCTTCCCTGTATTGAAAGCTATGGGATCGTGGTGCCGAAGCTGGCGGAAAAAGCCGGGATCGAATTTATGACAGGAGCAAAGGTGGTGACCTGGTTCGGAATTGTGCTGTTCACAGAATAAACACAAATTTACCACAATTGAACCACAACTTGAACACAAATCCGACAAATGCGCCATGTATACTACGAAGCATCAAAGGAAATAAGGACAGAGAAAATACATGAGATATTGATTTTCCAACATGCATTTTAAATATAAACTGTCCTGCATATGAGGAGGTTATTGATATGAAGAAACGTACATTCATTTCATTGTTGTGTGCAGGTGTATTAACCGTAGGAGCTGTCACCGGACTGACAGGATTTGCCCAGAAAAATGAGGATGCCCAGGGAAAGACAGATTCGACTTTTACCCTGCTTTCAACGGCAGAGGATGAGACGGAAGCGGTTGAGGAAGAAATTACGGCAGACGGCACCATTACAGGCGTGACGGATGTGGCAGAAAAGGTGATGCCGGCAGTTGTGTCAATTACCAACAAATCGGTAACAGAGGTACAGGATATCTACAGCATGTACGGCATGTTCGGTTATGGCCGCGGCAGCCAGCCCAGGACCTATGAGTACGAAACGGAAAGTGCCGGATCCGGTATCATCATTGCAGAGAGCGATACAGAGCTTCTGATCTGCACCAACTACCATGTAGTGGAAGACGCTACAGAAATTACCGTCGGTTTTATCGATGACAGTGTCTGCAAGGCTACCCTGAAAGGCTCAGATGCTTCTAATGATCTGGCTGTAGTGGCAGTTTCCCTGGATGATATTTCCGGTGATACACTGGATCAGATCTGTGTGGCAGAGATCGGTGATTCCGACAAATTGCTGGTAGGTCAGCAGGTAGTTGCCATTGGCAACGCACTTGGCTATGGTCAGTCGGTAACGACCGGTATCGTCAGCGCTCTGAATCGTGCGATTGATCTGGATGGCTACAATGCAAATCTGATTCAGACAGATGCAGCGATCAATCCGGGCAACAGCGGCGGCGCACTTCTGGATATGAAGGGCAGAGTCATCGGTATCAACTCCGCAAAGGCAGCAGCCAACGGCGTAGAGGGTATGGGTTATGCAATCCCGATCTCCTATGCAAAACCGATCCTTGAGGATCTGATGAACAAAGTGACCAGAACTGAGGTTGTCGGAGATGAGGAAAAGGCATTTATCGGAATTACAGGACAGGGCGTGACAGATGAGTTTTCACAGCTGTACGGTGTTCCGCAGGGTATTTACGTGACGGATGTCACAGATGGCAGTCCGGCAGAGGAAGCCGGTCTGAAGAAGGGCGATGTCATCACGAAGTTTGACGGCAACAGTGTTCTGGATATGGATCAGCTCCGTACACAGCTTGCATATTATGCAGCAGGTGAGACTGTGGAGGTGACGATTCAGGAAGCCGAGAACGGAGAATATAAAGAGAGCAAGATTGAACTGACTCTCGGCGCTGCTGCAGATTATCAGCAGAATGCGGATACAGAAGAAAATAAATAAATGAAATGTACGGGCAGACCGGAGAGAAAAGAATATATTTTCTCTCCGGTCTGCCTGTTTTTATTGAGGAAGGAGAAAACAGGAACTGTAAAAATTATTGTAATGTAATAATTATACAAAAATTTTTTTGATTTTTCCCGAATTTAGTACGGTAATGTGCTAAAAAAATAATTGCACAGCAGAAAATCATGGTGTATAATAACAGGCGTGTGTGATATTTTTATAAAAGATGCAAAGTGCATCACGATATTATCTGGACAAGGGGGAAAAAAGATGTCTTACACAGAAGAGATATATGAGCGCGTAGTAGCTCAGAACCCGGGCGAGCCGGAGTTCCATCAGGCAGTAAAGGAAGTGCTTGATTCCCTGAAACTTGTAATCGATGCAAATGAGGAGAAATACCGTGCAGTCAGCCTGCTTGAGCGTCTGGTTGAGCCGGAGAGAATCATTTCCTTCAAGGTACCGTGGGTGGATGACAACGGAAAGGTACAGGTAAACAAAGGTTATCGTGTACAGTTCAACAGCGCCATCGGTCCGTACAAGGGAGGATTGAGATTCCATCCGTCAGTAAACCAGGGTATTCTGAAGTTCCTTGGATTTGAGCAGATTTTCAAGAATTCTCTGACAGGGCTTCCGATCGGCGGCGGCAAGGGCGGTTCCAATTTTGATCCGAAGGGCAAGTCTGACAGAGAAGTGATGGCATTCTGCCAGAGCTTTATGACAGAGCTTTCCAAGTATATCGGAGCTGATCAGGACGTACCGGCCGGCGATATCGGTGTAGGCGGAAGAGAGATCGGATATATGTATGGACAGTACAAGAGACTGCGCGGCCTGTATGAGGGCGTGCTGACCGGTAAGGGACTTACCTGGGGCGGTTCTCTCGTTCGTACACAGGCGACAGGATACGGTCTTGTATATATTCTGGATGCAATGCTGAAGGATCACGGCATTGAGCTGGCTGGAAAGACAGTTGTAGTTTCCGGTTCCGGTAATGTTGCAATCTATGCAACAGAAAAGGCACAGCAGCTGGGTGCAAAGGTAGTAGCCATGAGCGATTCCAACGGATACATCTATGATCCGGAAGGCATCAAGCTTGATGTGGTAAAAGAGATCAAGGAAGTCCGCAGAGGCAGAATCAAAGAGTACGCAGACGAAGTCCCGGGAGCTGTATACACAGCAGGCAAGGGTATCTGGAGCATCAAGTGTGATGTCGCACTTCCGTGCGCTACCCAGAATGAGCTGAATCTTGAGGATGCGAAGACTCTGAAGGCAAACGGATGCAAGGTAGTAGCAGAGGGAGCAAACATGCCGACCACAAGAGAGGCTACTGATTTTCTTCTTGCAGAAGGATTCCTGTTCCTTCCGGGCAAGGCTTCCAATGCAGGCGGCGTAGGTACCTCCGCACTTGAGATGTGTCAGAACAGCATGCGTCTGAGCTGGACCTTCGAAGAGGTAGATGCAAAGCTTCAGCAGATGATGAACGACATCTATGCAAAGATTTCCGACGCAGCAAAGCGCTACGGTGTAGAAGGCAACTATGTGACCGGTGCAAACATCGCCGGATTTGAGAAGGTTGCAGACGCTATGATGGCTCAGGGAACTGCACTGTAAAGTAAAATAGAATAAAACGATGTTTGTCCGCAGACAGAGAGGGTAGGCTTTCTGTCTGCGTTTTTTTGTCATAATCCCCGAATCCGCCGCATATACTGCAAATACAGTGACAGAAGGATTGGAAGTTACTGCAGCAGAAAAGGGAAGGATGGGGTAGGTATGCCGGAATACAGACGTTTTATTGCTTATTTTTATGAATACATAGATGGGAAAAAACAGAAAAACACCGGGTTTGCCAAGGTGGAGCTGCGCAATGGGACATGGAGGATCTTATTTCGTCTGACTGCGCCAGTGCATCCGAGACCGCCGGTGGAGGTATACGGGTTTGTGCGGAAGGGCGATGATCTGCTGGGACTGCCCATGGGAAATATGCGGGTTGGAAGAGAGATGATGGAAGAATGGGCATACCACAATGAGACACTGTGGATGGGTAAATATGGATTGTCAGATTTTTCAGGCATCTGGATCCGCAGCGGGGACGGAAGACATTTTATTACAGTCTGGGATGAGGAACCGGTGGAGGTAGACCGGTTTGTAACGGATCTTCCGGCAGAAGGAACAAGAAGAACTGCCAGGAGACCTGCGAGTCATATAAAAATGTCAGATGAGGAGAATAGAGAGAAAGACAGAGAGTCCGCAGCATCAGATGAGCCGGGACGAGATGAGAAAAATATTACGTCAACTGTAAAAGAAACGGGGCAGGGACAGAAGTCTGCGGCAGAGATTTCGAGATCAGAACAGCAGTCGGGGCCAGAAGCAGAAATTTTGGAGATAGGACAGCATCTGGAAAAAGAACCAGAAAATTTGAGATTAGAGCAGCAGCAAGAGACAAAAATGCAGGAATCAGAACTGCTGCCGGATGCTGCAGACATGGGAAACGCGGAAAATCTGGCAGAAGAACAGCAAATATCAGAAGAATCAGCGAATGAAACAACAGCAGAAGCAGAATTCCAGACAGGATTTTCAGATTTGGAAAAGAAAGATGAAAATGAGATGAACAGTCTGACTCAGGCGGCTGAGAATGAAAAAATGTGGGAAAAGCTGTATAAAAAGAGCAGTCGTTTCCAGCCTTTTGAGGATCAGGAGATCACGGCCTGCATCCGGGTATCTCCGGAGGATATTCTTCAGCTTCAGCGTGCGCACTGGCATACGGGAAGGAACAGTTTCCTGATGCATGGATATTATAATTATCGGCATCTTCTGATTGGAAAAACGTCAGATGGAAAATATGTGCTGGGGGTTCCGGGAATCATGAACCCACAGGAAAAATATCTGGCGGTCATGTTTGGATTTCCTGATTTTAAGTTTTCAGACGTGCCGGAGCAGAACCCTGCAGGAGGATACTGGTATCGCATCCTGGAGCAGAGTCAGCCGGAACAGAAGCTTCTATGACGGAACAGCTGCTTGTTCACACAGATACTGAATCATTCTTCATCCCCGCGTATGGCTGCGCCGGGGATGTTTTTTTTCACAAGATCCAGAAAGTGATGCATTTCTATTTCGGAAAATGCAGAAAAACAGTGATTTTTCATCAGGACAGAATCACAGTCCCGAAAAGACTGCAGAAAATACCTGGGACATCCTTTGATCCAGTCGGAGATATCGATAAAATCTTCCTCTTTGTGCAGTCCCTTGACGACCGTAGTGCGGAATTCATATATAACAGAGCTGTTCATCAGCAGGTTTACGGATTTTTGGACAGCACTCAGGGTCTGTTCGATTTTGCTCTCCTCATCATGTTCAGAGCCGGAAGACGTGTGAAACATTTCCTGACTCAGAGAAAGTCCGGCGACTGCCCCATAATGATTTCTTCCCGTTTTGATATCCATGGCGACATAATCCAGCAGATCCGCTTCCAGGAGTGCCTGAAGCATTTCCGGGTTGGTGCCGTTAGTATCCAGCTTCACAAGATATCCAAGATCACGGATCTGACGGATCAGCTCAGGCAGATCATGATGGAGCGTAGGTTCTCCGCCGGAGATGCAGACTCCGTCCAGAAGACCAGAACGCTTTTTCAGAAAAGCCAGAACAGAATCCAGAGGAATATCAGGATTTGTCATATGCTGTGGGGATAAAGATTCAGACTCCCTGTGCGGAAGCACCAGACTGCTGTTCTGGCAGAAGGGACAGCGGAAATTGCAGCCCTCCAGGAAAAGGATAGCGGCAAGATGACCGGGAAAGTCAGTCAGAGTCAATTTTTCAAGACCGGATATTTTCATTGATAACAGCTCCTCTCGGTATTTCTGAACAATAACCTGAAAATAATTGCTCATGTGTGAAAATAGTATAGCACAAAATGGAGCGGATAGTTCTGAAAAATAAATCACAACGTACCAGAATGATTTTCCGTCTTGACAAACCTCCCTGACTCCCTTAGAATGAGCAATAGTCAGGCAATGAAAAAGATCAGTAGTCCAGAGGCACCTTTCAGAGAGGAACCGGCCGGTGTAAGGTTCCAGGCAGCGCGGATGAACCGGCTTTGGAGCCTTCGCAGGAAACTGCGGCGTAGATCCGGCGTTAACGGAGAATGAAGAGAGCAGTCAGCAAGAACGGCTGTTAATAAGGGTGGTACCGCCGGTATTCCGGTCCCTTTCCAGAGGGGCAGGAGTAGCGGCGTTCTTTGCGCGTTGGCAATGAGCCATGCGAAATCAGACAAACTATGTCAGGCGTCGTGCTGGCACGAAAGCCTGACATAGTTTGTCTGATTTCATAGGGCGAAGCCCGCGACCGAGATGGAGCGAAGCGGAATCGAGGTGCATGGCTCATGGCAGGAGATGAAAGTCAGGCGTCGTGCTGGCACGAAAGCCGGACATAGTTTGTCTGATTTCATAGGGCGAAGCCCGCGACCGAGACATCGTGCCCTGCGGGTATGGAGCGAAGCGGAATCGAGGTGCATGGCTCATGGCGTCGTGCCAACTGAATATGAAACGAAAAAGGAGGATGCAAAAATGGCAAAAGAAAAGAAACTTGTAGAGGCGATCACTTCCATGGAGGATGATTTCGCCCAGTGGTATACGGATGTCGTAAAGAAAGCGGAACTGTGTGATTATACCAGCGTCAAGGGATGCATGGTGATCAAGCCGGCCGGCTATGCGATCTGGGAGAATATTCAGCATGAGCTGGACCGCAGATTCAAGGAGACAGGTGTGGAGAATGTATATCTTCCCATGTTTATTCCGGAAAGTCTGCTTCAGAAGGAGAAGGATCACGTAGAGGGATTTGCGCCGGAAGTAGCCTGGGTGACACACGGCGGACTGGAGCCGCTGCAGGAGCGGATGTGCGTGCGTCCGACTTCTGAGACACTGTTCTGTGATTTTTATCAGAATGAGATCCAGTCATATCGTGATCTTCCGAAGGTATATAATCAGTGGTGTTCCGTTGTGCGCTGGGAGAAGACGACCAGACCGTTCCTGCGTTCCAGAGAATTCCTGTGGCAGGAAGGCCATACGGCACATGCGACTGCCGAGGAGGCAGAGGAGCGTACCATTCAGATGCTGAACGTGTATGCAGATTTCTGTGAGGAAGTATTGGCAATTCCGGTCATCAAGGGCCGCAAAACTGATAAGGAAAAATTTGCCGGAGCAGAAGCTACCTATACAATAGAATCCCTGATGCACGACGGCAAGGCACTGCAGTCCGGTACCAGCCATAACTTTGGCGATGGATTTGCAAAAGCATTCGGTATTCAGTTTGCAGACAAAGATAATAAACTGAAGCATGTTTATCAGACTTCCTGGGGCATGACGACCCGTATGATCGGTGCAATCATCATGGTACACGGTGACAACAGCGGTCTGGTGCTGCCTCCGAGGATCGCACCTGTTCAGGTAATGGTGATTCCGATCCGTCAGCAGCAGGAAGGCGTTCTGGCCAAGGCAGAGGAAGTCAAAGCAGCTCTGGCAGCTTCCGGACTTCGTGTAAAGCTGGATGACTCAGAGAAGAGTCCGGGCTGGAAATTCTCCGAGCAGGAGATGCGCGGTATTCCGGTTCGTATCGAACTTGGACCGAAGGATATCGAGGCAGGTCAGGCAGTAATTGTACGACGTGATACGAGAGAGAAGATCACCGTAGCCATTGAAGAGCTTCCTGCAAAGACGGCAGAGCTTCTGGATATCATCCAGCATGATATGCTGGAGAGAGCACGTACACATCGTGATGCTCATACGTATGACGCTGTCACAAAAGATGAGTTTAAGCAGATTGCAGATGAAAAGCCGGGCTTTATCCGGGCTATGTGGTGCGGATGCCGGGAGTGTGAGGATGCAATCAAAGAAGAGATCGGTGTTACCTCCAGATGTATCCCGTTTGTACAGGAACAGCTGTCAGATACCTGTGTATACTGCGGAAAGCCTGCAAAATCTCTGGTATACTGGGGAAAAGCATATTAAAAAACGGTCTGAATCATCGATGATTCCGCACGACACGGACAAATGTGCTATATTTTTATACAAAACTGCTTGACAAATTTCTGTGAAGTGGTTATGATTTGGAGTATGTGAAACCGGGGGGAAAGTATCTTTATCTGGTGCTTTTTCCGCAGATTTTCCAGAATCATAAGGAGGTAAGTATTATGAAGAAATTTAGCAAGGTATTGAGCGTGGCTGTTTCCGCAGCTATGGTTGCAGGCGTATTCACAGCAACTGCATCTGCAGAGGAGACATTCAAGATCGGTGGTATCGGACCGATGACAGGCGCTGCAGCAGTTTATGGAAACGCAGTTATGAACGCAGCACAGATCGCTGTAGACGAGATCAATGAGGCAGGCGGCGTAAATGGAGCACAGCTTGAGTTCAATCCGCAGGATGATGAGCATGATGCAGAGAAGTCTGTAAATGCTTACAATACTCTGAAGGACTGGGGTATGCAGATGCTGCTTGGTTCCGTTACTTCTGCTCCGTGTATCGCGGTAGAGGCTGAGGCAGCAAATGACAATATGTTCCTTCTGACACCGTCAGGATCCGCTGTTGACTGTATCACAGCAGGAGACAACGCATTCCGTGTATGCTTCTCCGATCCGGATCAGGGACTTGCATCTGCGAAATATATCGGTGAGAACGGACTGGCTGAGAAGGTAGCAGTTATCTATGACAGCTCTGATGTATATTCCTCAGGTATCTATGCAACCTTCCGTGCAGAGGCTGAGAATCAGCCCTTCGAGATCGTAGCTGATCCGTCCTTTACTTCTGACAGCAAGACAGACTTCTCTGTACAGCTGCAGCAGGCGAAGGATGCAGGCGCTGAGCTGGTATTCCTGCCAATCTACTATAATGAAGCAGCCCTGATCTTCCAGCAGGCAGCAGGTATGGACTTCGCTCCGAAGTGGTTTGGTGTAGACGGTATGGATGGTATCCTTTCTGTAGAAGGATTTGATACTTCTCTGGCTGAGGGCGTTATGCTTCTGACACCGTTCAGTGCAGATGCTGAAGACGATCTGACCAAGAATTTCGTAGCTAAATATCAGGAGAAATTCGGTGAGGTTCCGAACCAGTTCGCAGCAGATGCTTATGATGGTATCTATGCTATGAAGGCAGCACTTGAGCAGAGCGGAGCTACTCCGGATATGGATGCAAGCACTCTGTGTGATGCTGTGAAGGTTGCCATGACAGAGATTACAGTTGACGGTCTGACCGGTACAGGCATGACCTGGAGCGCAGAAGGTGAGCCGTCCAAGGCTCCGAAGGCTGTTGTGATCGAGAATGGTGCTTACAAGGGAATGTAATGATCCCCGATCAATCATCGATATTTTATGACTGACCCGACAGGGGGTTGCACAATCAGGCAACCCCCTGTTTTCGCAAAAACATGGGAGCCTGTCTGATGTACTGACTCATTTATGTTATGCCATAGACGAGCCAGTACATCAGAGCAGATTTCCAGAAAAGACGAGGTGTCCTATGAGTTTTTTAACCTATTTGATTAATGGAATCAGCCTCGGCAGTGTATATGCCATCATTGCACTGGGTTATACCATGGTATATGGTATAGCGAAGATGCTGAACTTTGCACATGGTGATGTTATTATGGTAGGCGGCTATGCGGCGCTGACTATGATGCTGAGTTATGGTGCTCATCCGCTGATCGCGGTGCTGGCAGCGATCGTGGTATGTACCCTGCTTGGAATTACGATCGAGGCGGTTGCTTACCGTCCGCTTCGTGAAGCTGCTTCTCCATTGGCTGTGCTGATCACGGCGATCGGTGTCAGCTACCTTTTGCAGAATGTTGTGCTTCTGATCTTTGGTTCCAGCCCCAAGAGCTTCCAGTCTGTTGTTTCCGTGCCGGATCTGAAGCTTGCAGGAGGAGCATTGAATATATCAGGTGAGACGATCGTCACGATTTTGAGCTGTATCATCATTATGACGGTTCTGACCCTGTTTATCAACAAGACAAAAGCAGGTCAGGCTATGCTGGCAGTATCTGAGGATAAAGGTGCAGCTCAGCTGATGGGAATCAATGTCAATGGTACGATTGCCCTGACTTTTGCAATTGGTTCCGGTCTTGCGGCCATAGCCGGTGTACTGCTTTGTTCTGCTTATCCATCCCTGTCTCCCTATACCGGTTCTATGCCCGGTATCAAAGCTTTCGTGGCGGCAGTATTTGGAGGGATCGGATCGATTCCCGGAGCGATGATCGGAGGTGCCCTGCTCGGAGTCATCGAGATTTTGGGCAAGGCGTATATTTCTTCTCAGCTGGCAGATGCGATCGTGTTTGCAGTGCTGATCATCGTGCTCCTCGTGAAGCCTACCGGGCTGCTTGGCAAGAAGATTCAGGAGAAAGTGTAGGTGGAGAAGATGAAAAGAAAAAAATTAAAAAGCAATCTCATAACATATGGAATTGTCATTGCGGCATTTGTCCTGGTACAGATTCTGACGTATACAGGTAACCTCTCCAGCCTTCTCAAAGGTCTGTTAATTCCGCTCTGTGTTTATGTGGTGCTGGCAGTGTCACTGAATCTGGTAGTCGGTATTTCAGGAGAATTGAGCCTCGGTCATGCAGGATTTATGTGTGTCGGCGCTTTTTCCGGTGCTTTCTTTTCCAAGTGTATGCAGGGAGTCATTGTATCCGGTGGTTTGAGACTGTTTCTGGCTATGCTTCTGGGAGCCGGGGTGGCAGCGGTATTCGGCATTCTGGTAGGTATCCCTGTACTGCGTCTGAAAGGCGACTATCTGGCGATCGTGACACTGGCATTCGGCGAGATCATCAAGAATGTGATCAACGTATTTTATGTAGGTATAGACAGCAATGGTGTTCACGTATCCATGAAGGATCAGTTTTCACTGGGGATGGATGTGGACGGCACTGTGATCCTGAATGGACCTCAGGGTATTACAGGTACGCCGAAGGATGCCACCTTTTTGGCAGGCATTATCCTGATACTGGTGACATTGTTTATTGTTCTGAATCTGATCGATTCCAGAGACGGGCGTGCGATCATGTCGATCCGTGACAACCGTATCGCGGCAGAGTCCATCGGTATCAATATTACAAAGTACAAATTGATGGCGTTTACCATTTCTGCTTCACTGGCCGGTGCGGCCGGTGCACTGTATGCACACAACCTGGCGACCCTTCAGGCCAAGAAGTTTGATTACAATCTTTCTATTATGGCACTGGTATTTGTGGTGCTGGGCGGTATTGGAAATATCCGCGGCTCTGTCATTGCGGCAGTTGTCCTGACAGCTCTTCCGGAGCTGCTCCGCGGTCTGTCGAACTACCGTATGCTGATCTACGCGATCGTCCTGATCGTCATGATGCTCTTCAACTGGGCACCGAAGGCATTGGAATGGCGGGAACGCTATCTGAGCCGTTTCTTCAAAAAATCTGTGAAGGAGGGCAAATAGGATGGCATTCATGTTGGAAGTAAAAAATCTTGGTATTTCATTCGGAGGTCTCCGGGCAGTGGACGGACTGGATATGTCCATCGAAAAAGGAGAACTGTATGGACTGATCGGGCCCAACGGCGCCGGCAAGACCACGGCCTTTAACCTTCTGACAGGCGTATACAAGCCGAGCTCCGGAAGCATTCTTCTGGATGGGAAAGAGATCACAGGTAAATCTACGATAGAGATCAACAAAGAAGGAATTGCGCGTACCTTCCAGAATATCCGCCTGTTTAAAGATATGACGGTGCTGGATAATGTAAAGGCAGGTCTGCACAATCATCACAGATATTCCACGTTTTCCGGAATATTCCGGACTCCGAC
>JAQXWO010000175.1 GCA_029225485.1 Lachnospiraceae bacterium
AGGAAGCTCATAGCCCCATATCTGAAAATTCATTTTCTGGATCCGGATACGGGCTCCGCAGTTTTCCAGCAAATGTACCCCCAGACTCCTGATGGCATCCGAATACTCCTTATATGCGTCTTTGTACAATTCTGTATTTTCACGCATTTTCTGTTCATGATTTCCATTTACATAATACACCGGATATCGCCTGGTCAGCCTGTCCATCAGTGAAAGTGCCTCACTGGTCTGAGGCTCCTTCCCTGCCACAAGCATATCTCCCCCTACCAGGACAGCCTCAGGATTCTGACTGATGATCTCCTGAAGCAGTCTGGCATTGCCTTCTCCGTAGCTGATATTATGCAGATCACTCAGAAATACAACCGAAAAAGGAGACTCAGGACTGTTATACTCACTCCTGGCATGGATTCTGTAATTTGTAACCTTAAAGTCTGTCATGGTATATCGCTGTTCCCTTTCTTTTCTCATATTCCCGGATAAATTCGTACAAATCAATTATCAAAGTATAACATATTTTTTTGAATATGGAAACCCCCTAAACACGTTCCGGATATTCACTCTAAAGATCCAGCCACAAGAGCAGCGTTTTATACAGGCAGTCCAGATAACCTGCTTTTCTGATGTCTGCTTTTACGATCACCGATACACGCCCGATCTCCTGCCCCTCCAGCGTATAGACCAGGGCTCCTACCCGGGTGCCTGCTTTCAGAGGGGCCCGTATATCCTCCTGCCATTCCAGATGTTTTTCGATCCCGGAAAAATCTTCTCCCGATGTGCTCAGATAAGAAAAACCTGTCTCATATGCCACCTCAGCTTCATCTTTCACACCGCCCTTTACCGCCACAGGCGACAGAGGCGTCATAGTTTCATCTTCATACAGCGTACATCTGGAAAAACCGTATCCAAGCAAAGCGGCAGCATCTCCAAATCGTGTTTTTGAGTCAGGTGCAGTCATAACGACACTGATCAGGCGTATTCCATTCCTCCTGGCAGTGGCGCTCAGACAGTATTTTGCCATACTGGTGCTTCCGGTCTTCAGACCGTCACAGCCGTCAAAAGCACGCAGCAGTTTGTTTGTATTGGTTAGAGTAAAGACGCTGCTGCCCTTTGACGTCACATGTGTCATGTCCTCCATCCAGATATGAGAATATTCTGTCACTTCAGGGAAACGACTGAGCAGCTCCCTGGATGCAATGGCGACATCTCTTGCAGACGTATAATGGCTGGCAGAATCTGTCAGGCCGCAGCAATCTACAAAATGAGTATTTTCCATTCCCAGTCTGTCAGCTTCCTGATTCATCCGGTCCACAAAAGCCTGTTCTGTTCCCGCAATATGCTCTGCCATAGCGACTGCAGCATCATTTCCTGATGCGATCACAATACATTTGATCAGCGTCTCAACCGTCTGCTTCTCCCCTTCTTCCAGAAATACCTGGGATCCTCCCATGGATCTGGCATAGGCACTGGTCACCACCTCATCCTCCAGCGAAAGATTCCCTTTCTCCAGTTCCTCGAAAATCAGAAGAAGCGTCATCACTTTTGTCACGCTGGCAGGATGTACCCGTTCATCCGCCCCTTTTTCATACAAAATCTGACCGGTAGATACTTCCATCACTGCCGCATGAGGTGTCTGGATCTCCGGTTCCTCCTCTGCTGACGCAGGAATCGGATGCAAGACAAACAGGAGTACCAGCAGCAGGCAACCAAACTTTTTCCCCATAAAAACCGCCTGAAATGTCCTTACTCTACTATATTACCAGTCTTGCCAAAACATGAATCCTGCATACAGCGTATCCGTCTCTTTTTCACCAGAGTATTCACAGCAGGCAATAAAAAACCCCTGACCGCTTCTGATCAGGGATTTTACTGCACATTAATTAAATTTACGTTTGCGGGCAGCTTCTGATTTTTTCTTACGTCTTACGCTCGGCTTCTCATAATGCTCTCTCTTGCGGATCTCCTGCTGGATACCTGCCTTCGCGCAGTTTCTTTTGAAACGACGTAAAGCGCTGTCCAAAGTCTCGTTTTCTTTTACGATTACATTTGACATACTCTCACACCTAACCTCCCTCCAGTTGTAGATTGTGCATAATACAACTGTCTGGGTATTTTATTGCACTGATATGTATTATATCAGCGGTTTCTGCTTTCGTCAACAGTTTTTCTAGAAAATGACAAAATAATTATCACATATTTTCATATGTCTCCCGTACCGCCTTGATAAACTCCTCACTGTTCAGCACCTGCACATCCTGCAGAGAAGTGATAAGCGCCAGATCTTTTGTCATCTTTCCTGACTCGATCGTGGCGATCACTGCCTGCTCCATGCGGTCCGCGAAGTCCTGCAGCTCTGCGATGCCATCCAGTTCTCCTCTCTTCCTGAGAGCTCCCGTCCATGCGAAGATAGTGGCCACGGAATTGGTGGAGGTCTCTTCTCCCTTTAAATATTTGTAATAATGACGCTGTACTGTACCATGTGCCGCCTCATACTCATAGTTGCCGTCGGGTGACACAAGAACAGAAGTCATCATGGCCAGTGAGCCAAAAGCGGAAGAAACCATATCACTCATGACATCTCCGTCATAATTCTTGCAGGCCCAGATAAATCCGCCTTCTGACTTCATCACGCGGGCCACCGCGTCATCAATCAGTGTATAAAAATAGGTGATCCCAGTCTGTTCAAATTTCTCTTTATATTCATCATCAAATATTTCCTGGAAAATATCCTTGAAGGTATGATCGTACTTCTTGGAAATAGTATCCTTGGTAGCAAACCAGAGATCCTGCTTCGTGTCAAGAGCATAATTGAAACAGCTTCTGGCAAAACTGCTGATGGACCGGTCCAGATTATGCATACCCTGAAGGACACCGGGGCCTTTGAATTCAAAGACTGTCTCCCGGGACTGCGTCCCGTCTTCCGCTGTATAGACAAGCTCCGCTTTGCCGGGGCCGGGGACGATCATTTCTGCATTTTTATATACGTCTCCGTATGCATGTCTGGCAATGGTGATCGGCTTTTTCCAGGTACGTACATATGGTTCGATTCCTTTGACTGTGATAGGAGCCCGGAACACGGTTCCATCCAGAATCGCACGGATGGTACCATTGGGGCTCTTCCACATTTCTTTCAGGTTATACTCTTTCATACGCGCAGCATTCGGAGTAATCGTGGCACATTTCACTGCAACTCCATACTTTTTATTGGCATTGGCACTGTCAACTGTCACCTGGTCATTGGTAGCATTGCGGTTTTCAAGTCCAAGATCGTAGTATTCACTTTTCAGGTCAATAAACGGATAGATCAGCTCCTCTTTGATCATTTTCCAGAGAATACGTGTCATCTCATCCCCATCCATCTCAACGATCGGGGTCGTCATTTTAATTTTTTCCATAATCTGCTCCTCCTGCCATTCTTATAAGTATCTCAGATCTGCGGGTACGAAATGCCGTCAGAAGCTATCTGATCTGTATCGGATTCCTTACCCCCGGATTTCATACAATTCTACCATCATAACAGCGATTCGTCAAAACTTTTCTTTTTCATTTCCCCAGTCTCAGCAGTATTTCCAGATCCGGCATCCCCCAGCCCTGCCGGTTGAAGGGAAGTCCGAGATCCACGCAGGCTTTCTTCAACTCCATTTTTGCTTCCACATTGGTCAATCCCGGAGCTGCAGAAAAAAGAAGAGCCACACAACCCGAAACCACCGGAGCCGCCATGGATGTTCCACTCTTGACCTGATAATATCCACTCTTCTGCCAGGAGGCGGCGCAGGATACGATTCCCGTCCCTGGAGCTACCAGTTCCGGTTTGCAGACGCAGCTGCTGGTAGGACCCTGACCGGAATAGGCTGCTTTTCCACTTCCGCACCTGCTTCGAAAATCATCCGATGATCCGACAGTGATCACCTTCCGGCTGTTTCCGGGTACTGTGACAGTACCCTCCCCCGGCCCCATATTTCCCGCTGCCACCACAACGGTCAGTCCTGCATCCCATGCCCGCTCTACGGCATTTACAAGCCGTATGGATTCCTGATCCTCTCTGGATGCTCCTGCTGAAATATTCATGATCCTGATTTTATATGTCTCACGGTTTTCAATGACCCAATTGATCCCTGCCAGAAGATGTTCCACTTTTCCACGCCCGAAACGGTCCAGCACCTTCAGGTGAATGATCCGGCATTCGGGAGCGATCCCACGATATTTTCCATTCAGACATCTTCCATCGCCTCCGAGAATCCCTGACACATGGGAACCGTGAGACGCGTCATCGTAGCATTCCCTTTCCCCGTTTACAAAGTCACGAAACAGCACGATCCTGTCCCGATAGTCAGGATGCAGGCAGATCCCTGTATCAAGTACAGCTGCCGTAATTCCCCTTCCGGTATACCCTGCCTGATGAGCTTTGTCCGCATGTATTTTACTCCTGACACGGTTCATTTCTTCCCTCCCGGCACCTGCATTCTGATAATTCAAAATCACCTTATCATCAGAATATGCTTCCACATCAAAACTGTGTCTTCTGTTTTTCCTGATTATATGGTAAAGTAGATAACATCACATATATAAAAGAAAACATTTCGGGAGGAAATCATGAAAAAAAGTCACACCCTGATTCTGTATACTATCTGTCTTGGAACGATGCTCTGTCCCCCTGTTTCCTGCAAGGCATTCGCGAGCAGCAGCCAGATTAGTCCGGGCATTTATGAACTATCCAGTCCATCCAGCGATTCCCTTGTTCTGGATATCCGGACCTGTACCAGGAAGGCGAACGAAAATCATACACTTCAACTTTATACTTCACTGGATGTCAACCAGCAGAAATTTTATCTGGAATCCCTTTCCGGCTCCTACTTTCGCATTACGACACCAGCAACCGGTGAAGCCCTGACTGCAGAAAAATCAGATGCCCCGGCAGACAGTGAAGATACTCCTTTTATATTATCCATGCAGCCTCTTACCTACCCAAATTCTCAGAGGACGGATGTTTCACAGACCTGGCGCCTGAAAGATGCCGGAGACGGATATTTCTATATATATTCCATGGCAGGGAAGTATCTGACTGTTGATACGGTTTGTGCCTGGGAAGGCTCCCCGGTCACGCTGAAAGATTATGACGGCAGCATCCGCCAAAAATGGAAACTGACAAAGACCAATTTCAGCGCTGAGGATCAGGCAGATACGGATCTCCTCAATCCCTACGGTCCTTCCGGAGAATACAGCGGTCTGAAGATCGTACTGGATTTTGGAAATCTTTCCAGAATTTTAAGCGCTGCGGATTTTTCTGAATGGATGACAGAAACAATCGATCATCAGCTGACTCTTGATAAAGAATCTCTGATCTCTTATGTGAACGATCTGGCAGAGATATACGATACTGCCGGAGAGACGCTCTCTTTTACCACCAGCAGCGGAAATGAAATAATCGTTCCGTCAGAGCACTTCGGTTGGAAACTGGACGTGGAAAATACTGCCTCTTCCATTCTCCAGTCATCCCAGAGCAGAGGAAGCACCACTCTGGAACCTGTCTGGCTCAGCCGGGGCAGTGGTTTTCCCGGCCATAACGGTATCGGAAACAGCTATGTGGAAGTCGATCTGACAAACCAGAAAGTATGGCTGTACAAAGACGGTCAGCTTCTTCTGGAAACCAACTGCGTCACCGGAACGTATCAGACGGATCGCCAGACACCAGAGGGAGTCTACAGCATTTATTATCGGCAGTCTCCCGCCGTCCTCAACGGACCGGGCTACAGTTCCCCCGTAGAATACTGGATGGCCTTTTATCAGGGTTACGGCCTTCACGATGCCAACTGGCGCGACAGCTTCGGAGGGGAGATCTATCTGACCAACGGCTCACACGGCTGTGTCAATCTCCCCACCGAAGCTGCCCGGCAGATCTATGAAATTGCAGAAATCGGTTATCCTGTGGTATGTTACAACTAGTTTTGTTTTACATAAGCCCCGCAGCCATTCCGATCATATGTACCAGAAATGCGCAGACCCACGCGATCAGGCACTGTCCAGCCACCACGCCGAATGCCCACTTGACACCAAGCTCACGTTTGATGGAAGATACGGCAGCAACACACGGGGTATAAAGAAGGCAGAATACAAGGAGTGCTGCTGCTCCAAGAGGTGTGATCGCTGCCATCATACTTTCTGTACTTCCAAAAAGCACTGATATAGTGGAAACCACACTTTCCTTCGCCATAAATCCGGCGATCAGGGAGGTAGACACGCGCCAGTCCCCAAATCCCAGCGGCGAAAATACAGGAGCAATGATACCTGATATGCTTGCCAGGATACTGGACTGAGAATCCACGACCATGTTCAGATGGAAATCAAAGGTCTGCAGGAACCAGATCACGATAGTCGCAATAAAAATAACAGTAAATGCTCTCTGCAGGAAATCTTTTGCTTTTTCCCAGAGAAGCTGTGCCACATTTTTTGCGCCCGGCATACGATAATTGGGCAATTCCATGACAAAGGGAACCGCTTCACCCTTGAACATGAATCTTCTCGACAACACGGCTGCCAGAATACCGACCGCTATTCCAAAAAAGTACAACCCTACCATCACCAGGCCGCCATGCTTCGGGAAAAATGCTGCCGTAAAAAACGCATAGATCGGGAGCTTGGCGGTACAGCTCATAAACGGAGTCAGCATGATCGTCATCTTGCGGTCCCGCTCTGAAGGAAGTGTCCGGCTGGCCATGACACCGGGCACTGTGCATCCGAAACCAATCAGCATCGGCACAATGCTCCGCCCGGACAAACCGATCTTGCGCAGAAGCTTATCCATCACAAATGCGACTCTCGCCATGTATCCGCTGTCCTCCAGCAGAGACAGGAAGAAAAACAGCGTCACGATGATCGGCAGGAAGCTGAGCACACTGCCGACTCCATTGAAAATACCGTCAATGATCAGCGAATGGAGCACTTCATTTACTTTCCAGGAAGTGAGAGCAGCGTCTGCAGCCTGAGTCAGCAGATCGATCCCCGCCTCCAGTATTCCCTGAAGCCAGGCTCCGATCACACTGAAGGTAAGCCAGAAAACCGCTCCCATAATAGCTATAAAAGCAGGAATTGCCGTATATTTTCCTGTCAGCACCTGGTCGATGCGGCGGCTTCTCTGATGCTCTTTGCTTTCCTTTGGCTTCACAACCGTCCGGTCACACAGATTCTGTATAAAGGAAAAACGCATATCCGCAATGGCGGCTGCCCGATCCAGTCCTCTTTCCTCTTCCATCTGAAGAATAATATGCTCCAGCATTTCTTTTTCATTCTGATCCAGATCCAGAGCGGAAAGCACACGCTCATCACCTTCCACCAGCTTGCTTGCCGCAAACCGGGTGGGAATACCGGCCTTGACTGCATGATCCTGAATCAGATGCATGATCGCATGGAGGCACCGGTGCACAGCACCGCCATGATCTTCCTCATCACAGAAATCCACCCGCCCCGGGCGCTCCTGATACTGGGCCACGTGAAGCGCATGACTGATCACCTCGTCAATTCCCTCATTTTTGGCGGCTGAGATCGGAATCACCGGGATACCCAGCATCTCTTCCAGCTCATTGATGCGGACGGAGCCTCCGTTTCCCCGCACCTCGTCCATCATATTCAGCGCCAGCACCATGGGCATGTCCAGCTCCATCAGCTGCATCGTCAGATACAGATTCCGCTCAATGTTGGTCGCATCCACAATGTTGATGATCCCTTTTGGTTTTTCCTGGATCAGAAACTGCCTTGTCACGATCTCTTCACTGGTATAGGGCGACATAGAATAAATACCGGGCAGATCCGTGACCTCCGTATTTGCATATCCCCGGATCGTACCACTTTTTCTGTCAACGGTAACCCCGGGGAAATTGCCCACATGCTGACTGGATCCCGTCAGCTGATTGAACAGTGTTGTCTTTCCACAGTTCTGATTGCCTGCAAGAGCAAACGTAAGCACAGTACCTTTGGGCAGCGGATTTTCATCTGCTTTCACATGATATTTTCCGCCTTCTCCCAGTCCCGGATGTTCGATCCGGCTCTTTCTCTCCTGTATCTCCCTTTTTTTCTCATTTCCATCGGATGGAATGATCTCAATCTGTGCCGCATCTGCGAGACGCAGTGTCAGCTCATATCCATGGATCCGCAGCTCCATCGGATCACCCATGGGAGCATATTTTACCAGAGTCACCTCTGCTCCCGGTATTACACCCATATCCAGGAAGTGCTGCCGCAGAGCCCCTTCTCCGCCGACCACGGTGACAATACCGGTCTTACCGATTTCCAAATCCTTCAGTGTCATATTTCTGTCTTTCCTCTCCTTTGCATGGACTATGCAGATTTGCAGTTATATATCTCCTGTACGTCTGCACTAGCAAAAGTTTCCTTTCACTAACTCTTTCAGCATATAAGGTATACTTATTGAGAAAAAAAGTCAAGAGAAAATTTAAATCCGGTAAATGTCCTGTCAGAAACAGAATATACATAAGAAAAACAGACGAGGTCATTTTTCCAATGCCGATTTCACCAGCTGTCTCCGAGGATTACTCGGATATGATCTATATCTATCCCGCTCTTACCGAAAATCTGCCTGCGGAGCTGTCTCAGTTTTTCCCGCAGATCGTCGATTCTCAGTTTGCCATTCTCCATATCCCGCTCAGCAAAGGATTAAACACCGTCGCCGAGACAGGATACGCCAGTATCCCCAAGCTGTTCACCTACGTCAGCACCGTCAGTCTGGAGGAATCCGGAATCCTCTCTGCCCAGTTTCAGCCGGTACTGAATCTCACCGGAAATGGAATCCTGCTTGGTTTTCTCGATTCAGGTATTGATTACACCCATCCTGCATTCCGCAATCCGGACGGCAGTACACGGATTCTCGGCATCTGGGATCAGACCGACCAGACCGGCACACCGCCCGATTCTTTTACATATGGTACTGAATACACGGAGGGGCAGATCAATCAGGCCCTGTTCTCTGCCAATCCCTATGACCTTGTCCCGGAGCGGGATCTCAATGGTCACGGAACAGCTGTAGCCGGAATCGCCTGCGGAACCGTACAGGAAGAATCTGATTTTTACGGAGCAGCACCCAGAAGCGGTATTTTGTTTGTTCGCCTCAAACCGGCCAAACAATATCTCCGGGATTACTTTCTGATTCCGGAACGGGCGGACGCCTACCAGGAAAATGACCTGATGCTGGGCATCCGTTATCTGGTCCAGACAGCGCGCCGCCTTCAGAAAGCACTTGTGATCTGTATTACACTGGGGACAAATCAGGGCAGCCACACCGGTCAGTCCCCACTGGAAGAAGTGATTATCTCTGCCCAGAAGCTTTCCGGCATTTATGCAGTCTCAGCCGCAGGCAACGAAGCAGGCAAGGGACATCATTTTTACAAAAAGTTTAACTATGAAGGGGAATCAACGATGGTTGAACTGCTGGTAGATTCCGAAACCAGAGGATTCACCGTAGAGCTCTGGGCCGATTCTCCGGAGATCTACAATATCGGCATTCTGTCACCGGGCGGAGAGATCATCGAGCCTGTGCCTTTCCGGGCAAAAAACAGTCAGGAATTTACTTTTTTACTGGAAAATACAAAAGTTACTCTTGATTACGAGGCAGTCGAAATCACATCCGGCTCTTTTGTGGCACTCATACGTTTTTCTACACCCTCAACCGGGTTGTGGAGACTCCAGATCGTCAACCGGGTCTTTTTGAACGGTCTTGTTCATCTGTGGCTGCCGATCACCGGCCTTTCTGATCCCGGGATCAGATTCTACAGTCCGTCTCCGGATACAACGCTTGTGATCCCCTCCTGTGCCGAACCGGTCATCACTGTCAGTGCCTACAACGCATACAATCATACATTATTTATTAATTCCAGCCGCGGCTACACCCGAAACGGAATCATCAAGCCGGATTTCGCCGCCCCCGGAGTGAATGTTACCGCTCCCTCTGTCTCATCGGTTTCCGGTCTGGCTCCTTTTACCGGCTCCAGCGCCGCCTCTGCCATCACAGCAGGCGCTGCCTGCCTTCTGATCGAATGGGGACTGCACCGGAGCGAGCCGCGGATTTTCAGTTCCACCGAGCTAAAGTCTCTTTTCCTGTTTGGCACCGTAAGAAATCCCGCTCTGTACTATCCCAACCGGGAATGGGGCTATGGAACCATGAATGTATATCAGATCTTTGAATCCATGATCCGGCCATAAATTTTTGCCGGATCCACCGGAACCTTTTTCTCCATGCCACATAAAATACACTGTAAAACTTATCATGGAGGAAACGAAATGAGCGATTTAGCTGCAACAAACTGTGGATGCGGATGTGACAACAATAACGGATGTGGATTTAACTGGATCTGGATCATCATCCTTCTGTCCTGCTGCGGCAATGGATGGGGAAACGGATGCGGAAATAACTGCGGCGACAACTGCTGCTGGATCATTCTCCTTCTGCTTTTCTGCTGCAATGGCAACGGATGGGGCAATGGCCTGCTCGGCAATAACTGCGGCTGCTGATGACAACAGCGCAAGCGGGGCTTTAAGCCCCGCTCTTTTTATTTCTCTGCTGCTGAATATTCGTATTTTTCTCTTTCTGCCTTCTTTTTTCCAAATCTTCTTTTTTCCTGCAGAGTTTTTCATAACACTCGACATCTATCTCATAAAATGCATTCCCTTCCATGACAGTCCGGATCTTCCTGCTCATTTCACCCCTTCTCTCTGTTTTGAAACAATATATGCCTGTTTTATTTTATTCTTCCGGAATATCTGTGTTCACGAATTCATATAAATATAAAAAACGAGAAAAATAATGCTGACTGCAATTGATCAGATCGCCAATCAGAATCATCTTCAGATGATAAAAGCGGCTGTCCCGTATCTTCATGCCAGAGAGCAGAAATTTGTTGCAATCTATGCCAAATTGCTGGAACTCCAGAACATTATGTCATTTTATTCTGAAAATGCATCTCAGATATCCTCCTGCAGCATAGATCAAAGCTCCGCCAGTACCTCCGACATCCTGAATGATATCCGGAATTACTGTGATCCCTCAGATCAGGAAATGATCGACCACTGTCTCCAACTGATCAATGCCATGGAATTGTACACTGCCATGTCTCAACAGACGGAATAGTCAGAACATCCGCCGGAAAGGAATCATTATGAAAGATCAAACCGCCGCCGGTCAGACCCCTGATCCGGAAACATCAGGTGACTCCGACTCCTGGATGCATAACCCGGCTCTCGGAGGTATCAATCCCGCCAAACTCCAGATGCTGTCTTCTCTTGCGTCACAGGCCAAAGGTAAAAAACAAAATGAGCTGCTTCCATTTCTTATGGCAGCAGCCGCACAGTCAAATTCAAATCAGATGTCCTTTAACAACGATGAGATCGATGCTGTGATCAGCGTTATGAAAATCGGAAAATCTCCTCAGGAAATTCAGCAGATCGACCGTCTTTGCGGGCTGATCCGGCAGTTTCGCCAGTTCAGCCGGTAAAAAGATCAGCCACAGAACCAATGTCTGTGGCTGTTATCTATCAATGGGTTTCCCATTTTTTTAATGCTTTTTCTGCCATAGCCAGCGCCTCTGCACAGGCCGCCAGCCGAACCGCCTCACGGTCTCCGTCAAAATGAAATTCTTTCACTTTTGTTTTCTTTTTGCACCGGCAACCGATATAAACGAGTCCCGCTTCTTCGGATTCATCTCCTGAGGGAGGTCCCGCATAACCGGTGACAGAAATGCAAATATCCGCCTTTGCTCTCCTGGCGCCGCCTTTTGCCATCTCCGCAGCCGTCTCAGGACTGACTGCCGTATGTCTGCGCAGCGTCTTTTTCCTTACTCCTGCCAGATCATGTTTGGCCTGGTCGCAATAAGTGACAAAGCTTCTCTGAAAGACAGAAGAACTGCCGGCAACTGAAGTAAGCGATGCAGCCACCATACCGCCGGTGCAGGATTCCACTGCGGTAATCGTCCTGTTCAGCCGTTTCAGATCTGACACCAGACGCTCACTGCTCTGTCTGATTTTCTGAATCTGAATCTCTTTCTGATTTTCCGGCATCCTGACCACGATCCTTTCTCAAATGTCACACTTTCGCTTTTTACAATCCACCTTCCATGATCTTCCAGTTTTTCACCAGATAATCAATCAGAGAAATAACGGTAAGAGCCAGTGCCACCCATACAAGGATCTGGGCCAGCACCTGGAATACACCACCCAGGTCAAGAATCAGAAGGATCACCATCAACATCTGAGAAACGGTCTTGAATTTCCCCCAGTAGCTGGCTGCAATGACCACACCCTTATCGGAAGCCACCAGGCGAAATCCGCTGATGATGAATTCTCTTCCGATGATGATGATAACGATCCAACCGGCCAGAAGCTGCTTTTCCACAAGACAGATCAAAGCGGAGCATACCAGCAGCTTATCCGCGATCGGATCCATAAATTTCCCGAAATCCGTGACCAGATGATTTTTTCTTGCAAGATACCCGTCCAGCCAGTCCGTCATACTGGCCAGAATAAACAATACTACAGCAACGTATTTTCCAGTATCTCCAAACCCATCCCAGAGCATGAAAAAGACAAAAAACGGAACCATGATCACACGCAGTACGGTAAGCTTATTCGGTAAATTCATCTGCAATCTCTCCTATCAAATCATATTCCGAGGCACCGGTAATCCGGACCCTGGCAAAATCACCTGACATCAGCGTTTCCTGTGTATGCACGAACAGCAGCCCGTCAACATTCGGCGCATCTCCATATGTCCGCGCCACATAGACATCCTCTCCGGATACCTGGCCCTCGATCATCGCTTCGACGATGCGTCCCCTCATCTGTTCTCCGCGGTCAAAAGCAATCTCCTGCTGCAGTTCCATCAGTTCTTCCTGACGATCCAGCTTCGTCTCTTCATCCACCTGATCCGGCATAGAAGCGGCAGGAGTATCCTCTTCCTGAGAATAAGTAAACACACCGAGGCGGTCGAATTCCATCTGATCCACAAACTCCATCAGTTCTTCATGATCCTGCACCGTCTCACCGGGGAATCCGGTAATCAGCGTCGTCCGAAGTACAATGTCCGGGATCTCTTCTCTCAGAGTCTCCACGATCCGTATAAGATCTTCTTTGGATGTACGTCTTCCCATCCGCTTCAGGATACGGTCAGACGCATGCTGGATCGGCAGATCCAGATAATGACATATCTTCGGCTCCCGCTTGATCGTCTGGATCAGTTCCGGATAGATCTCCTCCGGATAACAGTATAAGATCCGGATCCAGCGCAAACCGCTGATCCTGCACAATCCCTCCAGCAGCAGATGCAGGGACTTGGCGCCATACAGATCCACACCGTAAAGTGTCGTCTCCTGTGCCACCAGAATCAGTTCCTTTACCCCCTGCTCAGCCAGCATCCTGGCCTGATCCAGCAGCTTTTCCATGGGAACACTGCGGTATCTGCCGCGGATTTTGGGAATGATGCAGTAGGTACAGCACTTATTGCAGCCCTCTGCGATCTTCAGATAAGCGTAATAACCGCCGGTGGTCAGCATCCTGTGCTCCGTAGGTGCAGGAAGCACGGAGAGCTCCTCCAGCTCCACACTTCTTTTACCCTGAAGGGCTGTCTCGATAGCATCTGCTACCTTTTCATATGCAGTAGTACCCAGAACCTCGTCCACTTCCTCGATCTCATCCAGGATCTCCTGACGATAACGCTGGGCAAGACATCCCGTCACGATCAGCGCTTTGCAGCTGCCGGACTTTTTGTATTCCGCCATCTCCAGAATGGTCTGGATACTTTCCTCTTTTGCGTCATTGATAAAGCAGCAGGTATTGATCACTATGACATCTGCTTCTGTCTCATCATCCGTAAATGTATAGCCCCTGCTGCCCAGCAAACCAAGCATCTCCTCGGAGTCCACCAGATTCTTGTCACAGCCGAGGGAAATAAATAATATCTTCATGAAATGCTCCTACTTTTTGTCAGCCGGATAATCCACGGCCGTATGCTCTGAATTTTTTCCGGGCAGCACCAGTTCCGACGGATCCACCACCCGGTCCGGATTTGCATCCTGCAGCTTTTTCAGCTTTTTCACACGGGTCAGAATACAGATCATGCTGATCAGATTGACCAGTCCGTCAAAGATCAGGCTGCCTCCGATATAGACTACCATCCAGTGCTCTGATTCAAAAGGATTGATCAGAAGTCCTATGCCGAGACCAGCCAGAATCAGCGCACAGATCAGAATGCCGTACCAGCGTCTGAACTTCAGACGTTTCATATTGATAGAATTCTGAAGCTTCACCACTGCTCCCAGCAAAAGGATGATACCCATGGCAAAGGGAAGCACAGACTGAAGAAAAGACTGATTCAGCAAAATGAATACGCCAAACGCCGCGGACACAATACCGATCACCAGATCCATCTGCAGCACACCGGTCAGATTATCCTTCGTAAAATAAATAATACCATACGTGATACCGATCACGATCATGGCAAAGCCAAGCACGTAGCAGATCATCTGCACCGATATGTCCGGCCAGATGAGAAGCACAGCTCCCAGCACTACATACAAGGCGGATACCAGAATATAGCTTTTCCGGAATTCTCTTATTTCTTTCATTCTTACCTCCTGTACCGTCGGAAAAGCGGTTCTCCATCAGAGATAGATGAATTCTTTCTCCAGATATCAGTCCTCATTCTCCTCCGGCTGAGGATCCGGCGGAAGAATCTTGATCTTCCCTTCATTCAGTTCCTTGACCGCCTTGGAAAGGGGCTTTGACACCTGCATCACATTCAGATCGCCGGAAGACTGTCTGGCAATGATCTGACGCGCGCGCTTCGCTGTGGCAAGCACGATAGAATAACGGCTGTTGACTACCGGAGTCTCTCCCGGCTCAACCCCGCTGTTTACTACTTTCATTAAATCTGTGTAAGATGGATGTAACATGATTTATTCTCCTTTCGCAATATCCTTCAGTTCAGACTGGATTTCTTTTACAAAATCCATGTTTCTGTTTATTTTATTATGCTGACTCTCGATCAGGCGATGCACATTTTCCATGCTCTGCTCAAGGTCATCATTAATAATCATATATTCATATTCCGGAGCGTACTCTGATTCCTCCACAGCTCTGGCAAGCCTTCTTCGGATGACCTCCTCATCCTCAGAACCACGGTCTCTCAGCCTCTTCTCCAGCGTCCCGGCATCCGGCGGCATCACAAACAGCAGCAGCGCATCCGGATACTGCTCCCTGACTTTCAGGGCGCCCTGGATCTCGATCTCCAGAATCACATCCCGTCCCTCAGCCATCTGCGTCTCCACATACTCTCTCGGTGTACCGTAATAATTATCACAGTAGGATGCATACTCAATCAGCTGATCAGCTGCGATCAATCCCTCAAACTCCTCCCGGGACTTAAAAAAATACTCCCGGCCATCGACCTCACCCGGTCTGGGCTTACGCGTCGTCGCTGAAATAGAAAGCGCATACTGGCTGTATCTTTCCGTCAGAAGCTTCATCAGAGTCCCTTTTCCGACACCTGAAAAACCTGACACTACGACAAGAATCCCTTTTCTGTTCATGATTCGTCTCCCTTCATCTCCTGCTCAGGCAGAAGTACTGCCGTAAATCTCCTGGCAATCGTATCCGGCTGCATCGCCGACAGTACGATCTGACCATTCTCCATCATGATCACCGATTTCGTCCGTCTGCCCTGTGTGGCATCAATGACACGCTGCGCCTCCCGGGCATTCTGCACCATCCGCTTCACAGGGGCAGCGTCCGGATTTACCACAGCGATCACCTTCTCCGAATTAATCATGTTGCCAAATCCGATATTCACAAGTCCTGACATAATAGATACCTGACTTTCCTATCATTTTGCTGAAATCCGCCCATCCCAAAATGATACGCAAGTCCTCTGCAGGTAAACCTGCTCGGACTTTCCTATCATTTTGCTGCTGCTCTGAACTGTTATTCAATATTTTGAATCTGTTCCCTTACTTTTTCGATTTCGGTTTTCAGGTCGATGGCGATGTTGGAGGTCTCCAGGTCGTTGGCTTTAGAGAGGATCGTATTGGCCTCGCGATTCATCTCCTGGGCGATAAAGTCCAGTTTGCGGCCGATACTTCCTCCTGCTTCCAGCGCTGCAGCCATGGTCTCGATATGGCTGCGAAGCCTTACCGTCTCTTCATCCGTGCAGATTTTATCTGCAAAGAGCACCACCTCCGCCGCAATACGGCCTTCATCCATCTGCGTATCCGCAAGCAGTTCTTTTACTTTTTCCTCCAGCTTCTGGCGGTATTCCGCTACGATCTGGGGGTATCTTGTTTCTATCAGAGCTACATTTTCCAACATTCCGCGGAGTTTGTCAAGTAAATCTGTTTTCAGTGCTTCTCCTTCTTTGATCCTGGAAGCTACAAACTGTTCACAGGCTCCCTTCAGAGCCTGCTCCAGCACTGCCCAGATCTCCTGCTCGTCAATATCCTGCTCCTCCATCACAAATACATCCGGACATCTGCCCAGCGCGGATACTCTGATATCATTCTCCAGCCCGAATGTTTCCGCCATCTGACGATAATAATTCAGATACTCCCCGGCCAGATGCTCATTATACTTCAGGGAAGTATTCTCCTCTGCAAAATCCTCATAGGTAATAAACAAGTCCAGCTTGCCGCGCTGTACATACTGCTTCAGAAGATTCCTAATCGCTGCTTCAAAAAATCCGAACTTCTTTGGCATCTTGATCGTCACATCAAAATAACGGTGATTCACTGCCTTCATCTCCACGGTAAACTTTTTATCACCCTGGTGACACTCACACCGTCCAAAGCCTGTCATGCTCTTTATCATATTACTGTCCTCTCCGCCTGTCGGTCCCGTATTTTATCAATGTAAAACCTTTCACGGCATAATTATCCATATTGAGTAATTATAATCCATCGGGGGGATACAGTCAATGCGGAATTGTTTTTTCTTCTGAGGTGTGGTAAACTATTCTTTATAATTTTACGAGAAACGGAGATTTTTTATGGCACTTGACGGAATTGTGATATCTAATATAGTACATGAATTAAACGAAACCATTTTAAACGGACGCATCAGCAAGATTGCTCAGCCGGAGGCAGATGAGCTGCTTCTGACGATCAAGGGACAGCGCGGTCAGCAGCGGCTGCTGCTCTCGGCGGGAGCCAGTCTTCCTCTGATCTATCTGACTTCTGTGAATAAGCCCAGCCCCATGACGGCGCCGAACTTCTGTATGCTGCTGCGCAAGCACATTGCCAACGGACGGATCACCAGGATCT
>JAQXWO010000176.1 GCA_029225485.1 Lachnospiraceae bacterium
CACATTTTTCCCGGATATATTTCACCAGCCCGACATCCGACACCTGCTGCGCTGCAATATTTACATGCACAATGCTGTTATTTCCCGCATGATTCCATCTGCTGCACTCATGTATGGCCCGGGCAAGCACCCATCTTCCAATCGGAATGATCAGTCCGGAATACTCAAGTGTCCGTATCATTTCCATCTGTTCCAGATCCGAAAACGCAGGATTGGAATATCGCAGCAGAGTCTCCGCTCCGATCCATCCCGACCGATCCCCTTTCAGACGGACAATCGGCTGAAAGACCACACGCAAATGCCTGAAATTGTTCTCCACATCTTTGCGAAGTTCATTTTCCAGCAGAAACTGACGGGAAATACTGTCTGTCTGACCGGCAAAAAAACTGATTTCTTCCTTTCCTTCACGATTCATACGGTACAGACACTGGTTGGCATGATTCATCAGTTCTTCCACAGTATACCCGTGCTCCGGGTAAAGAACAACTGCTATACAGGTATTGAGATACAGACTGTGTCCATCCAGTTCCCTGATTTTTTTCAGAACAGACATAAAAGGCATCAGCCGAGCCATAATTCTGCTTCTGTCCGTCTCATGCAGATGAACCAGGAATTCATCACCGCTGTATCGATAAATGCCGGCAGCATTTGAAAAATACAGGTTCAGCATATAAGAAAACTCTTTCAGAACTTTATCCCCAAAACTGTGACCGAACATCTCATTGTAAAGTTTGAATCGACGGATATCCATATACAGAAGGCATCCTCTGGCGCCTGGTTCTTTCTTTCGTTCCTCCATATCCTTTTCGAAGCAGAGACGATTCTTCAATCCGGTGAGCATATCATAATACAGCATGTGATTGATCTCTTCTTCGTGCTTTTTCTGTTCCGTGATATCCAGAAGAGATCCCGCTATCATGACCGGTCTTCCCTGGTCATCATGAATCCCTTTTCCCTGACAGGAGATCCACATAATGTTACCCTGTTTGGTGAGTACGCGGTACTCTGCTCTATGACGATCTGACTTCCCTGTCAAAAACGGTATAAAGGAATCCAGAAAGATCTGACGGTCTTCCTGAATAATAAAGGACAGTATACGATTCATGGCATCTGAAAATGCTGGTGATTCCAAGGGTAATACATCCAGAGCTTTCGATGAAAATGTGCACACATTATTGACCAGATCCAGCTGATAAATATAATCAGATGCCCCTTCCACAATAAGCTCATTGACCGTCTGCGCGTGACGCAGCTTCTGAATCACCTGTTCCAGGTGCTGATCATATTCCCTGGTCGGTTCAAGATCCACAGAAATATGCCCCAGCAGTTCCCGGCAGTCTTTCAGGCGATACAGATAAATCATAGAACTCAGATCCCCTGACTTACTCTGAAGCGCCGCATGACAGCTGGCTCTGGAGACCTTTCCTGCCCGCAGGCGCTGTATCTCCTGAAGGAACGCATGGCATCCTTCTTCTGACAAATGCTGTTCAAATGTCCGGCATGAGATTTCTGTCTGAACCTCCTCATCGCCAAACAGAAGCTCCGCACATTGTTTTGAAAGCCATATCTTTTCATTCTGAACATCGAGCAGAAAAATATCTTCCAGCAGATCTGCCGGAAACACAAGGCCTTCCCGTTCCTTTGAAAAACTGTCCCATTGAAAAAAATGCCGTTTCATATTTTCACCTGTCCTGTATCATTGTAAAAAATGTTTCTTTTTGTTTTCTCAGTATACAATAAAACTGTCATATAAACAAGCCCGTGGAAATTTTTTCCAAATATGAGATGTATACTTTTTCCTTTCTTCGGCCATACTTATCCATTGACAAACAGGCGCAGAAAGTATAAAACGTTATTACTAAAACAGAGGAGAACGATCGTATGAAAGATAAAATTTTTGGAGTTCTGCAGCGGGTCGGAAGATCCTTTATGCTGCCAATCGCCATTCTTCCTGCTGCCGGCCTTCTGCTTGGCATCGGCGGATCCTTTACCAATACAACTATGCTGCAGACCTACGGACTAACGCGGATCCTGGGACCCGGCACTGTGGCAAATGCAGTCTTCCAGGTCATGAGCGCAGCCGGAAATACTGTCTTTGAAAATCTCCCGCTTTTATTTGCCATCGGTGTCGCCATCGGCATGGCCAGGCGCGAAAAGGAAGTAGCGGCTTTGTCTGCGGCGATTGCCTTTTTTATCATGCATGCTTCGATTCAGGCCATGATCACGATCAACGGCGGACCGGATATGCTCCTTGAGGGAGCTACCGCATCCGTCTGTGGCATTACGTCCCTGCAGATGGGTGTCTTTGGAGGTATCATCGTAGGCCTCGGGGTAGCTGCCCTTCACAATCGTTTTCACAGGATCCAGCTGCCTCAGGTACTTTCCTTTTTTGGCGGTTCCCGCTTTATCCCCATTATCAGTGCCCTTACCTACACACTGGTGGGCATCCTGATGTTTTTTATATGGCCTGTGATCCAGAGAGGTATCTCTGCAGTCGGAAGCTTTGTACTTATCTCCGGTTATGCCGGCACCTGGATCTACGGACTGATGGAGCGCCTTCTGATTCCCTTCGGTCTTCATCACGTCTTCTACCTTCCGTTCTGGCAGACAGCTGTCGGCGGGACGCTGGAAGTGGCTGGAAAGACGATCGAAGGTGCACAGAATATATTTTTTGCCCAGCTGGCAGACCCCACGGTCGATCATTTTGCGGTCTCTGCCACCAGATTCATGTCCGGTAAATTCCCATTGATGATTTTTGGACTTCCCGGAGCCGCTCTGGCTATGTACAGTACCGCAAAGCCTGAAAAGCGCAAGGCTGTGCAGGGTCTGCTGGTCTCTGCCGCCCTCACTTCCATGCTGACAGGTATCACCGAACCTCTGGAGTTCACCTTCCTGTTCGTAGCGCCTCTTCTCTATGGGATCCACTGCGTGCTTGCCGGGCTATCCTATATGCTGATGCACATACTCGGCGTGGGAGTCGGCATGACCTTCTCCGGCGGGCTGATCGACCTTTTCCTTTTCGGAATTCTCCCCGGAAACGCAAAGACCAGCTGGGTATGGATCCTGGTAGTCGGGATCGGTTATTTTATCGTCTATTATTTCCTGTTCCGGTTCCTGATCGTGAAAATGGATCTGAAAACACCGGGCCGCGACGACAGTGACGAAGTAAAGCTGTACCGCAGAAGTGATGTGGAAGCGCGCAGAAAAAACACAGCCGGACCGAATTCAGAAACACCGCCGGAAAGCAAGATCCCCGCTTCTGCCCTGTCTCCCGAAGATCAGCTTTCACATTCCATAATGCTCGGTCTGGGCGGGAAAGCCAATATTTCCGACGTAGACTGCTGCGCTACCCGACTGCGCTGCACTGTCTATCAGCCAGAGCTTGTCCGTGACGACATTCTCAGATCCACAGGAGCCTCCGGTGTGGTACACAAAGGAACTGGAGTCCAGATCATCTACGGACCACGGGTGACCGTGATCAAATCCAGTCTGGAAGACTATCTGGAGAATGTTCCGGAAGATATGACATCAGAGGCAGAACCTCCGATCCCCGAAAACCATTCCGGCCAGACACCTGCACAGGAGCCTTCTGACGCCATGTCGGACGGTGCTCCCGGAGGCAGAAATGAGAGCACTGGCAGGACCGGCGAAGTTCCCGACACCATGCCAGATGGCGTTTCCACGGAAGCAGAATCCAACACGGACAGCCCAGACAAGGCTCCCCGAAAAATCAGCACTATCACCATCTTCAGTCCTATCACGGGCCTGGCCGCTGATCTTGCATCTGTACCGGACGAAGTATTTGCAGGAAAGCTGATCGGAGACGGCGCTGCAGTCACCCCCACCTATCCGCTGGTCAAATCACCGGTGGACGGCATCGTAGAATTTGTCGCTGACACCATGCATGCAGTAGGCCTGAAGACCCCGGACGGCCTCAGTCTGCTGATCCACGTCGGTGTCGATACAGTTTCATTGGAAGGAAAAGGGTTCACTTCCTTTGTCACTCAGGGACAGCATGTGAAAAAAGGTGCTCCGCTCCTGAAGCTGGATCTGCCCTATCTCTCCGCCAATGCCGCCTCCATGATGTCCCCGGTTCTCTGCACCGGACTGAAAGGAAATCAGAGGGTACGGCTTCTTACAGAAGGAAAAGTCAATACAGGGGATGCGCTGTTTGAAATCATGACAGAAGAATAGATCTTGCAGGATATTAAAAAGACCGAATCACATTAGGGGTACGTAAACTATAGAGGGCTTTAGTTCATCAATGATATGACGCCGCAGAGCCATCGGTTGGCTGCGGGATGTTTCGAACATGCATCGAAAGGGGATACTGTGGGGGTCACCAGGCAGACGATTATTTCTCTGGAGAACGGACGGTACAAGGCATCTCTTGTGCTGGCCCACATGATCGCGCAGTTTTTTCATGTCGCCATAGAGGATTTATTTCTTTTTGATGAGGAGGAGGAAAACATATGAAAGGTATTTTCTGCCATACAAAGGCAAAGACAAATGAAGAATTCAGAAAAGAACTGAAGCGCAAAAACATCCTGCTGGGAGCCCTGGCCGCTCTGGGACTTGTGACGCTTGGTACCGCATTTTTTGCTTACCGGTGCCAGGTTTCTGTCTCCGAACATACACTGGGATTTTATACCGGGGCAGGCACCGGTATTCTGGCGGCAGCGCTGTTTCTTCTTTTTCGGAA
>JAQXWO010000177.1 GCA_029225485.1 Lachnospiraceae bacterium
CGTCAAATTTTGTGACCACATCACCTTTTCTGATGCCGGCCTTTTCTGCCGCCGAGCCCTCAGCTACCTCATACACAAAGGCTCCTGCCGGCATATCATAAAGCTGCTTCGCATCATCAGAAACATCCACAACTGTAATTCCCATGTAACCATGCTGATTATTCTCAACTTTATCTCTGGTCTCACGGTTCACCAGCTTTTCCAGAATCGGAATCGCTGTATCGATTGGAATCGCATATCCCATATTTTCCGCTGCCGTACCTACTTCCTTTGCAACACTGATACCGATCACTTCTCCTCTGGCATTCAGCAGTGCACCGCCGCTGTTGCCAAAATTGATGGCTGCGTCTGTCTGAATCAGCTCGCCGCTGAAGTTGTCCAGCTCTACCTGTTTATTCAGGGCACTGACAATACCGCAGGTCACGCTCTGTCCATAGCCAAGGGAATTACCGATCGCTATGGCGGCTTCGCCTACTTTCAGATCATCGGAACTTCCCAGCTTCGCTATTTTCAGTTTACTTCTCACGTCCTCTGAGATATCTGAAAGATTGACTGCTACTACGGCCAGCTCATTTCTGCTGTCTGTACCCTTGATCCTGGCCGGTACGATCAGATCATTCTCATCCTCCGCATCTACACTGAAACCGACACTGAGTTCTGTTGCTCCGGAAACCACATGATTATTGGTAGCGATCAGAAGTTCTTCTTCGTTCTGCGCTACGATGACTCCTGAAGCTGATCCGCTGCTCTCATACTCTTGTACACCGTAGTCATATGTATCGATCTCCTGAACTGATTTTTCTGTGATGGATACGATAGAAGGCATGCAGGCTTCTACGATAGAAGAAACATCTGTCGTCACGATCGCTCCCTCTCCGGGCGTCACAGAATCCATCTGAGCATATGTCTCTTTTTCTGTCTCCGTCTCTGTTTCGGTCTCTGTTTCCGTTTCTTCCTCTTCGGTCTGACTTTCACTGTCATCTCCGGCTATATTCAGTGTAATCCTTTTTTCGGTCTCTTCTTCTGCCTGAACAGACTGACCAAACATGTCTGAGCCAGCCGCACTTCCTGTAAGCAGCACACCTGCCATTATCAGAGCTACATATCTTTTTTTCATTTACTGTTCTCCTTTCGAACCTCAAACAGACTGACATCCTTTGCGGCTATATGATCTATTTATTGAAACCAATATACCGAATGTTTGTGATAAATCTGTGAAAATAATTTGATAATTCAGCGAAAGAAAAGAAATCCCGGGCCTTCTTCTCTTATGCCCGGGATTCTGTATTTGTATCCGCTCAGAGCCAGGCAAAATCAGGAGATCCGCTCTGAACATTTACTCATATTTTATATTGAGAATCTGACCCCAAAATCTGCTATGGGATATCTTACTTGCGTACCAGCAGACTCTTTCCTGTCATTTCTGCCGGCTGTTCCATTCCCATCAGTTCAATCAGAGTAGGAGCGATATCTGCCAGACATCCGCCTTCTCTCAGGCCGTACTCCTCTCCGCAGTTGACAAGGATAAACGGTACCTGATTTGTCGTATGCGCAGTGAAGGGTGCCTCTGTATCATAATCAACCAGCTGCTCTGCATTGCCGTGGTCTGCACAGATGAAAAGTCTGGCATCTGTTGCTTTTACTGCTTCCACTACCTTGCCGACACACTCGTCAACGGCCTCAATAGCCTTAACCGCTGCATCCAGCACCCCTGTATGGCCAACCATATCCGGATTTGCAAAATTGGTGATCACTACGTCATATTTGCCTGAGGTAATGGCGTCTGTCACCTTTCCGCACACTTCATAAACACTCATCTCCGGCTGCAGATCATAGGTGGCCACTTTCGGAGACTTCACAAGAATACGGTCCTCTCCCGGATTCGGGGCTTCTACACCGCCATTGAAAAAGAACGTCACATGGGCATACTTTTCAGTCTCAGCGATACGGGCCTGCGTCATATTGTGAGCTGCCAGAAACTCTCCGAATGTATTATTGATAGACACCTTCTGGAAAGCGACACTCTTATTCGGAATCGTCACGTCATACTCTGTAAAGCAGACATACACTACTTTTTTACGATCGCCGCGTTCAAATCCGGTAAAATCATCACAGCAGAAAGTACGTGTGATCTCACGGGCGCGGTCCGGGCGGAAGTTGAAGAAGATAACAGAATCTCCATCCTGAATCGTGGCTGTCGGAACTCCGTCTTTCATCACAACGGTAGGAAGAACAAACTCATCTGTGTCGCCCTTGTCATAAGAATTGGCAACTGCTTCCACACCTGTCGCTGCTGTCTCACCGACACCTTCTGTCATAGCACGATATGCCTTCTCCACTCTGTCCCAGCGATTGTCACGGTCCATCGCATAATAACGGCCCATCACTGTGGCGATCTCGCCTACACCGATCTCAGCCATCTTGTCTGTAAGTGCCTGTACATAATCCTTGCCTGAAGCAGGAGGCGTATCACGTCCATCCAGGAAGCAGTGCACATATACTTTCTCAAGGCCAAATCTCTTCGCCATCTCAAGCAGCGCATATACATGTGTATTATGGCTGTGTACTCCACCGTCAGAAAGCAGTCCGTACATATGAAGAGATGTACCATTCTCCTTTGCATTTTCCATTGCCTTTACAAGCTCTTTATTTTCAAAAAATGTACCATCTTCGATCTCTTTTGTGATTCTGGTCAGATCCTGATATACGATGCGGCCTGCGCCCATGTTCAGATGACCCACCTCAGAATTTCCCATCTGTCCGTCCGGAAGTCCTACGGCAAGTCCGCTGGCATTGCCTCTTACAAACGGGCACTCAGCCATCAATTTGTCCATGACCGGAGTAGATGCCTGGGCAATTGCATTGCCTTCCGTCTTCTCATTTAATCCATATCCATCAAGAATCATCAATACTGTAGATTTCCTGCTCATGTTATTCTCCTTTATCCGTTTGCTCATGCGGGCACAGGCCCGTTTTTTCTATACTCACCCGCCGCCGGGCAGGCCGATATATTCTGCCATTGCTCAGTTTAACACACTCTTGTCCGAAACGCAACGGGATTTTCGCTCCGCTGCCAGCACTGTCATGCAGAAAATTCCGGCAGTTACCATAGAATCTTTCAGCAGACTGCCCTTACCGGAATAAATACCATATCCGGCATACAAGAGCTGCAGGAGCAGCCCTGCCAGAAAAATACGCATCAGATGAAAAATATGCTTTTTACCTCCATGCTCCGGAGTAATTCCCAGGCACAGGAGTTCTCCGGAAGTCAAACCGGTCAGAAGCAGTCCCAAAAGAAAAACAGTCCCGCAAATACCGATCGCCTTACCGGCGTAAACAGTTCTTATTCCATGGGGATACAGAGAGAACCAGATCAGTGACGCTGCGTTGACACACATCCACATTTTTGAAACAATACGATTCCGCTTCCTGCACTTTTTATTCATCTGCATTTCTCCCTGGATTCTTCCAAACCTTCTGTCTCATTCCACATCACCAGCAATGTGCCCTGTCTGACCTCAACAGAGGAATGCTGACCGGTGAACTCATTGCTGACCCCAAGTGCGCGGTCACAGGTCAGCATTCCATGATCCATACAGTATTTAAACCCTTTCAAAGTGACATCCTCAGCCCTTTCTCCCATACAGAACACAGAGATCATCCCTGTCATTCTGGAATGAAAATTCAGTCTTCCTCCTGTCACAGCGGTCACAATATAGCCTTCTCCGATCAGATAAGCTGCATATCCCTTTCGGGAAAGAGCAGTGAGAAGCTGAAAATTGGCAAGTGTATGGTCGATCCTTCCTCCCATTCCTCCATACAGAATAAATCTCTGAAACCCTTTTTCCTCGCCCCAGGCGACAGCCAGCGCCATATCTGTATCATCCTTGATCGGCGAATGACGAATCAGATGATCATGTTCCGGAATAAGCTCCAGAGAATCAAAATCTCCCAGGAGAAGATCCGGTTTTATACCAAGACGTTTCAGATATTCATATCCACCGTCCGCAGCGATCACCAGATCCTCTTTTTCAGGTCTGATCTTCATATCTGTAAAGCTTCCTGCTCCCATCACAAAACATCGCTTTTCTTTTCCCATATCTTTTTCCTTTTGTGCTTCATTAATACAGAAAACTGCCGCAAACAGCGGCCCTGTTCTCCAACAGAGAGTCCTTTGCCCTTTGCAGCAGTCTTTTTCATTAAAACCGGATCAATAGGACAGCACCGTCGTACCCACCGGGCAGTTCATATACATAAAGTATAAATCTGAGGAAGCAAGGCGGACACATCCTCCTGATAATGCCCCTCTGGTATTTCCATCCATCAGCCTGTGGAAAGCATTTCCATATCCGATACTGCCTGTAAAATACAGCCCGTAAGAACCGTACAGATTCGTCACTTTATATTTGATCCGCAGTACGCCGGTCGTCGTCTTTCCATATCTTCCCACTACACATGGCATAGAACGTACCACCTTCCAGTTTCCCTTTGAACCCTTAAAAATTGTCGTATTCAAAGTATACTGATTGATCCAGATCAGAGAATCCGTCGGGCTGGAATAGCCTTTGCTGTTTACAAACAATTCTTTCTGTGCCGTTGTATAATAGGCATTGTTCGTGACAAGATTGCCAAAATACAGATTCGATCTGGGGGCAGATACCTTCAGCCCATCAGCCATAATCAATGTATTTGTATTTCCGGTCCGCTTAATCGCAGTGACTCTGGTACCGGCTTTTACTTTCTTTTTCTTTCCCGTCTCAAGAACTGTGACCGTAGTATCCCTGGTGAATGTGGTATCAATATACCTGCCATGGATCTCCTCAATATCGATCTTATAGGATGTAATCTCCAAAGTTGAAAACTCGCCAACTGTTTTAACCGTTTTCTTTCCGGCCTTTTCATTTTTATACGCCCGAACAGCAACTACATACTTGCTGTTGACCTTCTTCAGTTTTCTGTACTGAAAAGAGCATTCCTTTGTTTCTCCGATCTTAACATAATTTTTCCCG
>JAQXWO010000178.1 GCA_029225485.1 Lachnospiraceae bacterium
GCTAATCGTTAGTATTCTGAATCTGAAAAATAAGTAAGCCGCCCTGTCCCTGCAAAAGATAGGCGGCTTACATAGCTAAATATTCTTTACCGGGCGGATAGGTGTGCTCTATCTTCCGGCTGTCTTGTTAAGTATATTATATGCTATCTGCTGTAAAATTGCAACAGACGAACTTTGAAAATAATATACTTACCCGGGCAGCCGGGGGACGTGCTTCCATCCATTCCAAATCTTGCGGAGCGGGTGGTATTTTATGAGTACATATGAGGAATTTATGATAATTCTGGCAACCGCCAGCCTGATCGTATCTATTCTGAATTATATACATAAGAAATAGCCGCCCTGCTCTCTGGTAAAGAATAGGCGGCTATATCTTAGCTAAATATATTCACCAGGGCGGGGAGCCTTGACCTCCCTTACTGGCTGTCTTTTTAAGTATATTATATGTCACTTTCACAAAATTGTCAAACCCGGAAATCGCCGACCGTATCAGATACGTCCATAGAGCTCCGTCACCTTCCGGATCCGTTTTGCCAGGACTTCATCCACCTGCCCCGGAGCAAGTCTCCACTGCCAGTTGTTCCCCAGAGTGGACGGCGTATTGATCCTGGCCTCCGAGCCAAGCCCCAGATAGTCCTGGATGGGTATGATCGCTGTATCCGCCACAGTTGCCAGGGTATGGCAGATCATGACCCAGTACAGATCTTTGGAGGTATGTATGTTCAGATATTCTCTGGCGTGGCGGAGATCCGACTTTGCCACATTTTTCAGCCATCCTGCAATCGTGTCATTGTCGTGAGTGCCGGTATATACCACACAGTTATGGGGATAGTTGTGCGGCAGATAATCTCCCTCTTCGCGGCTGTCAAAGGCAAACTGCATGACCTTCATCCCTGGGTAACCTGATTTTTTTACCAGTTTCAGCACGGTAGGTGTCAGAAATCCAAGATCCTCCGCAATGATGGGTTTGCTGCCCAGATTTTTCTTTATGGCCTTCATAAAATCATATCCCGGACCAGGCATCCAGCATCCCCGCTCTGCCGTGGTATCTCCGTAAGGGATAGCGAAGTATTCATCGAATCCCCGGAAATGATCGATCCGCACCACATCATACAATTCAAAGCAGGCTGCCAGGCGTTTCATCCACCACTGATAACCAGTCTCTTTGTGATAATCCCAGCGGTAAAGGGGATTCCCCCAGAGCTGTCCGGTCGCTGAGAAACCATCCGGCGGACATCCTGCCACCGCAGTGGGAAATCCCTTTTCATCCAGCTGGAACAGCTCCGGATGTGCCCAGGTATCCGCACTGTCAAGTGCCACATAGATCGGAATATCACCGATAATCTTAATATTCTTCCGGTTTGCATATTTTTTCAGCGCAAACCACTGTTTGCGGAAGAAATACTGCTGGAATTCATAAAACCGGATGTCGTCTGCCAGCTGCCTGCGATAATACTCCAGAGTCTCCGGATCTCTGAGCCGGATATTCTCCTCCCACTCTGTCAGTCCTTTCCCCTGAAGCTCATTCTTGATAGCGCTGTACAGCGCATAATCCTCCAGCCAGTCTGCCTGTTCCTCAATAAACTGCTCAAACTCCTGATTGTCCTGTGTTTCTTTCTCTGTAAATTCTCCATGATTCAGACAATAGGGACTGTTTTCATAAGCCTTTCTGAGGATCAAAAAACGATTCCTGTAGATTTTTTCATAATCCACTCTCGACGGATCCTCACCCCAGTCGATCCTTTCCAGATCTGACTCTTCAATATAACCTTCCTTTACGAAGAAATCCAGATCAATAAAGTATGGATTCCCCGCAAAAGTTGAAAAAGACTGATAGGGAGAATCCCCGTATCCTGTCTGCCCCAAAGGCAGAATCTGCCAGTAAGTCTGCCCCGCTTCTTTCAGAAAATCAATAAATTCATATGCTTCCTTCGAAAAAGACCCGATCCCATATCGGGACGGAATACTGGTGATCGGCATCAATATGCCACTTCTTCTATTCATAACTGCCCTTTCCCGTAACCAGCCTGTTTCTTTTTGTAATTACGATGTCAATATATTTTAGATACTACTGAAGCACCCCATTCAAATAAACTCTGTCAAATACCCTGTCCGATATCAGACGAAGGGTCGAAATATTCATATCTGTATCCACATACAGACTCTTCTCCGGTCCCTGTACGGCACGGAACTCATACTTTTTCAGCTGACCGTCCGCCCCGCTGTCGTAAAACACAGTTTCCATATCCTGCTCATAAAACAGCTGTACTTCCATTTCACAGAAAAGTCCTTCCGGTACATAGCGGCTGTCTTCTTCCCGCAGAAGAGGAAGGATCGTATTTTCTCTCTGAAATACAGGAAGCTCCTCCAGATCCGGACTTACTTCCAGATATTTCCCTCCTTCTATGATCTCATCAGTGGAAAGATTTCTCCATTTTCCAGCCGGCAGATAAACCTCATAGCTGTCCCTGTCAAAAGGCGGCGCCACCAGAAGACTGCTGCCCAGCATATAGGAAAGCTCCTGGCTTCTGGCTGTGGGATCCTTCGGATACTCCATCAGAAGAGGCCGCAGCACAGGCACCCCGTCCACATGACTTTCTCCTGCCATACTATAAAGATAAGGAACCATACGATGTCTCATTTTATCAAATTTCCGTACGATATCAAGTACCTTTTTCGAGAAATTCCAAGGCTCCCGTGGTGTCTTTCCATGGGCTCTGGAAAGAGGCATCCAGAATCCAAGTTCCACAGACCGGAGATATTCTTCTTCCGACGGGGGACATTCATTTCCGTCCATGCCGGTATTATAAAAGCCGCCCATATCAAATCCCCAGAATGCGACTCCCGATATGGCCAGACTCAACCCGCCCCGTAAAATCGCGGCATGATTATTCAGTGCACTGGACGAATCCCCCGCCCAGGCCGCAGGGATCCGGTGAGAACCGGCGTAGCCGCTGCGTCCCCACAATACAGGACGTCTTCCTGTTTCCTTTCTGCACTCTTCCATCAGTCCATAGATGGTCTGTGCATACAGATACGTGAGTTTGTTGTGGCCTTCCACTCCGCTTGTCCCGTCGTAATACACAGCATCCTCCGGAACTGCTTCCGAAAAGTCCGTCTTGATCACCGATACTCCCATGCGCAGCACATGCAGCACGCGCTCGCGATACCAGGCCAGGAAATGAGGATTTGTGAAATCAAAACATGCAGAGCGGCAGGGCGCATCCGCCATGGCATAGAACAGCGCTGTCTCGCCCTTTGTATTCTTTACAAAATAGCCTTTCTGCTCCAGTTCCCTGAACATCGGTGACTGTTCCACCAGATACGGGTAGATCCAGAGACTCAGATGCACATGGCGCTCCTCCAGCCACCGGATCATCCCCTCCGGATCTGGGAACTTTTCCAGGTCCCACTCCCAGGTACCGGCATCTTCCATCTTCTGCCATCCGTCGATGTGTATCACATCGATCGGAATATCTTCTTTCTGGCAGCGTGTCACTACCTCTTCAATCTCCTGCCGGCTCTGATAGGAACATTTCGACATCCAGAATCCAAAGGCCCATTTGGGGATCATGGGCACCTGACCGGTCAGCTTCAGATAATCCGAAAGGATCCCCTTATAGTCCTTCTCCCGGCCCGCCAGGAAAATATAATCGAGACAGCCATCCTCCGCAGCCATCTGATAGCTGACCTGGGAGGTAAAGCCCATATCAAAAGAACAGCGTGTAAAGGTATTCAGCAGGATCCCATATCCCCTGCTGCTGATAAAAAAGGGATGCGCCTTGTAAGAATCCTCTGTATTCGTAGAAAGAGCATCCTTCTGCCAGCAGTGCAGAAGCTGTCCTCTTTTGTTCAGACCGGTAAATTTCTCACCATACCCCCAGAATGCCTCATCAGAAAACAGGTACATGGTCTCACGTACGCTCCGGCAATCCCCCTGTTCATCCATATCGTATCCGACAGGCAGATATTTCCACCGGTTGTCCACATTCGTATCAAAAACCTGCTCCTTCGTCAGCAGTCTGTCCCCGCTGTATACAGACATTTCCCAGAAAGCTTTCCGGAACCGCAGCGTCACCTGACTCGTCCCGTATTCATACCAGTCCTCTGTCTCCCGAAACTCTGCTTTTTCCCTGCATTCGGGAGAAAACACCGGATTGCCTTCTCTCTGATTCTTCGCATCTGGAAACATCTGAAATCGAAAAATCGTCTCAGTCAGGAAAGATACATGAACCACAGCCTGCCTTCCCCTCTGGGTCTCTGCCAGAAAGCGCAGTCCATTTTCATCCTCTTCCCAGCCCACAGGGCGGACCAGAAAATCACATTGATCCGGAAAAAGTGTCCTTCTATATCCCAATTGCGGATTATAATCTACAGCCATGATTCTGTACCTCTCCTTTATATTACAAAGACGCCAGGAATGTGGGAGTGTGCAGCACAGAACACCCCATCAGGCATCTTTTGACTTTAACATCTTACAAAGTGTGGATGCATCATCCCTTTACAGCACCGTCCACAATACCTTCAATGATATACTTCTGACAGCAGAAATAGAAGATCACGATAGGAATCAGCGCTACCACGATCACTGCCATCAGATGACCGTAATCAATGGAGCCGTATCCTGTTTTCAGGTACTGGATCGCCACCGGAACCGTACGGTATTTCGTTCCTATGATCAGATAGGGCAGCTGGAAGTCGTTCCAGATCCACATGGCATCCAGAATCGCCACAGTGATAGAAATCGGCTTCAGGATCGGGAAAATAACCTTTACAAACATGGAGATCGGATTACATCCGTCGATCAGCGCAGCCTCCTCCAGATCCACAGGAATCCCTTTTACAAATCCGGAGAACATAAATACTGCCATAGGAGCACCAAATCCAAGATAAAGCACCAGCATACCCACCAGATTATTCAGGTGAAGTGTATCTGCTGTCTTGGTCATCGTATACATAACCATCTGGAACGGCACTACCATACTGCCTACGAACAGATAGTAAATGAAAGACGTTGCCTTCCCCTTGACACGGGTAATGTACCATGCTGTCATGGAGCAGAACAGGATAATGACTATAACAGAAAATACCGTGATAAATAAAGAATATCCAATACTGTTCCAGAACTTGATTTTCGTAAGACCTTCTATGTAGTTGGCAAATCCAACCAACGTACCTGTCTTCGGCAGTGCGAAGGGCTGATCGGAAATATACAGCTTGTTCTTAAAGGAGTTCATCACAACCAGTGCGATCGGAACAAGAAATATCACTGCCAGAACAGTAAGAACAATATAAGTGATCAGATTTACCACTTTCTTTTTTTCTTTCATCTTATTCCACCTCCTTGGATCTGGTGATTCTCAGCTGAATCAGTGCGATCACGAATACCAGCAGTGTAAAGATCACAGCCTTGGCCTGACCGATACCTGCAAAGCCTACACGGTTGTAATAGGTATTTGTAATATCCAGAGCAAGCATTGCCGTCTGATTTGCCGGTGCTCCGCCTGTCAGCGCAAGGTTCTGATCGTACATCTTGAAGCAGTCTGTCAGAGACAGGAAGGTACAGATCGTGATGGAAGACATTACCATCGGAAGAATGATCTTACGCAGGGTCTGCCAGTAAGTAGCTCCATCGATCATGGCCGCCTCCAGCATATCCGCCGGAACGGACTGAATACCTGCAATATAAATGATCATCAGATAACCGATCTTCTGCCAGTTGTACAGAAGGATAATTCCCCAGTATCCATAAGTGGCATTGAAGGTCAGATCCGCTCCCACCAGATTGATGAGAATACCGTTTAACAAAAGCTGCCAGATATAACCAAGGATGATGCCGCCGATCAGGTTCGGCATAAAAAATACGGTACGGAACACGCCGGTTCCCTTTAAGCCTTTCGTCAGAAGCAGCGCCAGAGCGAAAGCAAATACATTCGTAGTGATGACGCCTACAACAGCCACTTTGACCGTAAACCACAGAGCAGAAAGAAAACCTGCGCTGTCATTAAATACAAACTGATAATTGGACAACCCTACCCACTCGGCATTGCTGATCGTCTTGAACTTGCAGAAAGACAGATACAATCCCATGAAGAAAGGAATTGCAAAGCTAATTGCGTAAGCGATCAGTGTAGGGAAGGTAAATACGGCAAAATATTTTTTATATATTTTCTGCATAACTTTTTCTCCTACCTTCTTTTAAAAAAGGGCTGCCACAAAATGTCGTTCAGGGTATATCCCTCTCACATTTTACGGCAGCCCCCTATATATCAGCTAATCAAAGTTTAAAAGAATCTATCATTCCTTTGCGGCATTTGTATATTCTCTCTCTACTGCCCACTCGTCTACAGCTGCGGAAACTACATCGTCCCACTCCATCTGTCCCTGAGCGTACATCAGAAGGTTTGCGCCAAAGTTATCTTTCCATGTCTGGCTCGGAAGCAGGTTACATATCGGCGGATAAGATGTCTTGCCTGCTGCTTCGATCTCAGATGCGCTTGCAAACAGAGCGTTTGTATAAACAGCGCCTGCCATAGAAGTGAACGGAGTCACAAGCTGAAGCTCTTCAGATACCAGTTTCTTACCTGTCTCTGAGCTGAACAGCCATGCCAGGAAGTCTTCTGCTGCAGCCTGCTCTTCTTCAGAAACCTGATTGTTTACACACAGCCACAGAGTAGTTGCTGCACTCAGACCCATATTTTCCTCACCCTCTACACCGGTAGTGATCGGGATAAAGCAAACGTCCTCATCTGCTACTGCTTTGCCTTCTGTGTTAGCGATCGTTGACCATGCCCAGTCACCATTCTGGATCATAGCACATTTGCCAAGTGCAAATTCAGCCATGGAATCGTCTACTGTCTTGGTACCTACCAGCTTCGGCTCGATCACAGAGTTATTCAGATACAGATCCAGGATATTCTTGAAGTTCTCAGCATACTCAAAGGTGAACTCCGGAATGGTTCCGAAGGTATCTACATCTGCACCCCATTCCCAGTAGGTCGGAAGATTCATCAGATGTGTCTGATATCTCCAGTCATCGCCGGCCTTCAGAGATGTGGAACCAAATACGCCCTCAATACCAAGCTCTTCCTTCATGGAAGTCATATCCTCTACAACTGCCTTCAGAGCATCGAAGGTATACAGATCGTCCAGAGAAGTATACTCTGTGGACTTGTTCTCAGATGTGAAGTATTTCTCCATGATCGCTTTGTTTACGATGATGCCCCAGTGCTCCAGAACGTAGCAGATGCACTCTACCTTGTCTCCGTCCTTCTTTACATAAGCCTCATTGTCTACGTAGCTGTAAAGCTCTGTACCGGAGAGATCTGCCATGTAATCTTTCCATGTGGTCAGCATGTTGCCGCCGTCAATTATAAAAATAGAAGGAGCCTCAGAGCTGTCCATTCTCGCTGTCAGAGTAGCCTCATACTGTCCGGATGCTGCTGTCTCTACTTTTACATCGATACCTGTCTCTGCGGTATATGCTGCTGCTACATCGTTCATCTGATCTGCTACTTCCGGTTTGTAATTCAGCCAGCGGATCGTTCCGTCAAAAGATGCCTCTTCAGCGTTTACAGTGATGCATCCTGCCATCGTGGTAGCTGCCATAGCCATTGTCAGCAGCAATGAAATTGTTCTCTTTTTCATATTAGCCTTCCTTTCGTCCTCATAGATTTTTGGTTTCCGTTCTTAGAAACGTTACCGGTAACGTTTCCATCTGACAACATAAAAATAACACTATTTCAGTTCTTTTGCAAGACCTTTATTCTTTTTCTCTCATTTTCATAATTTTGACTTCTATATTTTGTGCATTTTTACATGAGCATTTCCAATGCGCTGACATTTCGTCTGTTTTTTCGTTGTTTTATCCAAAAATCCATCCTTTTCTTTCACGCCCGGATCGCCCACCGCATCTTCGTGGAACGGGCACGGCTGTTGCGGCTGCACTCCTCCGCTGAGGGCCGGATCACATCTGTGGATATCTCCTGATAGACTCCTTCTTTGTAAAGCTGCTTAAAGGATTTTTTCACCATACGGTCTTCCCCAGAATGGAAGGTCAGAATCGCCGCCCGGCCGCCGGGAGCCAGTACATCCGGCAGTTTTTCCAGAAATGCGTACAGCACCTCAAATTCATGATTCACATCGATGCGAAGTGCCTGAAAGGTCCTCTGGCAGGATTTCTTTACTGCCTCTTTTCTCTCAGCGACAGGCAGAAAAGAGAGAGCCTCTTCCACCACATGCTTCAGATCCGTGGTGGTGGATATCGCTTTTCCTCTTCTGCGCCATTCCACGATAGTCTGCGTGATCTCATCCGCATATGGCTCGTCCGAATTCTCGATCAGCATCCCCTGGATCTCTTCTGCGTCCATTTCTGCCAGCCGCTCCGCAGCGCTGACTCCTTTCTGCGGGTTCATGCGCAGATCCAGAGGGCCATCCACCTTGTAGGAAAAGCCGCGGTCCGGATTGTCGATCTGCATGGAAGATACTCCCAGATCTGCCAGCACAAAATTAAATTTCCCGACTTCTTCGGATACTTTATCAATGTTGGCAAAATTCTCCAGCTTGACCGTCAGGATATCTTCCCCGTATCCTTTCTCTGCCAGACGTACTTTCGTCTTTGAGGACTCGATAGGATCCACGTCCAGACCATAGATATGCCCCTGACCCTCCAGACATTTCAGCATCTCCAACGTATGACCACCGTACCCGAGGGTTGCATCCAGCCCCACCTGTCCCGGCTGTATCTGAAGAAATTCCAGTATCTCCTTCACACAGATGGAAATATGCATCCCTGCGGGGGTGCTTCCCTTGCTGATCACCTTCGAGATGGTATCCGCATATTTTTCCGGCTGAAGCTCCTTGTATTTCTCTTTGTAATTCTTCGGGTGTGTGCCGGAATACCGGACACGGCGCTGATGCTTTACTTCCTGATTTTTCATAGATATCTCCTTATATAATCAGAAAAGCGACGCCTTTCGGCGCCGCCTCTATCATGCTTCGCAATACAGTATCAATTATTTCTGCGGACCTGCGGAAACAAGTGCCTTACCAGCTGCATTTCCTTCGTATTTAGCAAAGTTCTTGATGAATCTGTCAGCCAGATCCAGAGCCTTTGTCTCCCACTCGGAAGCATCTGCATAAGTATCACGCGGGTCAAGGATCGCCGGATCAACTCCCGGAAGCTCTGTCGGAACTTCGAAGTTGAAGTGCGGGATCATCTTGGTCGGTGCATTCTTGATATCACCGTTCAGGATAGCATCGATGATTCCACGGGTATCCTTGATGGAGATACGCTTGCCTGTTCCATTCCAGCCGGTATTTACAAGGTAAGCCTTAGCGCCGCTCTTTTCCATCTTCTTAACAAGCTCTTCTGCATACTTGGTCGGATGCAGCTCCAGGAATGCCTGGCCGAAGCAAGCGGAGAAGGTCGGAGTCGGCTCTGTGATACCACGCTCTGTACCAGCAAGCTTTGCTGTAAATCCAGACAGGAAGTAGTACTGTGTCTGCTCCGGAGTCAGGATAGATACCGGCGGAAGTACGCCGAATGCATCTGCGGACAGGAAGATCACGTTCTTAGCTGCCGGTGCTGCAGATACCGGACGAACGATATTCTCGATGTGGTCGATCGGGTAGGATACACGAGTATTCTCTGTCACGCTCTTGTCAGCGAAGTCGATCTTGCCTTCTGCATCCAGAGTAACGTTCTCAAGAAGAGCGTTGCGCTTGATTGCATTGTAGATATCCGGCTCAGACTCTTTGTCAAGGTTGATAACCTTTGCATAGCAGCCGCCTTCGAAGTTGAACACACCGTTGTCATCCCAGCCGTGCTCATCATCACCGATCAGGAGACGCTTCGGATCTGTGGAAAGTGTGGTCTTACCTGTACCGGACAGACCGAAGAAGATAGCGGTGTTCTCACCGTTCATATCTGTGTTTGCAGAGCAGTGCATGGAAGCGATGCCCTTCAGCGGCAGATAGTAGTTCATCATGGAAAACATACCCTTCTTCATCTCTCCGCCGTACCATGTGTTGATGATAACCTGCTCACGGCTTGTGATGTTGAATGCTACACAAGTCTCAGAGTTCAGACCCAGCTCTTTGTAATTCTCAACTTTAGCCTTGGAAGCATTGTATACTACGAAATCCGGCTCGAAATCAGCCAGCTCTTCCTCTGTCGGAATGATGAACATATTCTTGATGAAGTGTGCCTGCCATGCAACCTCTACGATGAAACGGATCGCCATACGGGTATCCTTGTTTGCTCCGCAGAATGCATCTACTACGAACAGTCTCTTATTGCAAAGCTCTTTCTTGGCGATATCCTTTACAACTGCCCATGTCTCTTCTGACATCGGATGGTTGTCGTTCTTGTACTCGTCGGTTGTCCACCATACAGTGTCCTTGGAATTCTCATCCATAACAATGTATTTGTCTTTAGGAGAACGTCCGGTATATACACCTGTCATTACATTAACTGCGCCCAGCTCGCTGACCTGTCCCTTGTCAAAGCCTTCCAGTTCCGGTTTTGTCTCTTCTTCAAACAAAACTTCAAAAGACGGGTTGTGTACAATTTCTGTAGTTCCGGTAATACCATACTTGCTTAAATTGAGTTCTGCCATCTTATTCTTACCTCACTTCTTTGATGTTTGCATACAGCAGCCCGGGAATATCCCGAAGCCGCAAGTTTCCAAAGTAGGATTCCTACTTTTCTAAACTACATTATACATATTTGTCCGATAAAATCAACAAAAAAATGACAAACATTTTCTAAAATCACCTGTCGCATATTTCATCACCCATTTCTGGCATTCATCTGTGTTTCCTTTTTCTGCAGATCTCCTCATAATTTTTCAGAGAATCCAATGCCTGTCCTGCCATAGGAATCAATGCCGCCATATTGAATACCGTCATCAGACCGATTCCGATGTCTCCCAGATCCCACACAAATGTATATGCTGCCAGACCCCCGACAAACAGCATGACCAGAGCAAGCACTTTGTATATGGTCTGAGAGAGCCAGTTATCTCCAAAAAGATAAGCAACATTTGATCTGGCATAAAACAGGATTCCGATAAACGTAGAAAAACTGAACATCCATAAAATCACCGCAATAAATATGACTCCGAATTTTCCCAGGTGATACTGCATTGCGGTCTGAAGAAGATCCATACCTTCAAGTCCCCGGGTCAGATTATCAGGAGTCAGCAGCATAATCATCGCAGAACAGCTGCAGATCACAATCGTATCAATAAAAACTCCTAATGCCTGCAGCAGCCCTTCCTTGGCCGGATGGCTCATATCCGCTGCAGCTGCGGCACAGGGCGCAGAACCGGAACCGGCTTCATTGGAAAAAAGCCCTCGCTTGGCCCCATTCATAATGACTGCTCCAAAGCCTCCGGATACTGCCTGTCTTAATCCAAACGCCTCTGCAAAGATTCTCTCAAAAACCGCCGGGAGCTGACCGATATTTTTCCCGATCACAAACAACGTGATGCAAAAATATATAACTGCCATAACCGGCACAATAATATCCAGTACCTTTACCGTTGCATTTTTTCTGAGTACGATCACAGACGCTGTCGCTACCAGTACGATTGTCGTATAAATCGGCGGAACAGAAAATGCATTTGTAAAGGCAGAAGAAACAGAATTTCCGATGACCTGGCTGATTCCGCACCAGCAGATCAGACCGGAAAATGCAAAGAGCACCGCCATCAAAGAACGCTTTCTGCCCTTTCTGCAGAAGAAATGATGAATATAATAAGCCGGACCGCCTCTGTATCCGCCATAGAGCGGATCCTTCTCTTTATAGATCTGAGCCAGTGTGGCCTCTACAAATGCTGTAGAGGAACCCAGCAGCGCAAAGATCCACATCCATAAAACAGCTCCGGCACCTCCGGCAGAAATAGCCGCCACTACTCCCACCAGATTTCCCATTCCCACTCTGGTCGCTGTGGATACGATCAGCGCCTGCACCCCTGAGATCGCTCCCTTCTCAGAAACACTGCGTTTCTCTGCAACGATACGAAGCATCTCCGGGAAAAGCCTGAATGGCAGGAAGCTGGTGCGCACTGTAAAATAAATGCCCGCCAGAACCAGAAGTACTACCAGAAGCGGAAGCCCCAATGAGCTTCCGCCAGGCAATGGTATTGTAATCAGATCACCCCACAATATAAAATATATGGTATCAAAAACAGCCATCGTGCAACTATCCTTTCCGTTGTATTTCACAGCCATACATCAGCGTAAACACAGGAAATGTATTTATTTTAATCCTGTAAAGCCTCGTAATCTCCCGGCACTGTAAATCCCAGTTCTTCACAGATATCCGGGTTATACTTCTTTGTAAAACTGGACGCATACTCTACCGGCATCGCAGAAATATCTTCCCCGTCCTCCAGGATCCGGACGGCCATCTCTCCGGTAGTATATCCAAGATCATAATAATCGATCGACAGTGTGGCGACTCCGCAGATCTGGCAGGTACTTTCGTCCCCTGTCACCACCGGCACCTGCTCCGGCATACAGATATTGGCGATCAGCTGTGCATTGGAAGCCGCCATATTATCTGTGGGAATGTAGAGCACATCACTCTCCTGGGCTGCGATCATGGCAACCGATGAGATCTCATTGGATTCAGAAAACGTGTAGCGCTTACAGGAATAGCCTGCCGCTTCCAGATTTTCCTGCATCTCATCTGCCTGATACTGAGAATTGGGTTCCGCCGAGCAGTACAGCAGACCGATCTGACCCGCCGTGGGAAACAGCTCCCGGATCATGGCCGCCTGCTGTTCAAAAGGTGCCACATCTGAAGTTCCGGAAATATTTCCGCCGGCCGTACCGTCAAAATCCTCCAGCTGCAGTGCCGCACCGTATTCCGTGACAGACGTACCCAGAATCGGAATATCCGCCGTGGAGGTAGCCGCTATCTGCAGAGAAGTCGTGGAATTCGCCAGGATCAGATCCACCTCCTGTGCAATGAAATCCCCGATGATCGTGGTACATACCGTATAATCTCCCTTTGCATTTCTGTCATCAAAGGTCACTCGATCCGGCAGTTTTTCCGTCAGCGCATCCTGAAAGCCCCGGGCTGCCTCATCCAGGGATTCATGCTGCGCAAACTGACAGATGCCAATCGTATAGTCCGGATCCTCCTCCGCGTACACCAAAGCTCCTCCAGCGCTGAGTATCAGCGAGGAGGCTGCCGCAAATGCATATAGTTTCCTGCTCATAATATTCTCTCCTTTCTATACCCGCACAGTCATTTCTTTCCGTGCAGCAGCGGTTCTGAAAAGGTATGATTGAAAAACTCAATCAGAGGTCCCATGAAAAATGCCGTGATCAGAGTTCCCACACCCGGCATCAGACCGCAGGCAAAGCCGACCGCGACACAGATCAGATCGCAGCCGATCCGGCAGAAGCGGAACTGCCTGCCGCTTTTATTGGATATAATGATCGGGATCGCATCATAGACCGAAACGCCAAGATCAGAGGTCATGTACAGGGAAGACGCAAAACACATCACAACCACTCCGATCAGCAGCAGCACCACCCGCACAGCCAGTGTCGGATCTGGCAGAAAGCCGTCGATCGTATTCCGGGCGAAATCCACAATATATCCCGTCAGAAACATATTAATAAATGTGGCAATACCGATATAATGCCTGTCCAGCAGAAGATCTATCACCAGCAGTATGATGCTGAGTCCCAAATAATAAGTGCCGTAAGACAGTCCGCTCATGAATTTTCCCCAGCTGCCCTGGGCAAAACACTGAAAAGGATCCACCCCGAAAAGAGAGCATTTAAAAAAGCCCACCGCAATCGCACACAAAATCACCCCGGCAACAGTCATACCGACACGCAGCCCCGTTTTTTTCTCTGTTTTCACTCAACTCTTCCTTTCTATGCTGAAATAAATTTTATTCAGTGTAACAAATATGAACTGTTTTTTAAAGACTAAATTCGCATTTCATCCAATTTTCTGCCACAAAAATGCAATCCGGCACTCTGTCCTTTCGTGAAATGGCAGGAGCACACACAGAAGCTGGATCTCCACAAAAAAGGCAGGGAACATATTCCCTGCCCTTATTCGTATTAAAGTGCTTTTTTTGCGTCCTCCGCACTTGCAAACGGTCCCGGAACCACGTTGATCCCGCGGTGTCCTCCAAAATAGTCCACATCGAACTGGATCGGCGTGCCGTCCGGATTCTCAAACGGCTGCTCCGGCTCAAATGCCTTGCCCAGTACATCAGTGTTGATCATTCTGTCGGCAAAGTCGCCCAGCAGCTCGTAAATATTGGTATCCAGATAGTATTTTCCATCCTTCTCCACCAGCTCTGCCTTCACATCGCTTCGGTTCTCTGCCTTCACAAGGCCGTTCACCTCATTCTTGCATGCCTTCGCGCCGCCAAGGTACACATTGCCCTCTGACCATACCGGAAGATGACCAAAATGTACAGGCTCCAGTTTCTTCATATCTGCAGGTCTGGTAAAGTCGAACTGAGAGATCCACTCATCATAGGTCGGATACTCATCAAACATCCAGGTACCTGCTGCACGGTTCTCAGAATCAAATCCGTCATCGGAATCATGGGGTGTGATAATATCCTCTGCCGGCCACTTCTGAACGAAGATATTATTGTAGAATCTGTCATCTCCATGAAGGAATGTCATGAAGCCCATTACTTCCGTGCGGTGCGGCATATGATACGGTGTATAGCGCCAGCTGGTGCCTTCTCCTACGCATGTAAGAGAACCGCAGATCAGGTTGTGTACCATCGCCAGACCCTGTGTGGCAAATCTCAGGCTGGCATCAGAAAGCATGATATTGTTATCGATCAGTGTCGGTCCATGGCTTACCTCAACGAAAATATCCTGAGACATCATGCCGCCCTTGAGCGGTTTGGCAAATGCCGGTCTCTGATTGTCATGGAGCAGATTCTGGGTAAGACGGGTGCCCTGTGCCTCCCAGTCACACCAGATACCCATGGTACAGTGATGAATATGATTGCGGCGCATGGTCACATCGATGGCTGCATGCATCTTGATACCTGCGATCTCGGCACCTCCCTGCTCCATCATGTTGTTGATGTGATGGATATGGTTGTCCTCAATGATACTGAACACACCGCCCATACGGCCGATGATACCGCCCTGCTCACAGTGATGGATGTTGTTGCGGCGGATAATGTGGCTGCCCACCTTTTCCTTCAGCCAGCCATGATACTGGCCGCGGCATACAGCGTCGCGCTCCATCTGTGTGGGGCTCTTGACCTGTTTGTATGTAAAATAATGATCGTTGTCCGGATCCAGGTACTTGCCCAGAGAAATACCGGCACACTTGCTGTTGGAGATCTCGCAGTCCTCAATGATCCAGCCCTTGCTCCAGTGAGGACCGATCATACCGTCCTGATATGCTGCAGGAGGCGCCCAGGTGGTAGCTGCTTTATTAATATTGAAGCCGCTGACTGTGATGTAGCCGATACCGGTCTCGGAGGGCATAAAACACTCTCTTCTCACATTGATCTCGACATTTTCCTCGTTGGGATTCTTGCCCTGGAAGTTACCATAAATGATGGTCTCATCCTTCTCGGTATCCTGCTCAGTATACCATTTGTAAATGGATTCCTCCGGAACCCAGCTACACTCATAAACCTCTCCCTTGATACAGTCCTCAAGAGTAGCGGTCTCATACATCGCTCTGTCATTCAGATAAACACAGCCCGTGTGCTTGTCTGCCTTTGCAAAATACCAGTCGCCGTAAACGAAGGTCGTATATGGATTGTAGCCTCCGAAAATGCTGTTGCTGATACGGCATACCCATACATTGCCATCGTACTGCTCCCAGTTCTTCACCTGCTCTGCACCGGTGATCACCGCCCCCAGCGGCTCTGTGCTGCGGTAAGTAATACGCGCATCCTCGGTACCTGCATGAACCGGATTGACATACTCACGGTAAACGCCGGGAGCTACCAGAACCTCATCGCCCGGCTGCGCGATCTTCGCCGCGTCATTGATATGGCGGAAAGGCATCTCTTCGGAGCCATTTCCGTCACGCCCGGCATTCACATTTACATAGATTTTCATCGAAAAACCCTCCTTAGTATCTGACAATACGCTTTTTCGGGAATCTTTGCTTTTTGTGAAAATTCACACTTTTTCATATCAAACCATCCCAAAAATGTATCAGAATTATACCACAGATATGTCTGGAATACAATTCCCATTTCTTTTTTGTACGAAAATTGTTATTTCTCAGGTTACTGTTCAGATGCCACTGTCCCCGCGGCTCACATATCTCAAAGCCCCATATCCCGGATACAAAAAGCAATCTGATAGGGCAGCAGCTCGTCGGTGGTCTGCAGTTCGCTTCCCAGTATTTTTTTAATATTCTGGATTCTGTAATTGACCGTATTCCGATGGGTATAGGTGGCCCTGGCCACACCGATCAGACTGCGGTCATTTTCAATGTAGCTGCGCAGTGTCTCTGTATATACGGAGGGACGTTCAGAGCTGTCCGATGGTTCTGAGGATGTATCATCGGAAGATGGGCTGGAAACCGTACTGGCTTTGTGTTTCAGAAAGTGCTTCCGGTCATACTCTTCCAGAGGTCCCAGCATCCGGTCAGCATATTCCCGTAGGATATCCGGATCTTCTGTGGAAAAAAGGATACCGTAGATCCCCATCTCATCAAAGGACACTACAGGCTTTTTCATATCTCTTGCCATCTTCATGGCGATCCTTGCCCTTCCCAGGGCTTTTCTCAGCTGACGGGCGCCCTGACAGGAAGGACCGATGCCCAGAAAGACCTGATGGCGTTCGAAGAAATAGGAAAACAGCTGCTGGATCTGTTCTGTCAGACCGGATACAAGCTCCTCCGGACAATTATTGACCGCCAGGACGTAGAATTCCCGCATATCGATCATAATATAGGGGAAACTGATTTTCCGGCTGTTCTGCCAGATACCGAATACATTTTCCAGTTTCAGCACAGCCTGACGAAACAATACCTTTTCCTCAGGAGAATAATAAGGGTACATACAGAAAACACGAAAGGTTCCGTCCAGGTCATAACGGCTGCCGATATCCTCCAGAAAATCCGGTGACACCTCTTTGCCCCGCAGCAGTCTCTCAAACATGATGCCTTCCTGCTGTTCCTGACGCTGCTTCAGAATGATCCTCAGACAGTAATCCTGCACCAGCTGGGTGATGGTGATCTCCCAGGGCATGACCAGAAGCGGAAAATCGTGAGCTTCACACCACTGGATCACATCTTCAGATATCTGCTGCAGATACATGCCGGTGTTCACAATGATACCGGCACAGTCCGCCTGCTTCATCTGCATCACCAGATGGAGAAGCCAGTCCTTCCGGGATGCTTTCATACCGGTAGTGACCGCCAGCTCTTCGCCGCCGAAGCGGCTGACGATAGTCTCATCTTCCAGCATATGTACCCATCCGATGACATTATCCATGCCGTTTTTACCGGCCAGAATGCGAAGTTTGTACTTTTTCTTTGTTGCTTCGTAAATTTCCCAGAACCGAACTGCCATTGCGCGTATCCTCCTTATTTAAATATATGTATCGACAGTACAAAAAAGATTCCTGTTTTTAGATTACCAGATTATGGACAGAAAGTCCATATTGGTATAAAGTAAAACTACAAAAGAGATCGTGATCGGAAAGGGAAAAGGAAATCTTTCCAACAAAGAAGAAGGGAAAAGGAGGCGTGGTTATGAACACGTTCAACGTTGATTATGCCGGTGATTTACTGCGATACAACCGAAGAGGCATGTATCCGGACTGGGTGAAGAGAGAGCGGTTTTACAACTGTGAGAATTTCAGCCAGTACTTTACAGGAAAGAAATTGCCGCTTTATGGACTGCTGAAAAACAAAGCAGCGAGATAGCAGAAGATATATATCCTCAGTACAAAAATAACAGCTCATGCAGGTTCTTTTTGTGACCTGCATGGGCTTGTTTTTTGTTCTGTCTCTCAGCTGCAGCCGCAAAGAGATCTGAGGTTCCTATTTTGCTTCTATCTTTATCTGAGTCAGGGAACCTGTACCCATGGCTTCTTCGACGGCTTCAAAGACCCGGAGCAGTTCTCCCACGCTCCATGCCTGTGCGAAGCATCCTCTGGAAGAGCAGGGATTTTCTCCGTCATAGATTTCCGGAAGCTGCCCGATGCAGCCCTCCCGCAGGGCACTTTCCAGGACCTCCAGCTGCTCTTTCACTGTCTCCACAGCAGCTTTGCTGTAATCATGCACTTTCAGATAGGCCAGATAATAGCCGCCCAGGGGAAATGCCCACACAGTGCCCTGATGATAGGCCATATCCCGCTCTATCATGCTTCCTCCATAATGGGGGTGGAACTGTTCATCTGACTGCTCCAGAGTCCTCAGACCGCAGGGCGTGTACAGTTTTTCAAATACAGTGTTTACGATTCTTCTCTCCTTCTCCCGGTCCAGCATGGTGAAGGGCATGGAGACAGCCCAGATCTGGTTGCACCGGATCTGAACGTCCGCACCGGTCCCTGAGATCACATCCTTCAGGCAGCCCTTGTCTTCCATCCAGAACTGCTTCTCAAAGGAGATCCGGACCTGATCTGCCAGCCTGCCATAATCTCCCCCGGCACGCTCAGCCACATCTGCCAGACGCTCCATGATCCGGAGCGCATTGTACCAGTAGGCATTGATCTCCACCGGCTTCCCGTGGCGGGGTGTCGGCAGAATCTCTCCCACCCGGACATCCATCCAGGTCACCTGATCCAGCTTTTCTCCCGCAGCGATCAGTCCGTCTTCCTCCATGTGGATTCCAAATCCGGTGCCTTTCCGGTAGTTTTCGATGATGCGCTCCATGACCGGATACATTTCCCGCACAAAGTCCGCATCCTCAGTGGCCTGATACAGCAGATAGACACAGTTGATAAACAGCAGCGCCGCATCCACCGTATTGTACCGCGGCTCTTTGCCGCCCTCGGGGAACAGATTCGGCATCAGGCCGTCCTTTTCGTTCGCCGCAAAGGTGCGCAGGATCTTTTTTGCAGTCTCATACCGCCCGGTGGAGATGCACAGTCCCGGAAGGGCGATCATGGTATCTCTTCCCCAGTCCTCGAAAAAGGGGAAACCGGCCAGGATCGTATCGCCGCCTGTGGATTCCCGCTTCGCGATGAACTGATCGGCGCTTTTCGACAGCGTCACCGCCAGTTCCGACCGAAAGCCCGCCTGCTGTGCCAGGGCGGCTCTGAATGTCTTCAGTTCAGCGATCATCTGCTTTGCCGTATCTTCGGACGACTTCATCTCATAGACCACTTCCAGAGCCCCTTGCTCCTGCGCTTTTACGCAGTACGAGATCTCGTGGATCCCTGCCGCCCGTCCCTGCTCTCTCCGGCCGTCACAGGCATCGTAGCTGTAGTAGTAAGTTTCTGTCTTTTCCGGGATCCCGGACACGGTTCCATTGGTACGGATATAGAGCCGCAGGCCGTTTGAGGATATCCATCCGTCCCCCGCTGCCAGCTCCTGTCCCTCCTCCATATCCTGACCCTTGGGCACAAACTGATAAAAGGGAGTGAGCACCAGCCTGCATTCCTCCTGCCCTCTGTTTCGGATCTCATAACGGATGCCAATGGCATTGGCTCCCCGCTTCATGGCCATTTCTTTTCGTATTTCCACGCCCTCTGTCTGAAATGTCCATACCGGCGTATCTTCGTAAGCAAAAGAGGAAAGATACCGGAAGCCCTCTTCCCGGTGTCCGTCAGCAAATTCCTGGCTGGAAAGGACATATGCTCTGTCCCCGATCTCCACCTGCTCTGCCATGCGGTGCACCAGATTCACCCGGCAGTTCGGAGCCTGAGTGCAGGCCATCAGAAGCGCATGGTCATTCCTCGCCGCAGAGCCGATCATGGTCATAGACGAAAAACCGCCCAGATAATTCGTCATCAAAAAGCAGTTTTCCTGTCCTCTCTCCAGTGTCTTCCAGTCCTGTTTTCCATAAATCCATTTCATATCGTCAGCTTTTCCTTATCTCTCTGATCTTGCTCCCAGTATCAGTACACTGTGGGGCTCCACAACCGCTTTACTCTCCGCAGTCTCCGGGTTTTTCCATTTAAAACTGCTGCACCCGTCCGCCAGGATCTCCCATCTTCCCTCCGGAAGTTCCAGATCCAGCACCTCATCTTTACTGTTATAGACTATGTACAGACAGCTCCAGCGGGATTCTGCACCTTCCTGCGTATTATCCAGCAGAAAGCCTGCTGCCATCTCCTGTGTCCAGCCCTCCCGGATCCGCTTCCACGCATCCGGCGATTTATCACACAGGCCCGGAAGCTGCCTGCGCAGTGCGATGAGCCCCTGATAGTATTCCACCAGATCCCGGTTCTCCCAGGCAAGGCTCCAGTCCAGCCGGTTCAGAGACACCGGTGCATTATAGGAGTCATCCAGTCCGTCCTTGGTACGGGCAAATTCCTCTCCTGAAAGGAAAAACAGATTTCCCTGACAGGTCATACAGACGGCTGCCGCCAGCCTGTTGATCTGCATCCGGATCGTCTCATCCGGCACCGTATCTGTGATCTTGTCCCAAAGCGTCTGATTGTCATGGGCCGATATGTAGGTGATGATCTGCGCCGGCGATTCTGTGCGCAGCTCTGCAGTCCCCACCCAGGCTTTCACACTTTTCAGAATATCCTCTTCCAGACCGTGGGCTCCGTTCACAAATCCTGTCTTGTCCACATCAAAGACGGAGCCTTTGATCGCATTTCTCGTGTTGTCGCAGAAAATGCCGATATTCTCATCCAGCAGGGGCAGGTTCTCCTTCAAAGCACCTCTGGCGCCGCCCTCCATATCACTTGGTCCGGCTGCCCAGGGTTCCCCGTACAGGATCTTTTCACCTTTCCCGTATCTGTCATCCAGTTCCCGGCGGATGCGGTTCATCAGCTTCACGTCCAGCAGACCCATCAGATCAAATCGAAATCCATCGATATGATATTCTTCTGTCCAGTACAGCACAGAATCCAGAATATACTGTGCGCACATGGCCCGTTCATTTGCCGTATCATTGCCGCAGGCAGAACCATTGGAGACCGTGCCGTCCTCCCCGGTGCGGTAATAATACCAGGGGACGGTCCTCTGGAACCAGGAATCCAGAGAATAGGTATGATTGTACACCACATCCATGATGACCCGGAAGCCCTGCCGGTGCAGGCTCTTTATCATTTCCTTCATTTCCCGGATGCGCACCTCTCCGTGGTAAGGATCCAGAGAATAGGATCCCTCCGGCACATTATAATTCACCGGGTCATAGCCCCAGTTGAATTCCTCATCACTTCCCGCCTCATCCACAGAACCATAATCGTACATGGGCATGATCTGCACATGGGTCACACCCAGCTCTTTCAGATAATCGCATCCTGTGCTGTGTACCCCGTCGCCGTTCAGAGTCGTATGCTCACAGGTAAATGCTTTGTATTTTCCCCTGTACTCCTCCGGAAATCCTCCGCAGGGATCCCAGGAAAACTCCTTCACGTGAAGCTCATAGATGATATTCTCCTCCGGTCTGGCCGGGGCATGATCCTCCTGCCAGCCCGGGGGATCTGTTCTGGACAGGTCGACTGCCATACTCCTTTGCCCGTTCACCCCGCAGGCCTTTGCGCAGGGATCCGCCGTCCTCACGGTCCCGCCGTCCACTGTCACTTCATAATCATAATAAGTCCCATGCAGTTCTTCTCCTGTCTGATACATCCAGACTCCCTTTTCCTGCTTCTCCATCGGCACACTCCGGCTGCAGGAGCTGCTGCCGCCGTCCGGATAAAAATGCAGCAGAACTGCTTCCGCGCAGGGACTCCAGAGTTTGAACACCGTACCCTCCGATGTACAATCTGCTCCCAGATCATGGCCGTCATATGTATTCTCCCGGTCAAACTCCGGATCGCTGTAGATTTTCTTCCATTCCTCTGCTGTTTTTATAATTCCGTCACCTCTTTCCAGATCTGCTCCATATCCATACTCATGTTTACGTACGTCGCATGCACCGGGCCGCTGCATTCCGGAGAAATATTAGAATGAATATAGAAAGAATCCATCCCGGCCTTCGCGGCGCCGACGATGTCTGACCGTTCATCATTACCGATCATGACACATTCCTTCGGATCCAGATGGTATTTCTCCAGCAGCACCTCAAAAAAGCGGAGATCCGGCTTTTTGACCCCATAATCGGACGAGATCAGGATGCCGTCAAAATACTTCGCGATATCCAGCAGCTGCAGCTCATACGCGGTAAATATCTTCTGTGCATTGGAGAGCAGATACAGTTTCTTTCCCTGTGCTCTCAGCTGCTCCAGCATCCCGGGCACGCCCTCATACAGGCGAAGATATCCGGTGGTCAATACCCGGAAAAACTGCCCGGCATGGAGTACCAGTTCCTCCGACGGTACGACGCCCTTTTCGGTAAACAGGGCCCGGAATACCTGATCGATCTGTATTTCCGGGTAAGCCTCGTGAGTATCTCCTGCATCCTCGCCGCAGTCCACCAGCCTTTTGTAGGCCACTCTCATCTCTTCCGGCATCCAGCAGGCTCCATAATACCCGTAGAAGAGCCGCAGCTTCTCCCACACTTCCTGCTGCTCCTCATCCGTGCGGATATCCACCAGGGTTCCGTATAGATCAAAAATATAATTTTTATACATGTTTTCTGACTCCGTACCTTAATATTTGAAGATCTTCACTCCGTATCCCTTCAGAGGGCAGGCGATGGAATAAGTCTTTCCGTCTGCGCTGATCTTTTCCGGTTTTACTTTGATATTCTCCCCTTCATCATAGTTCTCCCAGGCAGAATCCAGAAGAAGAGTATGCTGCTTTCTCTTTAAAACACCCAGACGGTGATCCGGACGCTCTACCGGAGTGAAATTGCACACAAACAGGAGATTGTCCTTACCGTCCCTGCTGTGTCTCACAAAACTGAAAATGCTCTGCTCCCCGTCATCTGCATTGATCCACTCAAACCCGGCCTGTTCATAGTCCAGTTCATAAAGAGCGGGGTGCTCTTTGTAGAGCTTCAGCAGTGTCTTCATATAATCATGCACCCGCTTATGGTCTTCCTCCTGCAGCAGATTCCAGTCCAGTTCCCGTTCTTCACTCCACTCCCGGTTCTGGGCAAAATCCTGTCCCATAAACAGAAGCTTCTTGCCGGGATGTCCCAGCATAAAGCTGTAGGCGGCTTTCAGGTTCTCCAGTTTGTCTGCGGGATATCCCGGCATCTTTTCCACCAGAGAGCATTTTCCATGAACCACCTCATCATGGGAGAGCACCAGGATAAACTTCTCCGAATATGCGTACATCATGCTGAAATTCATCTGATTATGATGGTATTTCCGGTAGATCGGGTCTAATTTCATATAAGAAAGGAAATCGTTCATCCAGCCCATATTCCACTTCATGGAGAATCCCAGGCCGTCATTTTCCGGAGTATCCGTCACTTTCGGCCATGCCGTGGATTCCTCGGCGATCACCAGGCTGCCGTCTCCTCTGTGTTTGACGAGGGAATTCAGATGCTTCAGGAATTCTACCGCCTCCAGATTTTCTTTTCCGCCGTATTTATTCGGTACCCAGTTCGTTCTTCCGTAATCCAGATACAGCATGGATGCCACCGCATCTACCCGCAGGCCGTCGATGTGATATTCGTCCAGCCAGTAAAGAGCGTTGGAGATCAGGAAATTCTTTACTTCATTTTTGCCGTAGTCGAATACCTTGGTGCCCCAGTCAGGATGCTCTCCTTTTCTGGGATCTGCATACTCATACAGACAGGTGCCGTCAAACTGGGCAAGTCCGCATTCATCCTTCGGGAAATGAGCCGGCACCCAGTCAAGGAGCACACCGATTCCCTTTCTGTGAAGGTAATCCACCAGATACATGAAATCATGCACATTTCCATAACGGGAGGTAGGCGCAAAATAACCGGTCACCTGATAACCCCAGGAACCGTCAAAGGGATGCTCCGCGATTCCCATAAACTCCACATGGGTATATCCCATCTCCAGAACATAGTCAGCCAGACTGTGGGCGATCTGCTTATAATTGTAAAAGCCCTGAGGATTGGCTTCACTGTAAGGATGCTTTTTCCAGGAACCCGGATGGACCTCATAAATAAACATCGGCTTCTCTTCTGTATTTTCTTCCTTCCGCTTCGCCATCCAGCTCTGATCCTTCCACTCATAACCCTCCAGCTTTTCCACAACGGATGCTGTAGCGGGCCGTACTTCACTGTGGATAGCATAGGGATCTGACTTCATGACCTGCTTACCGTTCTGACAGGTGACGCAGTATTTGTAGCGGCTGTGCTCCAGCACGCCCGGAATAAACAGGGCATGGATTCCCAGTGGCTCCAGCCGTTCCATGACATCCGCGTTCACATTCCATCCATTAAAATCTCCCACGACGCTTACCTGCTTCGCATTCGGCGCCCAGACAGCAAAGTAGACTCCTTCTCTGCCGTCCCGTTCCGTCAGATGTGCTCCCAGCTTTTTGTAGATCTGATAATGAGTCCCCATTCCGAACAAATACTGATCGTACTCTGTCACTTCAAAGATCTCTTTTACTTCCTGAACTTCTTTCGGTTCTTTTACCGTTTTTGCTCTCCTCGCCATAGTCTCTCCCTCACTTTTCTGCTTTTCTTTCCATGCGGAAACTCCTCTTTGTCAATTGACAGATCTTCTCCAGTAATTCCGGCCGGATCTCATCCTTCGTCAGCCTCCATTTCCAGTTGCATCCCAGGGTGGACGGATGATTCATGCGGGCCTCATTTCCCAGCCCCAGATAATCCTGCATGGGAATGATGCAGACCGCTGCCGTGCTCATCATGGCAAGCCGGATCAGATCCCAGTGGATTCCATCCTCTGATGGTTCTCTTTGCCCCATATATTCCTTCAGAAACTCCAGCTGCTCCGGCTCCAGTGTCTCATACCAGGATACGACCGTATCATTATCATGAGTTCCCGTATAGACCACACAGTTTTTATCGTAATCATGAGGCAGATATCCAGTCTCCTTCTCCGGCTCAAAAGCAAATTCCAGCACTTTCATATTGGGATATCCGCTGTCTTTTACCAGCTGCTCCACCGTCGGCGTCATAAGACCCAGATCCTCCGCGATGACTTCCCGCCTGCCGAGCCTGCACTCCAGCGTCCGAAACAGATCCATCCCTGGTCCCTTCTCCCAGTGACCTCCCACAGCCGTTTCGGCTCCGTAGGGAATGGAAAAATACTCGTCAAATCCGCGGAAATGGTCGATCCTCACCACATCGTAGATCTCATAGCAATGGGCCATCCGTCTCACCCACCAGTCATAGCCGGTATTTCTGTGATACTCCCAGCGGTACAGCGGATTCCCCCAGAGCTGTCCCGTCTCAGAAAAGGCATCCGGCGGGCAGCCTGCCACAGCCGTGGGCACATTGTCTGAGTCAAACTGGAACAGCTGCGGGTTCGCCCAGGCATCCGCGCTGTCAAATGCCACATAGATCGGCAGATCGCCGATGATGCGGATTCCCTTTTCATTGGCATAAGCCTTTAATTTTTTCCACTGATCCTGGAATTTGAACTGCAGATATTTATAAAACTCGATCTCATAATAATACTTTTCTCTGTAATAATCTAAGGCAAATCCCCATCTCAGACGGATATCCTCTGCCCACTCGCTCCAGGGTCTGCCGTCAAAACACTGTTTGACCGCCATAAACAGGGCATAATCATCCAGCCAGAAAGCATTTTCCTGCATAAACCGCTGGAACTCCGGATTTTTGTAGATCTCACTCCGCTCATACGCTTTGCGCAGAAGGCGGAAACGGGCATCATACAGTTTCCCGTAATCCACACGTTCCGGGTCTTCCCCGAAATCACAGGCTTCACATTCCTCTTTTGTCAGGACGCCCTCCTCGACCAGCGCCTCCAGATCAATAAAATAGGGATTTCCGGCAAAGGTGGAGAAGGACTGATACGGCGAATCTCCATAGCTGGTGGGTCCCAGAGGAAGGATCTGCCAGTACTCCTGCCCTGCCATTTTCAGACTGTCTATAAATTCATACGCTTCCTTTGAAAAAGCCCCGATTCCATACTTTGACGGAAGGCTTGAAACAGGAAGCAAAATTCCGCTTGCTCTTTTCATCTTCTGGTATCCTTTCATAATATAAGTACTAAAAAGGGATACTGCAGCCTTCTGCAATATCCCATATTTTTCGCAAAGATCAGCCCTTGACTGCTCCTGACAGTCCTTCCGTGTAATATCTCTGCATGAAAATGAACAGTATCGCGATCGGGATGGAAATACAAACCGCACCTGCAGCAAAACAGGTATACCAGTTATCAATGTATTCCTTCTCCAGCATACGCCACAGACCAATCGCCACCGTATAATAGTCTGCATTGGCACGGCAGATTACTTTTGCGAAAATGAAGTCCACCCACGGTCCCATAAACGAAGTAAGCACTGTATATACAATGATCGGCTTACTGAGCGGAATCGTAACCTTTGTAAATACCTGCCATCTGGTACAACCGTCGATATAGGCGGCTTCATCCAATGCCCTGGGAATCGTATCAAAAAATCCCTTTGCAATATAAAAACCCAGTCCCGCACCACCGGAATATACCAGCACCAGTGCCACACGGATCATTGCTCCCTCAGACAACCCCAGACTTTTCAGAATGTAATACACAGCCACCATGGACATAAATGCCGGGAACAGACCCAGGATCATAGCCACATTCATAAACGGCTTTCTCATTTT
>JAQXWO010000179.1 GCA_029225485.1 Lachnospiraceae bacterium
CAGCGGATCGCTGCGGGGATTTTTGATACGGTACAGCATTACGAGAACGGGATCCAGCTGGCATCTTTTTATATGCCGGGAAATTTCATGCCTCATGTGCGCATCATGAAGACCGGGCTGGAATATGTGGAACAGGCGAAAGAGTTCGGCCTTCCCTATGTGGTGCTCCGAAATCCCAGGCCTTATGATACGACGACCCTGAATTACAACTGGCAGATCTGGGATACGAAGGCATTCAGTATCTATACCACGACCACAGAGCGGATCGATACAAAGAGTGCCGTTCAGGCAGTCCGGGGGATCCTGAATTTTATGGCTCAGGAGGGGATCCTGGATTATCAGAGTCATGGCGGATACAGATCGATGGTGGTAGATGATCACGATATGAAAAGTGTCCGTACCACAAAGGCAGGAACCTTCGAGTGCTGTGTGGCGGCAGGGGAGGAAGTGAAGCAGGGGACGATACTGGCTTATGTGAGAGATCCTTATGATGCGGCTGTCCTTGAGACGATACAGGCGCCCGTGTCCGGCATGATCTTTTTTGCCCATGACGCGCCGCTGGTATACGAAAATACGGCAGTGTTTAAAATAGTAGAATAATGGAGCATGTAAAAAGGCGGAACTGAAAAGTTCCGCCTTGCTTACATCACTGATTCATCTAGTGGAAAATCAAAGCTTTACTACGTTAGCAGCCTGCATTCCGCGAGCGCCTTCTGTCAGATCATAGGAAACAGCCTGACCTTCTTCCAGAGTCTTGAATCCTTCACCCTGGATAGCAGAGAAATGTACGAATACATCGGAACCATTCTCACCAGTAATAAATCCGTAACCCTTCTCAGCATTGAACCATTTAACTGTACCCTTATTCATGGTGGTACCTCCTAAAAATAAAATACTTGAATGAAGATTCCGTTAAAAAGACTTCACCAGCTATTATAAATTATGAACATAAGCAGCGAATACGTTTTCATAGCCTATAATAGCCAGTGAAATATATTAACCACCAAATCTTTTTCAGCATTTTAATTATATGCTTTTCGGGAAGACATGTCAAGAGAAATGCATAATTTTCCTTGGAAATTCTGTAATGATTTTACGGCACATGTGGCAATTTTACGATAAAAAAAGAGAAAAATCAAGAGGGAATCTCTGATATTGACAAAAAAATGCATAAAACAACGAAGAAGTCAGCAAATATTCATAAAATATGAGACAGGATAAAATTCAGACTATGATATGTCTGTATTTATCCTGTCAAATAAAGACTGCGAGACCGATTTCCTGAAAATATCTGAAAATATCGTAACTATTCAGAGCCAACCTCCAAAGATGGCCTGTGCTGCATCTGATGCGTCACAAGCCTGCATGATCTTAATTGTCAGCAGAAATCTCAGAGATGGATTCGCTCTCTACTTCGGAAATATCGAGCTCATCCGGCTCAAACAGTTCTGTCTCGAATTCATCCGGATCGTACGGAACTTCTGTGATATCTGCTTTTTCATAAAGAGCATCTGAAAATCTGGAATTGTAGAGTGCCCAGACCAGAGACTCCCGTCCATAGTCTGTCTCAAAGGAAGCTGCGTCCGGTTCTCCATAATACGGAGCATTTTCCTCGAGGAAGCTGATATATTCCTCTTCTGTTACAGTAATATCGTTGGCAAGACAGTAGGCGCTCACCAGAAGCTGCTGGTTGACGGTGGATACGATATCCGCGTCCAGATCTTCGGTAGAAATGCCGAACATTTCGCATATTTCTTCCTCTGTGGCATCTCCCACAAACATGCGATAGGCTTCCAGCGTTTCTTCCTTGCAGGAATCAAAGAGCTCCTGGGGATAGCCTGTGAACTCGGTGCGGTCCAGAGCGTATCCGATGAGCGTGTCTATGGCGTCAGAATAGCTGATCTCGTCATATTCATTTTCAAGATCGATCCTGACGGAATCCTCATATTCTTCTTTGGAATCATAATCAGTATACTCCTGAAGGAACGTCTCGTCATATTCCGGGATCTGGAGTTCACATACACTGGTAACTTCCAGAGTGAAATCGACCGTCTTTCCGGCCCAGTCGATCATCATATCATCTTCCGGGTAATCGATGGAAAAGCTGGTGGAGTCACCGGCTGACAGTCCGATCAGATGGGAGTCAAAATCTGCTCCGTATTCTTCATAACCGATGGTGGTAAAGAAATCATCCATCGTGTCAGAGTCATCCTCATCCTTGACAGAATAGGAAAGGGTGCCGTAGACGATGTCATCTTCCTGGGCGGCGCTTTTCTTTTCTACTTCTGTGGCGCTGTATTCAAGCTCCTCCTGGATCCGTGACTGAATCATATCATCCGTGATCTCATAGGTCGTAACTTCCAGGGGAATGTTGTCATAGGATCCGAGCCTGACATAATCGGCCGCATTGCTGACCAGATAATCAGAGGGAGTGATGGGAGCCAGGGATGCTTCTGTCACAGCTTCTGTCTCCGGCTCCTCTGATGTCTCAGGGGCCTCCTGATCTTCAGAAGCAGCAGAATCAGCAGAAGCAGCAGAATCAGCGCTGCTGTCATCTGCGGCGGCTGTCGCTGGTGCCTTGGTATCTGTATCTTCTGTCTGACTGCTCTGGCAGCCGGTCAGTGAGAGGGTAAGGACAGTTCCTAACAAAAAAATGGCATATTTCCGTTTCATAAAAAGAATTCCTTTCTTCCTGCATAGTTAAAATGCGTTGTTCATATAATTGTAACATTTAAAGAATGGCTTTGTAAACAGCTTTTCGGCAAAACACAGATTTTTCACTTTTTACTCTTTCAGAAGGAAGAAGTCTGTGCTATGATAAAACAGATAAGAAAGAAAATAGTAAGAAAGGAGGGGAAAAACATGAATTTTATCGAAATTCCTGCGGGGGCAGAGCAGGTGCTGAATGTGCTGCATCATGCCGGTTTTGAGGCATATGTGGTGGGAGGATGTGTGCGTGATTCGGTTCTGGGACGGATACCGGGAGACTGGGATATCACCACATCGGCATCTCCGCAGGAAGTCAAGAGTCTGTTCGGCAGAACGGTGGATACGGGGATCGCTCACGGGACTGTGACTGTTATGATCGGTAAGGAAGGATATGAAGTGACAACCTATCGGATCGATGGGGCGTACGAGGATTTTCGCCATCCGCAGGAGGTGACCTTTACCACCAGTCTGACGGAGGACCTGAAGCGGCGGGATTTTACGGTAAATGCTATGGCATATTCCCATGAGACAGGGATCGTGGACGAATTCGGCGGACTCCGGGATCTGAAGGACAAGGTCATCCGGTGTGTGGGAGAGCCGAAGGAGCGTTTTGGCGAGGATGCGCTGCGGATGATGAGAGCTGTGAGGTTTGCGGCGCAGCTGGGCTTCCGGATCGATGAGCGTGTCAAGGATGCGATCCGGGAAATGGCGGATGCACTGGATCATATCAGCGCAGAGCGGATTCAGACTGAGCTGGTGAAACTGCTGGTATCGCCTCATCCGTCCTGGTTCCGCCTGGCCTATGAGACCGGGATCACCTCTGTCATTATGCCGGAGTTTGATCGTATTATGGTTCAGCGTCAGCACAATCCGCATCATGCGTATACGGCAGGAGAGCATACGCTGCTGGCGATGAAGCATATCCAGGCGGACAAGGTGCTGCGGCTGACGATGCTGTTTCATGATATGGGCAAGCCGGATACCTTTACGACAGATGAAAATGGAAAGGATCATTTCCACGGCCACGCAGCCGTCAGTGCACAGATCGCATTCCGGATCCTGAAAAGGCTGAAATTTGACAATGACACGACACAGAAGGTCTGCACTCTGGTACGGCATCATTCCATGTATCCTCAGCTGTCTGCCAGGGAAGTACGCAGAGGGGCATATCTGCTGGGACCTGAGCTGTATGACAGCTTCCTTCAGGTGAAGCGGGCGGATATTATGGCGCAGCATCCGGATGTCATACCGGACAAGCTGGCTTATCTGGATCAGGTAGAGCAGATATGGGAGGACATTAAGCTGCATCAGGACTGTCTGTCTCTGAAACAGATGAATCTGAGCGGCAAAGATCTGATCGGAGACGGGATGAAGCCGGGACCTGAGCTGGGAGAGGTACTGGAAAAGCTTCTTATGGAGGTGCTGGATCAGCCGGAAAAAAATACAAGAGGGTATCTGCTGGAAGAGAGCAGAAGACTCAGAGCAAAGGAAAAGGCAGGCGGCTGAAACCGTCTGCCTTTTAAAAATTTATCTGCTTTTCTTTTTGCCGGATTTGGCTGCCTTGGCTGCTGCCTCGGCTTCCTTTTTCTCAGCGCCTGTGACCTTATCCTTCATCCTTGCCCAGAAGCCTTTTTTCTTCTTGGGTGTCTCAAGAGGTCCGCGGACACCCTTGACTTCCATGATGTAGATACCGCTGACGACTGCCTTGACTTCTCTCTTTACCGGGATACTGTCAAAGATCGAAGCATCGCTGACCAGAGTCATGATCCTGGGTCCCACCTTAGCCTTCACGATCGGAAGCTTGGAGCGGCGCATGAGCTTCGGAGTCTGATCGATCACCATCTGAGGAAGTCCTGATTCCTTGATCGGCATCATCTTTTTATCAATGATCAGCATGGAGACCGTCTGCTTTGCGGCTTCCATCTGCTCCTGCTGTGCCGCCTGCTTTTTCTGCATCCTGCGGCCGACAAAGTACAGCACAACGAGGACAATGACAAGAATCAGTAAAATAACGAGTAAGACATTTAAAAATGTTTGCATATGTACCTCCATGTTCTCATAATCCTGTTTATTCTACCATTGTTTCATAGAAAATACAAGGATTTTGTGGGAAACTTCGTTGTCGTTTGCGACGCTGTCTGTCCCGGACATATCCGCCCGTGCTGTCTCCGTACCGGACAACCCTGAAATATGTCTGCCGGTGCAGGACATGAGATGTCCTTTCCGGTCAGATATATTTCAGGGCTGTCCGTTTCGAGGTCAGACGTGTCGGATATGTCTGAGACAGACAGCTGGTTTTCAAATGAGTGGTGTTCAGATGCGCTGTCCTGCGGGGGGATTGTAAGAGAATCATGGGTGGGGACGCAAATTCTGCATGGATTTTTGCTGTGGCCGGAACGTATTGAACAGTGACATGCACCCCGTATATTGTAAGAAACATCCATGAACTGTCACTTGCAGAATGCAGGAAGACAGGATATAATGGAGCAGGCGATATCTGAGGGTTACTGAGGTGAGTTTTTTGTTACTGTTCATATGCCGCTGTCCCGCGAGGGTTTTGCCCGTTACTGAAATGGAATGAACAGTAACAGTTTTTCAGATGTGGGGAATACATTTTAGAGAGGATATTTTGATATGAAAAGAAAAAAAATGATGATGGCACTGATGTGTACCGTATGTCTGGCTGCAGCAGCTCCGGCAGTTGTGTTTGCCGGTGAGACGGAGAGTGTGACGGAGGCGGCAGAGGAGCAGACAGAGACAGAGGCTCTGGAGCGCCCGGAGTATAAGGCACTGGATTATGTGACGCTGGGTACTTACAAGGGTCTGACGGTCACAAAGGAACCGGTGGAAGTGACGGAGGATGAGATCGATGAGGAGATCCGTTCCCAGGTACAGCAGGCGGATGCCATGGAGAAGTTTGACGAGGGTCAGATCGAGAATGGAGATATCGCAAATATTGATTATGTCGGCACGCTGAACGGGGAGGCTTTTGACGGAGGTACTGCCAAAGGGTATGACCTTGAGATCGGATCCGGTACTTTTATTGACGGCTTTGAGGACGGACTGATCGGCGTTTCCGTCGGTGAGACCGTGGATCTTCCGCTGACCTTCCCGGAGTATTACGGAAGTGAAGAACTGGCGGGACAGGATGTGATCTTTACAGTGACGGTAAATTCCATCAAGCGTGTGCCGGAGCTGACGGACGAGGTAGTCAGCAAGATTACAGACGGAGAGTATACGGAGACTGCAGCGTACAGAGATGCCGTAACTGAGAATCTGCTGGCAGGGAAAGAAGATCAGGAAGAGAGTATGATCAACAGCAATCTGCTTACTCTGATCGCCAATACCAGCAAGATCAATGATTATCCGCAGGAAATGGTAGATTACAGCATGCAGAATATGACGGCTTATTATCAGGAATATGCGGATATGTACGGCATGGAATTTGCAGATTTCCTGGAGTCATTCTTTGGTATGACTGAGGAGGAGTTTAATGAGGAAGCTGACAAGGCAGTAAAGCAGAACCTGCAGCAGGAGATGTACCTGAAGGCGATCGCTGAGACAGAGGGCTTTGATATCTCCGATGAGGAGTTTCAGGCAGGCTGTGAGGAATACGCTGCAAAGTATGGTTATGATACAGGAGATGATCTGGTGAAGGCTTACGGTGAGGAGACCGTGCGCACCAGCCTTCTTCAGGATAAGGTACTGGATTTTGTGAGAGAGAATGCTGTGATCACAGAAGAATCCGAGTCAGAGAGTGAGACAGAAGAATAAAGAGCAAAGAGACCATGGATCAGGGGGACAGGTTCGAGTCAGGAATCTGCCCCCTGACTTTTTTTGAAACCGTTCTTTCTAATAAGAGCCAGGGGACAAATGGACGGCAGGCTCATTTGTCAGGCAGCTCATAATAAGCAGGAAACTGCATTTACATGTGAAAAATCAGTGAATTGTGAAAATACCCCTTGCAATTATAAAAAAGTATGTTATAGTACATATAGAACAAATGACAGGACAATGATTTCTGCCGCATGAACGGGTGAGGATGATGATCCGGGGATGCGGTGCTGTCCTGTGATTCTGGAGAGGAGGAGAGTTTATGAATATCAGTAAATTTACTCAGAAATCATTACAGGCCGTGAATGACCTTGAAAAGATAGCATATCAGTTTGGCAATCAGGAGATCGAACAGGAGCACCTGCTGTATGCGCTGCTTCATCAGGAGGACAGTCTGATCGCGAAGCTCATTGAGAAGATGGAGATCCAGAAGGAGTATTTTGAGAATCGTGTGGAGCAGCTGCTGAACAGCCGCGTGAAGGTGGCAGGCGGCCAGCCTTACATCGGTCAGTACCTGAATCAGGCCCTGGTGAATGCGGAGGATGTGGCGAAGCAGATGGGAGACGAGTATGTATCCGTAGAGCATCTGTTCCTGTCCATGCTGAATCATCAGAGTCCGTCCATGAAGTCCTTCTGGAAGGAGTTCGGCA
>JAQXWO010000180.1 GCA_029225485.1 Lachnospiraceae bacterium
GCTGGGACGAGATGCGTCATATGCATGAGACACAGTACATCCTGATGCACAATATTTTTTACCGCACGGAGCTGCTGCGGGAGTGCGGTCTGGAGCTGCCGAAGCACACATTTTATGTGGACAATATTTTTGCCTTTCAGCCCTTTCCGTATGTGAAGAAGCTCTATTATATGGATGAAAACCTGTATCACTATTTCATTGGCCGGGAAGACCAGTCTGTCAATGAACAGGTCATGATCAAGCGCATTGATCAGCAGATCCGGGTCAACAAGATCATGATCGATGTCATGGCAGCTCAGGATTTCTCAGACAAGAGTGAGAAACTGAAAAAGTATATGCTGATCTATCTGGACAAGATCATGACCGTGACCTCTATGATGCTGATCCTGGATGGCTCCGGGGAGGCCCTGGCAAAGAAAAAAGAGATCTGGCAGTATCTGAAGGATGCAGATCCGGAGATCTACCGCAGACTGTTCTGGACTCCTCTGGGAGTCGGCATGCATCTGCCGGGCAGAGTGGGACGTAAGATCGCCTGCGCGGGGTATCGGATCGCACAGAAGTTTGTAGGGTTTAATTGATTATTGAAATAAAAAGACGGAGGCGTGAAGAAACAGCTTAGGTTTCTTTGCGCCTCCGTTTTTTAAAGATTTTGTTTTTTCAGTGCTTTCAGGATACTGCAGAGATCTTCCACATCCTGCTCGCTCAGATCGTCAAAATGATCCAGCTCCTCTTTTATATGCTCCAGAGTTTTGCTTTTCACAGTTTTTGTTCCTGCATTCAGAAAATAGGAAGTCAGAGTACTGGTAACAGTACCAATCAAACCGATACCTACCAGCATCAGAACCATGGCGATGATCCGGCCATAGAAAGTGGCCGGAGATATATCGCCGTATCCTACAGTGGTCGCTGTCACAAACGCCCACCAGATACCGTCTCCGTAGCTCATTCCCTCTGCAAAATGGATCAGGATACCTCCCACGATGATAAAAACTGTGGTGATAAACACCACATATTTAAAACCGTTGGTGTTCAAAAAACGATGAGCTTTTTTTAAAGGACGGTAAAGGAATGCAAACAGTCTGGGCAGTTTCATCAGCCGGATGATATTTGCCAAAGGAGCTGTCCTGGCCAGCGAGGCTGCTTTGAACAGGCGGAACACGGTATGGAAAGGCAGTATGGCAATCAGATCACAGATGTTGGTGCGTATGAATTTCCATTTATCCCGGGCCGTCCAAAGGCGTATCAGATAGTCTGCCAGGAATATGAGCAGGATGTCCCTGTCCAGATGGCTCTGCCATTCATTTAATCCCTCTGAAAAATCAATCAATACCAGAATTGCTGCAATTATGGCGAGACCGCTGATTGTAATATCATAAATTCTGTGCTGCTTTGTACTCAGATTCGTGTCAGACACCTCCCGAATATGTTTTTCTGTGTAAGTCCGGTAATCAGCCGGTAATAACAGTCAGTTTGTGGACGGAAGGCTGTACCGTGATTTTTTTGAAATACCCAAAATGCTCCCCGTCTACGTGGACACAGAGAGGCTCTTCATTTTGTATAGTGACTTTGCGGCACTGCAGGATCTGGACCCCTTTTATAAATGTATGCTTTCCAAAATAGGCAAGAGGGAAACAGAGCAGAGCTACAAGCCTCGGAAGACGGTCTACAATGCACAGATCCAGCAGATCGTCATCGGGCTGTGCTTTGGGGCAGAATATGAAACCGCCTCCTTCACAGGGAAGGTTCATAATGGCGGTGAAGTATCCCTTCTGGCAGGAGATCAGACGGCTGCCGTCCACCACGACGCGAAGGGGCTGACGTTTCATGGTCAGCATTTGTCTGACTGCCACGGCAGTGTAGATCAGATGACCTGCATGGAAACGGTTCAGCAGCGATTTCATCCGGGAATGCATGACGCCATAGCAGACGTCAGCGTCAAAGCCCATCCCGGCGCTGACTGCAAAACGTCTGGTTTTTCCTTCAGCACTCACCTTTCCGATATTGATCTCCTGATATTTCTGAGGATGAAGAACTATCCGGATCATATCATCCGGGGAGGAAGAAAGACGCATACCGCGGATAAAATCATTGCCGGAACCGGAGGGGATACAGCCCAGAGTCACTTTGGAAAAATCACGGATACCGTTGATCACTTCGTTGATCGTGCCGTCACCGCCGATGACAATGATCGTACATGCCTCCTGCCTTCCGGAGAGCTTTCTGGCAAGGACTGCTGCCTCGCCGTCCCGGGACAGGAGAAATGCTTCGTAAGGGATATTTTCAGTCTGCAGGACTTCCTCTGTATGGTCCCATATTTTCTGTCCGCCACCGGAACTGGAGGTGGGATTAATAATAAAATAGTACATAAAGACATCACCAGTCTTTCTTTCGTGTGGTATTCTGAAGGTGATTGTAACAGGTTTTTTCCGGTTGTACAACCACTTTGCGGAAAAGAATGCGGTTGGTCTGGCTGTTGTCTCTTCTGTCATTCTGATAAGGGACCGGAGAAAAAATAAAAAATGATTGACATTTTGTTTCAAACAGGGCAGATTTCAAGTATAATAACTTCAGCAAAAATTACAGGAAATTTGATAAGGAGGGGACATGGCAAAGTTTAAAGAATATGAGGCCAGCGAGATAGGGGCATTATGTGATCTGGGGAAGGCACTGTCATCGCCGGTTCGTCTGGAAATGATGCAGCTTCTGTATGAAGGTGCCATGAATATCGGAGAGATTGCGAAAGCGCTGGATCTGCCGGCTTCCAGCGCTGCTTTTCATCTGAATCTCCTGGAACAGGCGGGGCTGATCCGGATGGAGAAACAGCCCGGGACGAGAGGAGCGGTAAAACTCTGTATCAGGAAGGTGGATTATGTCACGATCAACCTGATCAAAAAAAATCGCGATATTGATGAGGTGTACAGCGCGGAGCTTCCTGTGGGAGCATTCAGCAGCTGCAAAGTATCGCCCACCTGCGGTATGTTTGGCGCGGATGGTTCTGTAGGGAATGAGGATTCAGTGTATTGTTTTTACTATCCGGATAGAATGAAAGCAGGAATTTTGTGGACATCTTCCGGGTATGTGGAGTATAAATTTGCCAATGGAGTCCCGAAAAACAGAAGGATTAAGAAGCTGACCCTTTCTGCGGAGATTTGTTCAGAGGCTCCGGCTTACCGGGAAGACTGGAAATCGGATATTACCTTCTGGATCAATGGACTGGATACAGGTACATGGACCTGCCCGGGTGATTTCGGCGCCAGACGGGGCAGACTGAATCCCCCGGAATGGGCAAACGGGAATACACAGTATGGGATTCTGGTCATGCTGGAGATCAATCCGGATGGAACATATCTGAATGGCAGGCGGATCGGAAATGTCACTGTGGATCAGCTGGAGCTCATGAAGTCTCCCTGCGTGACAGTAAGGATCGGGAATAAAGAGGATGCAAAGTATCCGGGCGGCATAAACATTTTTGGAAAGCATTTTGGGGATTACAATCAGGATATCGTGCTGACAATGGAGTATTAAAAATAAGGAGAAGGATATCATGGAGATGATAAACAATTTACGTGACACGATCCGCGGCTATATCGATCGGCAGGAAATAGCAGGTGTGAGTGTGCTTGTTCAGAAAAAAGGGGAAGAAATCTGTTTCCTCGCAGAGGGAATGAGCGATATTGAAAATGGAAGAAAGATAGAGCGGGATACCATCTATCGTCTTTATTCTCAGACAAAGCCGGTGACGGCTGCGGCAGTTATGATACTGGTGGAACGCGGCATTCTGGATTTGTGCCAGCCGGTGTCTGATTTCCTGCCGGGATTTAAAAATCAGAAAGTCCTGGAAAACGGAGTATTGCGCCCGGTGCACAGAGAAGCTGCCCTTTTTGATCTGATGCAGATGACAGCCGGGTCTACATACACGGATACTACGGAAGTGGGTAAACTGACAGGCAGACTGTTTGACGAGGTGGAAAAGCGCCTGTACGGAGACAATCCCATGACGACGATTGAGTTTGCAAATGCAGTCGGGGAGCTTCCTCTTGCGTTTGATCCGGGAAGCTCCTGGAATTACGGATTATCGGCAGATATACTCGGGGCTGTTGTGGAGATTGCTTCCGGGATGCGGCTTGGCGATTTTATGCAGAAAGAGATTTTTGAACCTTTGGGAATGAAGGATACAGCGTTCTGGGTGCCGGAAGAAAAACAGCACAGACTGGCAAAATCCTACGATGTCATAGAGGATGAAACCGGGAAACATCTGATTCCCTATACGGGGAATGAGGACGGAATCCAGAACCGCATGGAAAGAAGACCGGCATATGAATCCGGCGGAGCGGGACTGGCATCCACGCTGGATGATTATATGAGATTTGCCAGAATGCTCTTAAACGGAGG
>JAQXWO010000181.1 GCA_029225485.1 Lachnospiraceae bacterium
AGTGTTATATTACATCTAGAACAAAGGAACGGACAAAGAGGATAAGAGAAGAAAGAGAGTCCTGAAAGGTCCGGAGACCCACAGTTCCGATGAATAAAAATAGATGAAATGAATTTGAAAAAGGAGCGATGATTTATGTTGATGCCGAGTATTTTCAGAGAGAATTTAATTGATGATTTCTTTGGATTTGATGAACCGTTCAGAGGTTATCAGAAAGCAAATGTGAGCGACCTGATGAAGACAGATGTGAGAGAGCATGAGAATGGATACGAACTGGATGTGAATCTGCCGGGATATAAGAAAGAGAATATTCAGGCAGAGCTGAAGGATGGATATCTGACCATTAGTGCCAGGACCTCTCATGAAGAGAATGAGAAAGATCCGAAGAGCGGCAAGTACATCCGCAGAGAGAGATTTGCCGGTTCCTGCAGCAGAAGCTTTTTTGTCGGAGAAGAAATCAAGCAGGAAGACATCAAGGCAAGATATGAGAATGGTGTACTGAAGCTTGCCATTCCGAAAAAGGATGCGAAGAAGCCGGAAGCAGAGGACAAGAAATTTATTTCTATCGAAGGATAAAGGATGTACTTCTGCAGGAAAGCCTGCAAGATTTTGATGAAACAGACGTAAATTCAGATATGCGATGAATGAAAAGGCAGACCGTGCAGATTTATCTGCTGAGGTCTGTCATTTTTATCATGTGCAGATCATTCAGAAACCAGAATCGCAGAAATGAATCATAATCAATCATGAAGAAAGAAGGGATGATATATGGCAACGAAAAGAGATTTCTATGAGATCCTTGGCGTAAACAGAAATGCGGATGCAGCACAGATCAAGAAAGCGTACCGGAAGCTGGCAAAGAAATATCATCCGGATACGAACAACGGCAGTCAGGCTGCAGATGAAAAGTTCAAAGAAATCACTGAGGCGTATGAAGTATTGAGTGATCCAGAAAAAAAGAAAATGTATGATCAGTTCGGTCATGCGGCTTTTGATGGCAGTATGGGGGCCGGCGGACCGGGTAGTCAGGGATACGGCCCTTTCAGCGGTGCCGGTCCGGGCAGCGGGCCTTTTGGAAATGGGGGATCCTGGAGCTATCAGCAATCCGGTCAGGGATCGGGCGGAAATTATCAGGAGTTTCATTTTACCGGAAATATGGATGATCTGTTTCATGATTTCTTTGGCGGCCGGAGAGCCGGAGCCGGGAGCTACGGCGGCTTTGGATTTTCGGACGATGATGGCTTTGGGGGATTCAGGCAGCAGAATTATCAGGCCAAAGGCTCTGACGTTACGGCGAAACTACAGATCAGCTTTGAGGAGGCAGTTTTCGGCTGTGATAAAACGATCTCATATCAGGACGACAGCGGACGCCCGTGTACCCTGCAGGTGCATATCCCTGCCGGAATAGATTCCGGGAAAAAGATACGTCTGAAGGGTAAAGGCAGCAGCGGGTACGGCGGAGCCGAGGCTGGTGATCTTTTCCTTGAAGTGCAGGTGAAGGAAAAACCGGGATACGAGCGGAAAGGAAATGACATTTATACTACCGTGCAGATCCCGTATACGACCGCGGTCTTCGGCGGCGAGACGATCATTCCCACCCTCTATGGAAATGTGAGCTGTAAAATAAAAGAAGGAACCCAGTCCGGCAGCAAGATCCGGTTGAAAGGCAAAGGAGTCGCATATATGAATAATCCTTCCACACGGGGGGATGAGTACGCTACGGTGGAGATTCAGGTGCCTCGTTCCTTGGGAGTGGAGGCAAAACAGAAACTGAGAGAGTATCAAAGAGCAGCAGGGTGTGCATAAGCATATCCTGTTTTCTTTGCAGGCGAATATCTGCTGGCACTGCACGGGATTCTATGGTCAGAGGGCCGGAGCCTGTGCTGCATATCCGTCTCTCCTATGAGGTGAGACCTTTTGAAGATGTGGAGCGGCAGTATCTGGAGCTGATTCAAAAGTATCAGGGGATGAATACATAGAATAGAACGGTATATGCGGAGATATTTATTAAATTTATCTAAATCAGTTGACTAATCCTGTATTTGGAATAGAATAAGAATAGCAGTTTAAAACTTTTCTGATGCGCTGAGACGTTTTGAACTGTTATTTTTTACACGGTGATTAGCACTCGATTTGGTTGAGTGCTGACAGAGGAGGGCTGTATTATGATTACGATACCTGTATATGACATGATTCTTTTGCCTGGAGTCAGTTTTTATATAAAAAAGGATGTACTGGGGAACTGGAATACGGAGGAACCGGAACCGGGAGCGGAGGTTCTCTTTCTGCTTCTGAAGCAGCAGAGGGAGACAAAGGAGATCACACCTGAGGATTTTTATCCGCTGGGATTTGCAGCGAAGGTCGTGGAGATCGACAATGAAGGACTGATCCAGATGAAGACGGAGGATCGGGTCAGCATTTCGGATATTGAAGTGGAGGAAGGCCATATTTCGGCGGCCGCATCTGTATTGCCTGAGGTTACAGATATTTCGAAAGAGGAACTGCAGCAGCGGTATGACCGGCTGCGCACAGAATGCCTGCAGGCGGTGCAGAAGTATCAGTGGGGTGTCTGGGCCAGGAATATTATCCTGCGCTGGAACTCGCTCAATGATATGGTGTGCGCCGCGTCCGGATATCTGGATCTGAGCTGGGAGGAAAAATATCAGATCATGGCGGAGGATTCGCTGCGCAGCCGCTGTGAACGGATGGAGCAGGCAGTCTATGAGTTTATTGAAAGCACGAAGGTCTCAGAGGAGGCGAAGGAAGCTCAGCAGAGCGATCAGGATAAGCTCTACCGGGAGTCGGCGCTGAAAAAGCAGATTGGTTTTCTTCAGAAACAGCTGGATGAAATGCATCCGGAGAATGTGTCAGATGTCCGCAGATTTGAGCAGAAGATCGAAGAGTCCGGCATGAATGAGACGGCGCTGAAGGAGGCCCGGAAGATTCTGAACCGTATGAAGCAGGAGGGGAAAGACAGCCATGAGTACGGGATGCTTTATGAGTATCTTGATTTTGTGACGGGTCTCTCCTGGAAAAAGGAGGAAGTACCGGAGATCGACCTGAGACAGGTGGAACAGGTACTTGATGAGGATCATTATGGTCTGAAAAAAGTGAAGGAGCGGATCGTTCAGCAGATGGCGGTGATCGCACTGAACAGGAAGCAGTCAGGATCGATCCTGCTGTTTGTGGGTGCTCCGGGCACCGGCAAGACCAGTATCGGACAGAGCATTGCCCGGGCGCTGGGCAGGAAGTATGTCCGGATCAGTCTGGGCGGCATCCGGGATGAAGCAGAGATCCGGGGCCACAGAAGGACATATATCGGAGCCATGCCGGGACGGATCATGGAGGGCATGAAACGCAGCGGCGCATCCAATCCAGTCATGGTGCTGGATGAGGTGGATAAGCTGTCGAAGGACTACAGCGGAGACCCGGCCAGTGCCCTGCTGGAGGTGCTGGATCCGGAACAGAACAGTACCTTTACGGACCACTATATGAATGTGCCATATGATCTTTCCGATGTGCTGTTTGTCTGCACGGCGAATTCCACGGATACGATTCCGGAGCCGCTGCTGAACCGCATGGAAGTAATCCAGTTCCCGGGATACACGGCTGTGGAGAAGTTTCATATTGCGAAAAAGCATCTGCTGCCGAAGGTGATGGGCGATGCGGGAATCTCGCCGGAGCAGCTGAAGGTATCTGACCAGTCTCTGCGGAGGATCATTGAGGATTACACCATGGAGTCCGGAGTCCGTGGACTGAAAAAGCAGCTGGAGACGCTCTGCCGTTATGTGGCTGTGAAGCTGGTGAAGGGAGAAAAGAAAAGCATCACGGTCAGCGGTAAGCTTCTTCCGGAGTATCTGGGCAGACAGAGCATGCAACATGACCGGAAGATGGAGGAGGCAGTGCCGGGTACCGTTACCGGTCTGGCCTGGACCAGCGCAGGAGGGGAGATTCTGTTTATTGAATCCCGTCTGGTGAAAGGAGAGGGTGAACTGATCATCACCGGACAGCTGGGAGATGTGATGAAAGAATCTGTCCAGATTGCCGTCAGTGTGGTAAAATCCCTGTTTCCGAAGGAAGCAGAGCAGCTGGCAGACCATGATCTGCATATCCATGTCCCTGCCGGCGCAGTGCCAAAGGACGGACCATCTGCCGGCATCACGATCGTGACGGCTATTGCATCTCTTCTGACAGGACGCAAGGTCAGTACGGAGCTGGCCATGACAGGAGAAATCTCTCTGCGGGGCAATGTCATGCCCATAGGAGGACTTCCGGAGAAACTGATGGCAGCCCAGAGAGCCGGCATCACGAAAGTGCTGATTCCGGAGAAAAATGTGGAAGATCTGAAGGATGTGGCTGACGAGGTAAAGAAGAAACTGGAGATCGTACCGGTGAAGCGGATCGA
>JAQXWO010000182.1 GCA_029225485.1 Lachnospiraceae bacterium
ATAGAGCCTTCCTGAACAACCACACTTTTACAGAAAAACCAGGAGAAGATGCCTGCAAGAAGAATCACTGCCGCAATCTCAATGATCCATGCAATCACGGACCGGATTTTCTCCTTATAAAAATATTCTTTCACATATCTGGTATTCATTCCCATGATAATGCTCCACTTTCAAATCACTGATACTTACAAGGCCGGAGAAACATCAAAATGGTTCCTCCGGCCTTCCGTCAACGCATTATTTTACTAATTCTCTTACCTTGGCAGCTTTACCAACACGTGTTCTCAGATAGTTCAGTTTCGCACGTCTTACTTTACCGCGTCTTACAACTTCTACCTTCTCAACGTTCGGGGAGTGCAGCGGCCAGGTCTTCTCAACGCCTACACCATTGGATGACTTGCGCACGGTGAAGGTTTCTTTGCTTCCGCCGCCCTGTCTCTTCAGGACAACACCCTCAAATACCTGTACACGCTCACGGTTTCCCTCTTTGATCTTTCCGTAAACCTTTACAGTGTCACCTACATTGAACTGCGGTACGTTCTCTTTCATCTGAGCAGCTTCAATGTTCTTAATAATTTCGTTCATTGTGTTCCTCCTTATTCTGCTGGATGTTCTTAATACAATTACTGTAACAGAGGACCATCTCTTTCTCACAACGCGTTTTATTCTATCATGATTTTGTTTTGTTTGCAAGAAGTTTTGACAAAAAATTTATTTCTTCCTCTGTGATCCTGTTTTCTGTCTCCTGACGGATGAGAGACTGCAGATATTTCCGGTCTTTCTTATCAAACTCAACAGACTCCAGAAGCTCCGGCCGCACCCGCAGTGTGCGCAGAATAGACTGATTTCTCCTCCATCGGTCCACGTTGCCATGATGCCCGGATAAAAGTACAGGCGGCACTTTTTTCCCTCTCCATTCCTCCGGACGGCTGTACTGGGGATATTCCAGCAGACCGTTCTGAAAACTCTCTGTCTCCCCGGACTCCTGATTGCTCAGCACTCCCGGCACCATCCTGGAAATGGCATCCATCATCACCAGCGCCGGCAGCTCTCCGCCGGTCAGCACATAGTCCCCAATAGAAACCTGATCTGTCACGATCTCCTCAAGGACCCGTTCATCCACGCCCTCATAATGACCGCAGAGAAATACCAGATTCTCCTCCAGGGCAAGTTCTTCCGCCATTTTCTGGTGAAACACCTGTCCCTGAGGCGTCAGATAGATCACTCTCGGCTTCTTCTCCATGGTTTCCTGCAGTGCCTCATATGCCCGCATCACCGGCTCCGCCTGCATCACCATACCGGCCCCTCCGCCGTAGGGATAATCGTCGATCCTGCCGTTCCCGGTGACGGAATAATCACGAATATTGACCGTGTGCAGCGACAGGAGTCCTTTTGTCATTGCCCTTCCTGTGATACTGGTGCGCAGTGCATCCTCGATCATTTCAGGAAACAGCGTCAGTACATGAAAATTCATCAATCCAGCATCCCCTCCATCAGGCGTACGAGCATCTCACCAGATGCAAGATCTACGTTGAGTATACACTGATGAATGGCAGGAATCAGAACCTCTTTCTGATTTTCCATGCGAACCTCATAGACATCATTTGCCCCGGTCTCCAGCACATCTGTCAGCGTCCCAAGCTGGGAGCCGTCCTCCAGCATCACCTTCAGACCGATCAGATCTGCGATAAAATACTCATCTTTCTCCAGTTTCACTGCATTTGCTCTGGTCACATACAGTTCTTTTCCCTTATAACCCATCACAGACTCTATGGTATCGTGATCTTTGAATTTCAGAATCACCAGATTCTTAAAAAATTTGACACTGGCAATCTTCAGTTCTGTCATCTCGTTTCCATTTTTCAGGAGCACCTGCTTCAGCTTTTTAAAACGGCCAGGATCATCTGTCGTGGGAAATACTTTTACTTCCCCTTTCAGGCCATGGGTGCTTGTGACAGCACCTACACGCAAATAATCGTTCATAGTTCTCCTTCTCTGCAGATAGATTTACATAAATAACAAAATCTGCTGCAGTCCCTTTTCAGGAATGCAGCAGATCAGCTTACTGTAAAATATCTACAATCACCTTTTGGTCATCTTTCGATGCTGCAGCTTTTACAACAGAACGGATCGCTTTCGCAATCCTGCCCTGTTTACCGATTACCTTACCCATATCAGAAGGAGCAACCTTCAGCTCAAGTACAAGAGCCTTGCCGCTCTGCTTCTCTGTCACTTCTACTTCATCCGGATTATCGACTAGAGACTTTGCAATTACTTCAACTAACTCTTTCATATCGCACACCTCTATCCTATTTTTCAATTCCGGCTGCCTTGAAGAGCTTTCCTACTACCTCTGTCGGCTGTGCGCCGTTTGCAAGCCACTTCTTAGCCAGTTCTTCATTGATCTTGAACTCGCTCGGATCTGTGTTCGGATTGTAGGTACCGATCTCTTCAATACATCTTCCATCTCTCGGAGATCTGGAGTCAGCTACAACGATTCTATAGAAAGGAGCTTTTTTCTGTCCCATTCTTCTTAATCTGATTTTTACTGCCATTTCATCTCACCTCCTTGGGTAATTATATATGTTAAAAGGGAAGTTTAAACTTTCCTCTTTTACCTGATTTGCCGCTCATCATACCGGAATACTGCTTCATCATCTTCCGGCTCTGATCAAACTGCTTTACCAGCTTGTTGACTTCACTGATATCCACACCTGCTCCCGCTGCAATTCTCTTCTTGCGGGAAGGATTTAACAGGTCGGGGTTGGAACGTTCTGCCGGAGTCATGGAATAGATGATCGCCTCGATCTGTGCCATCTTCTTTTCATCAATAGCGTCCTCGATCTGCTTCATCTGTGCGCCGCCGACTCCCGGGATCATACTGAGAATACTGGAAATACCTCCCATATTCTTCATCTGGTTCATGCTTTCCAGATAATCATCAAAACCGAACTGTGCCTTGCGCAGACGCTTTTCCATATCGCGGGCTTTTTCTTCGTCGATGGTCTCCTGTGCTTTCTCGATCAGGGACATGACGTCACCCATGCCAAGAATCCGGGATGCCATACGATCCGGGTAAAACTGCTCCAGATCTGAAAGCTTCTCACCCATACCCACATACAGGATCGGTTTGCCGCAGGTAGCCTTGATAGAAAGGGCTGCACCGCCTCTCGTATCACCATCCAGCTTTGTCAGGATCACGCCGTCAATGCCGATCTTCTCTTCAAACATGGATGCTACATTTACTGCATCCTGTCCTGTCATGGCATCTACCACGAGAACGGTCTGATCAACGTGCACTGTCTCTTTGATCTCCTGAAGCTCCCGCATCATATCTTCATCCACATGAAGACGTCCTGCCGTATCCAGCATGACGATGTTCATATTGTTCTTCTTCGCATGTTCGATGGATGCTTTCGCGATCTGTACCGGACTGATCTTATCTCCCATAGAAAAGACTTCCACGCCCTGCTTCTGCCCATTGATCTGCAGCTGCTGGATCGCAGCCGGACGATAGACATCGCATGCCACCAGCAGAGGCTTTCTGCCCTTGGACTTGAATTTCCCGGCAAGCTTGGCAGCCGTCGTCGTCTTACCTGCTCCCTGAAGACCGGCCATCATGATCACAGTAATCTCTCCGCCTGGCTTCAGTGCAATCTCCGTCGTCTCGGATCCCATCAGACTCACAAGCTCATCATTTACGATCTTGATCACCATCTGACCGGGATTCAGGCCGTTCATGACGTCCTGACCGATTGCTTTCTCCTGAACAGACTTGATAAACTGCTTTACTACCTTGAAACTGACATCTGCTTCCAGCAGAGCCATCTTTACTTCCTTCAGAGCGGTTTTGACATCCGCCTCTGTCAGACGCCCTTTGCTCCTCAGGTTCTTAAATACATTCTGAAGCTTTTCTGATAAGCTCTCAAACGCCATCCTATAACTCCTCTAATATACTGCCTGAAATCTCACGCACCTGACGCGCCAGCGATTCCTTATCCAGCTCGCCGCACCGGTCTGCAAGCATCTGAATCTGCTCCACCTTCTGCCTGATACACAGAAACCTCTCTACCAGATGCAGCTTGGACTCATATTCCTCCAGGATCCTGCTGCTGCGCTTCACCAGCTCGTGTACGCCCTGTCTGCTGATTCCCAGATCCTCTGCTGCCTCCGAGCAGGAAATATCATTCAGAACGACTTCTTCATATACATTTCTCTGGTGCTCTGTCAGCAGTTCTCCGTAAAAATCATATAGCAAGGTCTTCTGTAAAACCTGATTCATGTGCATCACCTTGGCTATCATATATGAAAACACAGATTCTGTCAAGTATTTTTTATTGACAAAGAAAAATTTCTATTTCGGTATCTCTGTCATGATCTCCAGCTTGAATCCTTCCCACATGTCAGCAGAGACATTCCAGTCCCGCAGATCCGTAACGATCTTGTGATAAAATGCCTGTCCTCCCCGCACCAGATCATAAGTCCGGGCATCTCCCCTCGTTTCCAGGCGGCGGCCAAAGCTGCAGTTTTTCACGTCTGTAGGACCGTAGTCGTCCACTGTGCCATCCGGCCAGAAAATGTACAGTCTTGGAACTGCATCCTCTGCATCTCCATCCATCCCCATCATCTTCAGAAGTCTGCGTCCTGCCTGTTCATAACAGGTCAGAGCATGCGCATAACGCCAGATCGTCTTTGTAAAATCGGATACACGGAACTGCCCCAGCCATTCCTCGTCCATCATCCCATCTTCATTCTCCCTGGAAATGATAAGTACGATCGGAAACATCCGTCCGCGATCCCGGAGCACTTCCGCAAGTGTATCCAGACAATCTTCCCTGATAATGCGCCTCCTGTTCTGACAGATGATCCCGTTTACGATTCCGATATTATCCACGATACCTTTATAATATCCCGGATAACTGAAAAACATGGCCGATTTTTCCTTTACTGTGGCATTAATCCGCTCCGGCTCCGCATAGCCGTTGGACAGACTCAGATACACCCGGTCTTCGCCGTTGATCTCAAGACTCGCCTCCGAATACCAGATCCGTCCTCCCACCTCCGGATCCATATGGCGTACATGCATATTCATCCTGCCGCCTGCCCCGTCATAATTGACCGTCACATGATATGCCAGGATATCTGCATGAAAGGTCGTCACCTCCTGAGGCATCTCAGGAAACAGACCGCCATACTTGGAAAGGATCCAGCGGTAAATACATTCTGTCACTTTTTCAAAAATGATCCTGCTTCCCACCGGCTGCTCCCTGAGGCGGTTCCCGTCAATTTCCGTGCACATCTGGAAGGCTGTGTGTCTCGTCAGCGGAAGCAGTTCATAATGCCTGGACTCTGCCACGCTCTCCTCCCGCCCGTCGTTGTAGACGTCCCGCTCTTTGAAGATCGCAGTCAGACGGCCGTTGTGAAACAGACTGTCATTCAGCACGGCAACTACCGTATTTACATTGACAGGGATCCTGCGGCTGCGTTTCAGCAGCTGCTCTACCAGTGTCTTTTTGTTTGTCTTATAAAGCTTTTTCCCGAGATTGTCTGTCAGATCCCGCTCTTCATCCAACAGAGCCACAACCTCCGGGTAAAGAGAGGCCTCCTCCAGCTTCAGACGGAAATGGCTTCGTATCATATCGCTCCATCTGCCTGACTTATAAAGAGCATGTCCCAGATCCTCAAACAGAGTCACCATAGACTTGTCACACAGCTCCAGCGTGGCCAGAATGCTGTTCAGATATCTGGAAAAACTGTCATAATCCTTCCAGAGCTCTTCGCCCTTGTAGCGCATATCGTGTTCGATCTCATGCCATCCCTCAAAAAACATGGTCTTGATCTGTATCTCAAAGGTATCATCGATAAACATCTCCCAGGTATCAGAGGATATCTCTGCTTTCAGATATTTAGGAAGGCGAAATACGCCATTCAATTTTGTGGGTTTGAATTCCTCATTGCTCCGCTCCGAAGTCGACCACCCCACCAGATCGAAGGTCTGCTCCATAATATATTTACAGATATCTACATCATCATCAAAATACAGATTCACCCGCACTCCTACCAGGTCCTGCAGCTTATGCTGCTCTCCATACTCTTTCTGTTCGAATTTGTGAGCCATGGAGGTGGCCGTCTTGATCCTGGAAAACACCCGGTAGTACAGTCCGCACTGTTCCAGACGGTCACTGATGATCCTCTTCAGGTCCTGTTCTACGATCATCGGGACTTTCACGCGGCGCGAAAGCTCTTCTTTCGTAAAAATTACTTTATCCTGTTCTTTCTTTTGCATAAAACCACCATCTATCTATACATCACTTGATCACAGCCCGGGCAGGATACCAGAGACTGTTCCATAAACAGTATAACTGTTTTCGCAGTCAAAATCAATGAAAGGTTGGAATTTTTCGTCTTCGGCTAAAGACAAACAACAAAGGCAGCGGAACTTTGTTTTCTGTCCCGACTGCCTTTTACTCATATATGCTGTTTGGTTTACCAAATTACAGATTCGTGGCTTTTTTAATGGGTTCGTATCCGTGGTCACGGAGAGCCTGGATGATCCGGGCCTTGTGTTCTGAGCCGAAGGCTTCCATGGTGATGGTAAGTTCTACGGCGGCGTTGCGGTTGGTGCTTACGAACTGATTGTGATCCAGTTTGATCACGTTGCCCTGCTGTTCCGCGATCACGGATGCTACACGGACCAGTTCTCCTGGGCGGTCGGGCAGAAGGACAGAAACGGTAAAGATACGGTCACGCTGAATCAGGCCATGCTGTACCACGGATGACATGGTGATGACATCCATATTTCCGCCACTTAAGACAGATACGATCTTTTTGTTTTTCACGTCGAGATGCTTCAGGGCCGCCACAGTCAGCAGTCCGGAGTTTTCCACGATCATTTTGTGATTTTCTACCATATCCAGAAATGCCACGATCAGCTCGTCGTCACTGATGGTGATGATATCATCGATATTCTGCTGGATATAAGGGAAGATATGGCTGCCCGGAGTCTTGACTGCCGTGCCGTCAGCGATCGTATTGACACCTGGCAGAGTCACCACCTCGCCAGCTGCCAGAGATGCTTTCATGCAGGCTGCGCCTTCCGGCTCGACACCGATCACCTTGATCTTTGGATTCAGAAGCTTGGCCAGTGTGGATACACCAGTAGCCAGTCCGCCTCCTCCGATTGGTACCAGAATATAATCTACGAGCGGAAGTTCTTTTACGATCTCCATGGCAATCGTACCCTGTCCGGTAGCCACAGCAGGGTCATCAAAGGGATGGATAAACGTATAACCGTGCTCCTCTGCCAGCTGATAAGCATACTCGCAGGCTTCGTCGTAGACATCTCCGTGGAGTATGACTTCTGCCCCGTAGCTTTTGGTCCTGTTCACCTTCATCAGCGGTGTGGTGGCCGGCATGACGATCACTGCCTTGCAGCCATACGCTTTCGCCGCATAGGCAACGCCCTGGGCATGATTTCCCGCAGAAGCAGTAATCAGTCCCTTGGCACGCTCCTCATCGGTCAGCGTACTGATCTTATAGTAGGCACCGCGAATCTTATAAGCACCTGTCACCTGCATATTTTCTGCTTTCAGGTAGACCTTATTGCCGGTCTGGGTGCTGAAATACTCACTGTAGATCAGTTTTGTCTCCTGTATGACACGCTTCACGCACTCGGAAGCCTCTTCAAATGTTTCCAATGTCAGCATATGTTTTCCCTTCTTTTCATCATTATTCTTTCTACGACAGCCATTTAATGCCACCCTCCGGAACACTTCGCATCACTTGTTTGAATCCTTTACATCAAACAGCGCATTTACAAATTCATCCGCATTGAATTTCTGCAGGTCATCGATCGCCTCACCAACACCAATATACTTCACCGGTATGCCGAGCTCCGAATGAATGGCAACCGCGATCCCGCCCTTTGCCGTACCGTCCAGCTTGGTCAGGATGATACCTGTAATGTCGGCCACTTCCTTGAACTCTCTGGCCTGTGCCAGAGCATTCTGGCCGGTCGTGCCGTCCAGCACCACCAGCGTCTCACGATATGCCTCGCTGTACTCCCTCTCCAGGATACGATTGATCTTGCCCAGCTCATTCATCAGATTTTTCTTGTTGTGAAGACGGCCAGCCGTATCAATAAGAAGTACATCCGCATTTCTCGCTTTCGCCGCGGCAATCGCATCGTATACAACCGAGCCCGGGTCAGACCCTTCCTGCCCGCCGATAATATCCACACCTGCGCGATCAGCCCACTCCGACAGCTGCTCACCGGCAGCTGCACGGAAAGTATCTGCCGCCGCCAGAACGACTTTTTTCCCCTGATCCTTCAGCTTGCCCGCCAGCTTGCCGATACTGGTGGTTTTTCCCACTCCGTTGACACCGATCACCAGAACGACGGACCTGCGTTTTTCAAATTCATAGGCCGTCTCGCCCACATTCATCTCATTTTTAATGCTGTCGATCAGAAGCTGCTTGCATTCTGCCGGATCCTTGATATTTTTCTCTTTGACCTTTTTCTTCAGATCCTCAATGATCGATGTAGTAGCATTGATTCCGATGTCCCCCATCACCAGAATCTCCTCGATCTCATCATAGAAATCATCATCGATATTCGAAAAGCCGTTAAATATTGCATCGATCCCGGAGACAATGTTGTCTCTGGTCTTTGTCAGTCCTGCTACCAGACGTTTAAAAAACCCTTTTTTCTCTTCCATGGTCACACCCTCCTGATTCAAATGGGTATTGATATTTATTCATCCAGATCCTGCTCGATCAGATTTACGGATACCAGCGCCGAGACTCCCTTCTCCTGCATGGTGATACCATACAGACGGTCTGCCGCATTCATAGTACCCCGTCTATGTGTAATAATAATAAATTGTGTGTGCTTTGTCAACTTGTGCAGATACCCCGCATAGCGGTCCACATTGCTCTCATCCAGCGCCGCCTCGATCTCATCCAGCAGACAGAAGGGCGATGGTTTCAGATTCTGGATCGCAAACAGCAAAGCGATGGCTGTCAGGGATTTCTCACCACCGGACATCTGCATCATATTCTGCAGCTTCTTGCCGGGCGGCTGAGCGATGATCCGGATACCCGCTTCCAGGATATCCTCCTCTTCCACCAGCTCCAGAGTACCCTTTCCTCCGCCGAACAATTCTTTAAAGGCCTTGTCGAACTCCGCCTGGATCCGGGCAAACTGCTGGGCAAACTGAGTCCTCATCCCCTCATCCAGCTCCGCAATGATCTTCTGCAGTGCTTCCTCCGCCCTGACCAGATCCTCGTGCTGCCCGGACAGAAAAGAATGCCGCTCCGATAATTCCTTGTACTCCTCGATGGCGTTTACATTGACATTGCCCAGGGATTTGATCTCCGCCTTCAGCTCTGCGATTCGTTTTTTCAGGACATGGGGCGGCTGAGGCTCCTCTTCCTTCTGCTCCAGTGCAGCTGCATACGTCAGACCGTACTCTTCCCACATATAATTGATCTGCCCGTCCTTCTGCTCCGTCAGTTTTTCTTTCTGGGCATTCAGGCGGAAACATTCCCGATCCAGCAGGTTCATCTGCTCCGACAGTTCTTCCCTTTTCGCAAAAAACTGTTTGTGGGAACTGTTTTTCTCCTCCCTCTGCGCCGAGAGAGAAGCCAGCTCTTTCTGCATGCATTCCAGTTCTGTATCTGCCCGGGCAATTGCTTTTCTGGTCTCTTCAATTTCCCGCTGCTTGGCTTTGACCTGCTCCGCCGTACCGGCGATCTGTCCCAGTATATCCTGTTTTTCTTCTTCCAGATGCGTGATTTCCAGAGAGAGACGTTCCAGATTCTGTTCTGCAAAAGAAACCTTCTGCTCCATTCCGGCACGCTTCATGCGAACACCTTCCGAAAACTCCAGAGCCTCCTGCTCTTCCTCACGTTTCTGTTCCAGATTCTGCTGATAATCCTTTGAAGCGGATTCGATGGCACGCTCCCGCTCTTCTGATTTGCGCAGTTCCTCCTGCTCATCCAGCTGACCGGCCCGGATATCCCGGATCTGTTTTTCAATCTCTTTTGCTTCCGTACGGAGCTTTTCATAACCGGTTACCGTCTGATTCTTCTTCTCCGTAAGTTCCCGCAGCTTCATACGGGCTGTATTCTGAACAAGGTATTCTTCCTGAAGCTGATCTTTCAGTGCTACGATCTCATCCCGCAGCTGATTCCGCCCGGTCCGCAGGCGGTCAATTTCTTCCTGCAGTTTCTGCAGAGAAGCTCCCCGGCTTTTCACCTGTTTCTGAAGATCTTCGATCTCTCTTCGTCTTCCAAGGAGATTGCTGGTGTTTTTAAAGGCACCTCCCGTCATGGAACCGCCGGGATTCAGAAGTTCTCCTTCCAGTGTCACGATTCTCAGCGAATGACGGTATTTCCTCGCAATCGCAATCGCATGATCGATCGTATCTGCCACCAGAGTCTTTCCCAGCAGATATTCGATCAGTTCCTGATACTGCGGTTCTGTTTTTACCAGAGTGCTGGCCAGCCCCACAACTCCTGTCTCTCTCAGGGCCTGCTGGTTCTGAAATCCTCCCCTGGCCGAAATACCGGTCAGAGGAAGAAAGGTAGCCCGGCCATATTTATTCCTCTTCAGAAATTCAATCATCTGCTTGGCGGTTTCTTCTGTATCTGTGACAATATTCTGAATATTGCCCCCCAGTGCAGTCTCCACCGCCGTCTCATACTTTTTTTCCGTCTTGATGAGATCCGCTACCACACCATGTATGCCGGGGACACGGTCTTTCTGTTCCATCACCCGGCGTATACTGCTGCCATATCCGTCGTAGCGCTCCGCAATATTCTTCAGGGATTCCAGACGGGAGGCTTCTCTGTGATACTCCACCTGTTCCCGCTCAATGCTGCGGTTGCAGTCTGCAACCTTCTGCTGAAGCACTGCCAGCCGCGCACCGGCCTCATCACTTTTCTGTGTCAGACTGTCGATCTTTTCTGTAACGCTCTGATATTCTTCCTGCACCTGGTCGATCTGCTCCTGCTGGATCGCCTCTTCACTTTTCAGGTGCAGCACCTGCTGGGACAGCTGTGCTTTACGGATGCCCACCTGCTCCATCATTGTATCATAACGCTGCGTACTGGCTTTCAGAGAGGCCCGTCCGTTCAACAGATGGATGATCTCATTTTTCCCGGTCTCGATCGTCCTGGTCAGTTCAGCGATCTCTTCTCTCACCGCCTGCAGATTCCAGACCGCCTGACGTTCCTCCTCAGACATGACTTCCAGCTTTTCAGAAAGCGTATGCAGTTCTTCTTCTGTCTGCTTTTTCTGTGACAGACGCTCTTCCAGATCTCTCTCGATCACGGCAACTCTGGAGCGGAAATGTTCATCATTGGCTTTTGCCGTATTGATCTGCTCTCCCATCAGATCTACCTGACCGGCAAACTGCTGTCTCTGCATCTGAACTGCGGACATCCGTTCTCTGCGCTCCTGCAGCTGCTGTTCCAGCTCTTCCAGCTGCTGCTCCAACAGTTCATAATCCTGTTTTGCCTTCTCATAGGAAGCTCTGGTATCTGTCAGCTGTTCATCTGCCACGGTATATTTCTGTTCCGCCTCCTGCAGTTCCTTTTTCAGCCGGACCACTTCCGTCAGAAAAAGACTGATGTCGCAGATTTTCAGAGCATCCCTCTTCTGGAGATAGATCCTGGCCGTCTCTGCCTGCCGCTCCATCGGTCCCAGCTGCCTCGTCAGTTCAGAAAGAATATCATTGACACGCACCAGGTTCTGGCGTTCATCCTCCAGTTTCTTCTGGGCAGTCGTCTTCCGCCGTTTGAATTTCACGATCCCGGCAGCCTCATCAAAAAGTTCCCGGCGTTCCTCCGGTTTGCCGCTCAGGATCTTCTCGATCTGTCCCTGACCGATGATCGAGTATCCCTCTTTACCGATACCCGTATCATAGAACAATTCATTGATATCCTTCAGACGCACCTGTGTCCCGTTCAGAAGGTACTCACTCTCTCCGGAACGATACACCCGCCTGGTGACAGTCACCTCATCATAAGAGACCGCAAGCTTGTGATCTGTGTTATCCAGTGTAATGGATACAGAGGCATAACCCAGAGGCTTTCTGGCTTCTGTCCCCGAAAAGATCACGTCCTGCATACTGGCACCCCGGAGCTGTTTGGCACTCTGCTCCCCAAGCACCCAGCGGACCGCATCGGCTACATTGCTTTTTCCGCTGCCGTTCGGACCGACGATCGCCGTGATTCCATTATGGAACTGAAATATGATTTTATTTGCAAACGATTTAAATCCATGTATCTCAATGCTTTTTAAATACATAGTCAGTGTCTGTTTCCCTTCAATGAAAGTATGGCATGATATGCCGCTTCCTGCTCCGCCGCTTTCTTTGTGCCTCCCTGACCGATTCCTGCACATTCTTCCCCGATCCGCACTTCCACTTCAAAGCGTTTCGCATGATCGGGTCCTTCCTCTTTTATGATCACATAATGGATCTCGGATTCTTTGAAATCTCTCTGTACGATCTCCTGCAGAATAGTCTTGCTATCATAAAAGAGCTTTTTATTTTCGATATCATTCAGCACAAAACGCTCCACAAACTCTTTTGCATTAGCAAAACCACCATCCAGATAGATTGCACCGATCAGTGCTTCCATGGCATCTGACACGATGGAGTTTCTCGTACGGCCTCCGGTATTTTCCTCGCCCCGTCCCAGCATCAGATAAGACCCAAGGGAAATCTCACGGGCACACAATGCCAGCGTAGGCTCACATACGATACTGGCTCTCAGCCTTGTCAGCCTCCCCTCCGGCATCTCCGGATGCTCATGAAACAGATAATCGCTGCTGATCACCTCCAGAACCGCATCTCCCAGAAACTCCAGCCGTTCATTATCCTTCAGATGCCCCGGCCGGTGTTCATTGGCGTAGGAACTGTGACACATCGCCTGCACCAGCATCGACCTGTCATGAAACTGATAACCGATTCTGGCCTCTAATTCCTCAATTTTATTTTCCGTCATATTTTACCTCATCTGCAATTCAAAACAGGGAGCCCCAAGCCCCCTGCATCGCTTTTTCATTCCACTGCATTCTTGATGGCTTCAGCCGCATCACCGACAGTCACGATCTTCTCAGCTGCATCCTGGGGAATCTCGATGTCAAACTCCTCCTCGATGCCCATGATGATCTGAAAAACATCCAGTGAATCTGCTCCAAGATCATCCACAAAAGTAGTCTCTGATGTGATCTCATCAGCATCCACATTTAATACCTCAGCAATAATATTCTGCAGTTTTTCAAATTCCATTTTTATTCCCTTCCTTTGCTTATATATTTATTTATCCGAAAGCAATATATGCTCAGCAATCTGATCATTGATTGCCTGTTTTTTGAACTGGACACACTGATAAATAGAATGCTCCACCTCAATCGCTTTTGAACTGCCGTGGCTTTTTACTACGAGGCCTTTCAGTCCCAGCAGCGGCGCCCCGCCGTATTCGGTCGCATCAAAAGACTTCATTGTCTTCTTCAGAGCGGGCTTGACCAGAAGCGCGCCGATCTTGCTCCGAAGATCTGACATCATTCCTGCTTTTATCGCGGAGACCAGAGTTCCTGCCACACCTTCGTACAGCTTCAGGATCACATTTCCGACGAAAGCTTCACAGACGATCACATCACAGACACCGTCCGGAATATCTCTTGCCTCTACGCTTCCGATAAAATTCAGATCCTCACACTCCTTCAGAAGAGGAAACGTCTCTTTCACAAGTGCATTTCCCTTCTCCTCTTCCGCTCCGATATTCACAATACCGACTCTGGGATCCTTGATCCCAAGGACATTCTCCATATAGACGGAACCCATCTTTGCAAACTGCACCAGATGCGAAGATCTGGCATCTACATTGGCTCCGCAGTCAATCAACAGCGAAAACCCGTTTTTCGTGGGAATCAGCGGCGCCAGTGCCGGACGCTCGATCCCCTTGATCCTTCCCACGATAGCCTGACCACCCACCAGAACGGCGCCTGTACTGCCTGCCGATACAAAAGCATCTGCCTCACCGCGGCGAACCATCATAAGTCCCACTACGATTGAAGAATCTTTTTTCGTCCGGATAGCAGCCACCGGCGGCTCTGCTGTCTCGATCACCTGAGAAGCATGCACGACTTCGATGGATCCCCGGGGATACTGATACTTCGCAAGCTCCCGCTCCACCGTATCCTTCTGTCCTGTCAGTATGACATGAATATCACTGCGTCCATTCACTGCGGCTACTGCTCCTTTGACGATCTCCGTAGGAGCATTGTCACCGCCCATCGCATCTACCACGATGCGGACTGTTTCTTCCATATCAATTCCTCCTGCCTGACTGCCCGGTGTGCCGGATTTCACCATACAAAAATGTACTCTCCGGACAGTTCTTCTGGATTACCATTCCTACTATACTAGACATCTAATCAAAAAGCAACAGAAAATTTATCGCTGTTCTGTATACAGGATCCGGGAAACAAACATTTCTGCAGCCTTAGACTCAGGAAACGATATCGGGCTTTAGTTGACTAATACAGGACGCCGCAGAATCCTCGGGTGGCAGATGAAGGTTTCAAACATGCGTCGAGAGAGACTGCTCCGGTATAGAAGAGCTTTACCGCTACGCCGGGAATCACTAAGCACGCCAGTCCTGCCTGCGAAAGGGCCGTTCGCAACTCGCTCGCTGGCTAATGCCAGCTCACTCAGACAGTACTCAC
>JAQXWO010000183.1 GCA_029225485.1 Lachnospiraceae bacterium
CCGGCGCAGCGATTTGAACTCCTCCGGCCCCTGCAGACCCACCGTCCGCTGTTAAGATAACCTTCAGCAGACTGACTTCGGCCCTGCGGCGTCCTGTATTAGTCAACTAAAGCCCGATTTACTTAACGATCCAGCTTCTCAGATGCCTCCTGCAGCAGCGTTATGATCGGCAGATGCTGCGGACAGACACTCTCACACTGGCCGCATGCCAGGCAGTCGCCGGCACGTCCGCCCTTTTCGATCAGCTGTTTATAATTCTGGTACGGGCTCTGATCTCCGCAGAATACACGAAGCTTATTCAATTCTTTGAAAATATCCGGAATCGCAATACTCTGGGGGCATCCATCCACACAGTAACGGCAGTTGGTACACGGCACGGTCGGTATCTTTTTCAATGCCTGGATCACTTCACCAATCACCTTATGCTCTTCCTCCGTCATCGGTTCAAAGTGAGTGAATGTCTTCAGATTATCCTCCATCTGCTCACGATTGGACATACCGCTGAGTACCGTCACCACTCCCGGAAGGGATGCTGCAAAACGCAGTGCCCAGGATGCAATGGAAGCCTCGGGACGTACCTTCTTCATCATGCTTTCCATCTCCGGTGCCATAGACGCCAGTGCGCCTCCCTTGACCGGTTCCATGATAAGCATTGGCTTCTGATGTTTCCGAAGTACCTCATACAGCTTTCCTGACTGAACCTTCGGATTGTCCCAGTCTGCATAATTCAGCTGGATCTGTACGATCTCCACTTCCGGATGCTCTGTCAGGATCTGATCCAGCAGCTCCGGTGTCCCATGATAGGAAAAGCCAAAATGACGGATCTTCCCCTCAGCCTTTTTCTGCATCGCCCAGTTGAAACAGTCATACTTTATGTAACCGTCATAATTAGCGCCGTCCTCCACGCTGTGCAGCAGATACAGATCAAAATAACCTGCTCCGGTACGCTGCAGCTGATCGTTCAGGATCCGGTCACGGTCATCGATCCCGTCCATCATCCAGACCGGCAGCTTGGATGTCAGGAAAAAGGAATCTCTGGGATAACGGCTCACCAGCGCTTCCTTCGCCGCACACTCTGATTTGTTTTTGCAGTACATATAAGCAGTGTCAAAATAATTCAGTCCGCTCTTCATATAGCTGTCGATCATATCGCACATATGCGGAATATCGATCTCTCCATCCTTCTCCGGCAGACGCATCAGACCAAAGCCCAGCTTCGGCAGTTTTTCATTTTCAATCCCCATGTCAGAACCTCCTCTGTTTTCCATTCATAATATTGCAGTTCAGCCATGCACATAATAAAATGGCAGACTGCACATATAATATACCCGCTTCGGCAGGAGAAAGCAACCACCATTGTTATCTACTTTACGGTAGCGTATACCGGCACATTAAATCATCAAATGTCGGCAGTTTCTCGTCCTGTTCTGATAAAATGTCCCTCCTGAACAGCGGCAAATGTTGCCACTACACAGACTGGAATCGCTGAATATTTCAGTGGGATGAATGAAAATGACAACGGCAGAATAAAAAGCAATACTCCGGTTATCTTATTCATTACTGAATGAACAGCCATCAGTTTCTTCCTGACAATGTATCCCGAAATAATGTTGAAAACCTTTATCAACACGATCACGGCAATCCACACATACAACCACATCGGGATGCTTATCACAGGAAGCAGCTTAATCAGGCATACCACCGCAAACACGATGTCCGCGATGGTATCAAATCTGGATCCAAACTCACTGACGGTATTCGTTCTGCGGGCAATGGTTCCATCTATCATATCCGATAAACCGCCAGACATGTATAGCACACAGAAAGCTGGCGAAAACGCCGGACAAAACAGTAGTACAGCACTGATCAGAAATCTGCAGCCTGTTATAAAATTCGCCATCATTGCACCCTCCGGAAATCTGCCGTTTGTTCTTTCTGTCCGTGACATTGTTCTGTATCCCTTTCCATGAGTCACAGAGACAGGTTCCCTGACTCACACGGCAAGCTTTTTCCCGCATATCACCCCAAGGATACAGAACGTTACGCTCAGTACGGCATACATTCCACCCGCAAAATAGTTCCCATGCTCCAATAACCGGCACGCTTCCAGGGAAAACGTGGAGAATGTCGTAAATCCGCCGCACACTCCTGTCTTCCAGAACAGAACCGTATTTCCGGAGATTCCCTCCCTGCTTTCCGCCAGACCCACAATAAAACCAATCAGTACCGCACCGATGACATTCGTCACCAGTGTCAGATATGGAAAGGTCGTGCGGACAGGAAGCAGACTAATCGCGTATCTTCCCATTGCCCCTGCCGCACCTCCAAGCGCTACGGATAAAAAATTCATATATACAAGCCCTCCTCATGCATTTTTTTCGAGTCAGGGGGACAGGTTACCTGACTCATTGATTGATGAGCGGCATCTGATCACATAGTATAAATATCCTGCCAGATCTGCCAGTATCCACCCGGCAGGAATTGCCCACCAGATCGCCGTCACGCCAAATGCCGGATTTGGCGCCAGAAGATAAGCCAGTGCCACCCGGGTTCCCAGAGAAATAACCGTCAGCACCAGTGACATACCAGGACGGCCGATGCCGCGATACAAGCCGTAAAGCAGAAACAGGCAGCCGATTCCCCAGTAAAAGGCTCCTTCGATCCTCAGATACCGGACACCGGCATCCAGGATCTCCTGCTTTGAGCCGTCTACAAAAATCTGCATCAGCAGTCTTGCCAGTCCGCAGACGATCAGGGAGGATGCCGCGCAGAACAGTACGGAGATCCTCACGGCAAGACGCGTACCTTTCCGGATCCGGTCGTTTTTTCCGGCTCCATAGTTCTGAGATATAAACATCGAACAGGCATTGCCAAATTCCTGTGCCGGCATGTATGCGATCGTATCGATCTTGACAGCTGCCGCAAAGGCAGCCATGATCGTTGTCCCAAAACTGTTGACCAGCCCCTGAATCATCAGAATGCCAAAGTTCATCACCGACTGCTGCAGGCAGGTAAGGCAGGAATACCGGATGATCTCAGCCAGCGTCTTTTTGTTCAGACACATATGGCTGCGCTCCACCCGAAGCTTCTGATCGATCAGAAGCGTATATCCCGCGATCCCGATTCCCGAAACAGCCTGTGCGATCACTGTTGCCTCTGCGGTCCCGACAACCCCACGGTGCAGGCCCAGTACAAACCACAAATCCAGAACAATATTCAGTATGGAAGAAAAAGCCAGAAAATACAGCGGCACCGCCGAATTACCTGTTGCTCTGAGCAGATATGCGAAAAAATTATACAAGGTAACAAATAAAATACCTGCAAAAATAATCCTCACATATCCCCGCATCATCCCATAGATCTCTTCCGGCACCTGAAGCAGATGAAGAATCGGATCTGTCCCCGCAAACATCAGAAAGACGATCAGCGCAGTCACTGTCATGATATAGCAGAATGACATCCAGATTTTTTTCTTCATCTCTCCCAGATGTCCGGCTCCGAAGTCAATGCCAAACAGCGCCCCGCATCCCATACAGTTACCGATAACTACGGACGTCAGAAATGTCATCAAAGTATAGGAGGATCCGACAGCAGCCAGAGCGTCAGAGCCCAGGCAGCGCCCCACGATCAGGGTATCCGCAATATTATAAATCTGCTGCAGCAGATTGCCTGCCATCATCGGCAGCGCAAACAGGAGCATTGCCTGTAAAATATTCCCTTTACATAGATCTCTCTGCATATATCCCTCCGTGAGTCATGGGGACAGGTTCCTTGACTCCTCGAGTAATCATAACACAGAAACACAGTTACTGCAAAATGTAATTGTTCAGAGCCAAACAAAACTTTTGAGGATTGGTCGCTTCTTCCAAACTGGATAGAATATTCAGCATGGCATTTTTCAGAATAGTCATACATCAGCTTCCTGTCGACTTATAATGTCTGACCCCCAGTCTCCACAATCCATAGCAGGGAACCAGAAACAGGCAGGCGAACAGAGCCAGAAATGCCTGCGGCAGCCGCCGTCCGATACTGGATCCCCATCTGAAAACGGATCCTGAAAAAAGACAGATATTTTCTCATAATTCTACCAGGCCTCCCGTTCTCAGATTCCGTAGCTGCGATAGAGATCCGCCACTGCCTGATCCAGATCCGCCTCTGCTCCCTGAATATCCCTCAGAGTCCCGTCAAGCAGCACCCTTCCCCTGCCGATGAGGATCACCCTGTCCGTCAGGGCCTGAATATCCTGCATGTCATGGGTAGTCAAAATCACCGTCGTACGGCGTGTCTCATTATGTTTTCGCAGAAAATCACGGACTGCCAGCTTCGATACTGCATCCAGGCCGATGGTAGGCTCATCCAGAAATAATAACTTCGGACTGTGCAGCAGAGATGCCGCTATCTCGCAGCGCATGCGCTGCCCCAGTGAAAGCTGTCTCGCCGGAGTTTTCAGAAGCTCTGATAAATTTAACAGTGAAGTGAGCTCCTCCATGTTAGCCTGATACGTATCCTCAGAAATATTATAAATATCCTTCAGCAGTTCAAAGGAGTCGATCACCGGCACATCCCACCAAAGCTGTGTCCGCTGTCCGAACACAACTCCAATCTCTTTTACATGTGCAATTCTGTTTTTCCATGGAATTCTGCCGTCAATCCGGCATTCCCCACCATCCGGGGTAAGGATTCCGCTCAGGATCTTGATGGTAGATGACTTACCGGCTCCGTTGGGGCCGATGTATCCCACCATCTCTCCCTCCTGAATCGAAAAAGAAATGTCATCCAGGGCTTTGATCTCTTCATACTCTCTGTGGATCAGAGACTTCAGTGCCTGCCCAAATCCGGCACCACGTTTAGCGACCCGAAAGGTCTTCTGCAGATGT
>JAQXWO010000184.1 GCA_029225485.1 Lachnospiraceae bacterium
CTGTGAGACGACTAATCTGTTCCGGACAGACCGTCGATACCCACAGCTGGCAGTATATTTTTTAAAAAAGTACTTGCTTTTCAGAGAAATATGCGGTATACTATCTAAGTCAGTCAGAAATGATGACGTGCTGGATTAGCTCAGTCGGTAGAGCAACGCATTCGTAATGCGTAGGTCGAGGGTTCAAGTCCCTTTTCCAGCTTAGGAAAGAGCCACCTGTTTTCAGGTGGCTTTTTTTGATACTGTACATTTAATTCTATACTAATCAAGTATATGACTCTGCGATCACATCTCCAGAAAATACTGATGTATCCGGGTATCTTCCGTCAGTTCCGGATGAAAGGCTGTGACCAGCTGCTTCCCCTGACGGGCTGCCACGATTTTTCCTTCTGCCCTGGCCAGTTCTTCTGCACCCTCCAGTACTTCCGTAATGTAGGGTGCCCGAATAAAGGTCATGGGTACGGAGCCGATTCCTGAGAATTCTGCTTCTGTGTGGAAACTTCCCAGCTGTCTTCCGTATGCGTTCCGCTTCACCCGGATGTGCATCGTAGCCAGATGGCTGATGCCCTCCTCTACCTGATCCGCCAGAAGAATCAGTCCCGCGCAGGTGCCGAACACAGGCATCCCGGCGAGAATACGCTGCCGGACAGGCTCCATCATATCTGAATCCCGCAGCAGTTTTCCCATTACCGTGCTCTCCCCGCCTGGAATGATCAGGCGATCGAAGGGTCTGTCCAGATCTTTTTTCTGACGGATCTCAAAATGCTCCACGCCAAGACGATCCAGCATGGCTCCATGCTCTGCAAAGGCTCCCTGCAGAGCCAGAATTGCTACTGTCATCCTACTTTCCTCTCTCTGCCATCAGAATCTGTATTTCCTGCTCGTTGATACCTACCATGGCTTCCCCAAGATCGGTGGACAGCTCCGCAATCAGTTTCGCATCCTGATAGTTGGTCACTGCCTGCACGATGGCAGATGCCCTCTTCGCAGGATCACCGGATTTGAAGATACCGGAGCCGACGAACACACCCTCTGCTCCAAGCTGCATCATCAAAGCTGCATCCGCCGGTGTCGCCACACCGCCTGCAGCGAAATTTACCACCGGAAGCTTCCCATGCTCATGTACATAGGCCAGCAGATCCACGGGAACCTGAAGCTTTTTAGCCGCCTCGTACAATTCATCCTCTCGCAGACTCTGCACTCTGCGGATCTCAGAATTCATCGCCCTCATATGACGGACTGCCTGTACCACATCTCCTGTTCCTGGTTCTCCTTTCGTCCTGATCATAGATGCTCCTTCTGCGATTCTGCGCAGCGCTTCGCCCAAATCTCTGGCGCCGCAGACAAAAGGCACCTTGAACTGTTTCTTGTCAATGTGATACACATCGTCAGCCGGTGAAAGAACTTCGCTTTCATCTATATAGTCAATCTCGATCGCCTCCAGGATCTGAGCTTCCACAAAATGTCCGATCCGGCATTTTGCCATCACCGGAATGGAAACCGCCTCCTGAATTCCCCGGATCATTTTCGGATCACTCATGCGGGATACTCCGCCTGCCGCGCGGATATCAGCCGGAATGCGCTCCAGCGCCATGACAGCACAGGCACCTGCCGCCTCTGCGATCCTGGCCTGTTCCGGAGTCGTGACATCCATGATGACTCCACCTTTCAGCATCTGAGCCAGCTGTTTGTTTAACTCATATCTGTTTTCACCCATCTTTATTTCCTACCTTTCTTGTATGTTTTCTTATGGATTATTATACAGATATCTGGTTACTTTAAAATATCCAGTTTTCTTATTTTATACCATGCCAATTGATTTCTTAATCATGGATAATACACTTTATATAATCCTGACTGACCCGGAGAAGTACAAAAATACCGGTATAAGGAAAAACATACTTCCATATACCGGCATGTAATCTTTCAATAAACATATCTGTTCAGAGACAGCCTACAAATAAATTTTCAGAGAAACTAAGACGGCATCCGAATCAGTTCTGCCACAAGACGCGCGCCCAGCTCCAGATCCTGAAGACGTGTATATTCCCGCACGGAATGGACTTCATACATTCCGCAGGACAACACAATGCCCGGAATCCCATGATACATAAAGTTGTGATTGTCACTGCCGCCGAAGGTGCTTGTCAGCGTGAAGGGAATCCCCAGCCTCTCACAGGCACTGCAGAAATGCTCCGCCACAGGTGCTTCCCTGTCCACCTGATAAGCGGTCAGATCAATCGTACTTCGGAACGTAACGGAAGCACCGTCTTCTTCTGCAGCCAGGCGGAAAGTCTCCTCCACCTGCCTCATCACTTCCAGTGCTTTTTCATGGCTGTAGCTGCGGATCTCACCGGTACAACTGCAGGAGGCGGGAACGATGTTGCCGGCCTCTCCGCCGGAGATCAGCCCGATATTCAAGGTAGTCTCTTCGTCCACATGCCCCTGCTGCAGCTTCGCAGCTGCCCGGCAGACCGTCCGTATCGCATGAATGCCATCCTCCGGATTAAATCCTGCATGGGCCGCTTTCCCCTCAGCCTGCACAGTAAAGGAAATCAATGAAGGCGCCCGCAAAGCTGCCGTTCCCACCGGACCGCTCAGATCCAGTACGTATGCTTCGCGGCTGCGGATCTGAGAAAAATCGAATTCCCTGCTTCCCTTCGTATACAGCTCCTCTGCCACAGGAAACAGCACCTCCACATCACGATGAGGGATCCCTGCTTCCTGCAGGCTGCGGATTCCTTCCAGAATCTCTGTGATACCGGATACATCATCTGCTCCCAGGACGGTATCACTCTCACTGGTCATGACGCCGTCTTCTCTGAGCACAGCTTTTTTTCCAAGGCCCGGCTGCACCGTGTCCATATGAGCCGAAAGCAGCACTCCCGGTCCCGGGACTGTACCTTTCAGATAGCCATATACATTTCCTGCATTGCCATGATACCTTTCTCCAGTCTGATCTTCACGGACCTCAAATCCAAGAGCCAGAAGCTTTTCTTTCAGCCGGTCTGCCATCAGTCGCTCCTGAAAACTGACAGAATCAATGGAAGTAAGTTCCATAAATTCCTCCTGCAGCCGCCGGCTGTTCACCTGTACCTGATCACTGTTTTTCATCATTTTCACTCTTTCCGCTCAGATAAAATACTCAATTGTCTTCTCTGCCGTCATCTCTGTCTTTCTGTTAAACAGGAGCACGGCCTCCCGTCCTTCGTAAGGCCCCAGAGCATAGGTTTCCTTTGACTCACGATTAAAATAGTGCTCCGGAACGATCCGGTTATAAGAAAAAGGATGATCCTCCACCATCTGAATGTCTGTCTCTTCATAGGGCTCCACCCAATAATAGGGATCGAACATCAGCAGACACCCATCCTGAATCCCGGTCAGGAGCACATAATGCTCTACTTCATAATACAGCCGCACCACAGCCGCTCCGCCCCGGCGAAGTGCATCGTAGATCAGGCTGTCCTGCCCCATCCAGACACTTTTTCCCGACAGATATCTGCTGGAAATATCCAGCCGTCCGATCTTGCCAAAACCACACAGCCAATTGCTCAGGAACATCATAGCTGCGGTGGAAGTACCACATTTTCCCGGCACTCCCTCCGCATTGTAGCAGTCCAGGCAGTACAGCATAATATTGCGGATCACTTCCGGCGGAATCTCTTCCCGTTCAAACAGATAACTGACCGCATTCAGCATGGAGGTAGGCCCACAGTCATACTCTGAAATCTGATAACGAAGCGGATTTTTCATGTCCCATTCTCCTCCTTCATCCTGTGGTTCTCTGAAACAAACAGAATACCGTTTTTACCTATATATTCGATAGGTTTAATATGTAACAGTATAGTCTCTGTTTCTTCCTTTGTCAACTGATTTTGCATTTTATTTGTGAAACGCCTGTCTTGCTTTTTCCAGTCCGGGCCCCAGCTCTTCCATCGTTCTCTCATATGAGGCTCTCGCATCTGATACGGCATCAGTAAGTCCGGTCAGTTCTTCCAGATGGTCTACATCATCCAACGGGAGAATGTAATACTTTGACCCGTTCTCCTGAAAACGGTATACCCAGGTAGGAAGAATATCCACACTGGTGATCCTTACAATTCCATTTTTCTCCTGATGCAGCGTAAGCGTCACCATCACACCATCCTCCGTATGACCGGTGGGCATCTCATTCATCAGATACGTTCTCTGGTTGCTGAGTGCATTGCCTACAGAATAGATGCAGAACATTTTCCGGCTGCCATCCTCAGCATTCAGCACATCAATCGGCTGTTCACAGTGGGGATGTCCTCCGATCAATGCGTCCACCCCCAGATCACACATTTTCTGTGCGATCTCATCCTGCACGGAAGATTCTGTCAGCTGATACTCCGTACCCCAGTGCAGATTCAAGACGATAAATCGGGCGCCGTCTTCCTTCATCTCCCGAATACGACCGCTCATTTCATCATAGAATGGCTGCAGGTCATCATAAGAAAAGGAATTCACCAGCTCTCCGTCCTCTGCTGTCAGCTTCAGCCCGTTCAGATTGGTGCCTTCTCCCGGAGTCTCATACACATAATCGATAAAACCTACCGTGACTCCTTTGATATCTGCAATGTAATAAGGTTTTTCATCCGTATTTTTGCGGATTCCCGTATAGGCGATCCCCTTTTCCTCATAGACATCCATCGTCCTGTGGAAGCCGTCCGACCAGGCATCATAAATATGATTGGTGGCAAGCATCTGCAGATCCACACCACTGTCACGGATATTTTCAATGATCGCATCCGGTGACCGGAAGGTAGGATATCCATAATATCCTGCCTCAGGGCCGCTGAGTGACCCTTCAAACTCACAGGTCATAAAATCCGGCTCGCTGTAATACGGTGTAATATATTGATAGACAGAGGAAAAATCATAATTGCCCTGAGCATCGGGATAGGAACTGATAAATGGGGAATGCAGCAGCATACATCCCGTACTTCCTATGGTAATATCCTGCTCCGGATAAGTTTCTTCTGTCATTTTTTCAGTTTCCGACATTACGATCTGCTCCGGCTTTGCGGATATCTGTCTGCCGGAGACAGCAGATATTCCCTTTCTTATCCCTGTAACAATCAAAAACACAGCCAGGAAACATACAAGTATCCCGGCTGCACCGACGCCCAGCTTTTTCAGATTGATTTGATTATGAACCGGTCTCCTGCTCAGACCTTTTTTCGTCCTTTCTCTGTTCTTCTTTGACTCTCTCAAAAAGAAACGCAGATCCACAAAAAGGTCATCGATCCTGTAAAACAGTTCTTCCAGTACTTCTTTGATTTTCATCTTTCGCACACTTCTTCCACCCAGATTTTGTCATTCTTTCGACATTGCCCATTATAGTCAATCACTGTGGTAATATCAAGATACCAGATTGAAAATTTGCCTGGTTCTGAACAAAGCAAATCACAGGACAGAGTCCACCAGTCTCCTGGTATACTCCTCTTTCGGATGGCGGATGATTTCGTCCGGTATCCCCCGTTCTACGATTTTTCCCTGATACATCACAAGTACTTCATCGCAGAAATACTGAACCAATGCCAGATCATGGCAGATCATCAAAATAGAAAGCTGCTCTTTTTCTTTCAGATCCGCCAGCAGATCCAGTATCTGCTTCTGCACCGTCACATCCAGAGCGCTGGTGGCTTCATCACAGATCAAGATCGAAGGATTTACGGCAAGTGCTCTGGCTATGGCAGCTCTCTGACACTGGCCTCCGCTGACCTGATGAGGATATCTCCCGGCAAATTCCGGTTCCAGACCGCATCGCTGCAGCAATTCTCTGACTCTTCTTTCTGTCTCCCTGCGGCTCATTCCCATGTTGCGCAGGCTCTCCCCGATGCCGTCTCCCAGAGTACGGCGGGGATCGAAGGATTCCACGGGCATCTGGAATACCATCTGTATCTCCTGGTACATGCTCCTGAGTTCTTTTCCTTTTACATGGGTCACATTTCTTCCCATCAGCGATATTTTACCCTCTGTGGTGCCGACCAGCCGGGTGATCATTCTGGCGAGAGTACTCTTTCCGGAACCGGATTCACCCACGATTCCAAGACATTGGCCACGCATCAGTTCAAAGCTTACGTCATCCACTGCTGTGAAGGACTTTTTGCCGGAGACAAATACCTTTTTCAGATTTTCTGCTTTCAAAATTGGTTCGGACATGTTTTCTTCCTTTATTTTATTATGCGACGCCCTCTGCTGCCCCATATCCGCGTGTGCTGCCTCCGCCCCGGACAGTCATGGAAGTCCGTTTCGAGGTCAGACACGTCGGATATTGGGCAGCGGAGGGCTGAGGTTCTCATGCGTGGGGACAAATGCCGGTGAATTTTCATGAGGATTGTTTTAATGAATCTATGCAGCAAATTCGATGAGTTTTCACTTTGGCAAAAATTGAGATTGTTCTTCACTCTGCAGAACCCAATATATTAGAATCCTGTCATTCTCTTCGTATGTGAAGCACGGAATCCATCAGTTTTTGGGTATATTTGTTATGCGGATGGTGTATTACCTGTTCTGTAGTGCCGTATTCCATGACATTTCCGTTCTGCAAAACAAGTATATGGTCGGCCAGGGCACTCACTACACCGATGTTGTGTGTCACCAGGATCATGGCGGTCTGGTATTCTTTGCGCATCATTTTCAGTTCTTCTACCACCTGTTTCTGGACGGTTACATCCAGGGCGCTGGTGGGCTCGTCTGCCAGCAGAAGTGAAGGCTTCTGCATCATTGCCATGCAGATTCCCACCCTCTGGTTCATGCCGCCTGACAGTTCGAAGGGGTAGCTGTCCAGCACACGCTTTGTATCGGTCAGACCGATTTTTTTCATGATTTCTGCAGCAAGCTGATTGCTTTCTGCTCTGGTGATTTTTCTGTGTGCTGACATACTTTCGTAGATCTGGGCACCCACCGTGCGGATCGGGCAGAGCGCTGACTTACAGTCCTGAAATACCATTCCCATCTCCGGGCCCAGCAGCCTGCGCAGTTCTTTTCCGGGCATATCTATGACATTCTGGTTCTTGTAGTAAATATCTCCCCGTGTCACCATACCGTCATCGCCCAACAGGCCCATAACCGCTTTGATGATCGTACTTTTCCCGCTTCCCGACTCTCCAACGATCCCAAGGATCTCTCCTTCGTGGAGTTCAAAACTCACATCGTGAACGACCGGATCTCCATGATAACAGATCGTCACATGCTCCGCCCTCAGCAATGGTTCCATAATACACTCCTTACTGAATATCCAGATCTGCCGTGATCTCGTAATAATCACAGGGATGCGCTGCCATACCGCTTACATTGGACTTCGTCACAATTCCCATGTTCAGATGAGCTACAAAGAAGAAAGAGCAGTCGTCCAGAATCTTCTGCTGCAGTTCAATGGCAAGCTCTCCCCGCTTTTCTTTGTCAAAGGTCTGATGAAGCTCCTCTACCAGTGCAGTCACTTCGTCGTTCTGGTAATTTCCGTAATTCTTGGCCCCGACAACCGTACTTGTGAAGAAGTATTCCGGATCTCCGGTAGGTGCTGTCGTAGTAGAACTTACATACAGGTCAAACGCTCCATCCGCCGCATATGTTCTGTGGTCTGAGGTATTATTGATATCCACTTCGATGCCGATCTGCTTCAATGTATCCTGGGCATAGGTAGCCAGCAGCGGCTGCTCCAGACGGGTCGGGTAGGTCAGCCAGCGGATCGTCAGCTTTTGCCCGTCTTTATCTACATAACCGTCCCCGTCCGTGTCTGTCCATCCGGCTTCCTCCAGGAGTGCCTTTGCCCCTTCCGGATCATAGGAGGGAGCCGTTACCGCATCATTTCCGTAGGAAAAACTGCCGGGGAATACTCCAACTGCAGGCACACATCGGCCATTGGCCAGCACGGTACAGAAGGATTCCTTGTCAATGCCCATCTCGATCGCTTTGCGTACATTGATATCCTGCATGATCTCAGAATCCATATTAAACTGCCCGAAGAAGCATCTGCTGGTGGGCATGGAGTTGATCGTATAATCCGGATTGTTCTCAAAAAGAGGATAATTGTCATACTGAAGCCCATAGGTACCCTGAATATCTCCAGTCTGCAGGGAAGCACAGAGGGAACCGGCATCCGAGAAAGATTTCACGATGACATTGTCCACCTTTACTTCTCCGCCCCAGTAGTTTTCATTTTTTACAAGGGTGATCTGGGTCGGTGTCACTTCTGTCGCCACATAGGGACCGGTGCCTGCCACATTGGCAGATCCGCCTTCGCCCTGAATGCCATACTCCATATCGATAATGGCTCCGTAAGGATCCCCCAGGTAATTGATGATGGCCGGACATGGCTCTGCGGTATGAATCGTCAGTGTCAGGCCCTCCGCCTCGATGCTCTCGATCTTCAGGTCACTGGGTGCCCGGTCATGCACTGCGATCAGATCCTCCAGACACTCTTTTACCGCCTGGGCATCCATCGTCCGCCCACTGGAAAACTGCACGCCCTCCCGCAAAGTGATTTTCACTGTATTGTCATCCACAAACTCATACTCAGTGGCAAGCCAGGGTTCCACTTCCATGTTGTCATTATACTTGAACAGAGTCTCACCCACACCATAACGCAGTGCGCTCCATCCAGAGTAATTATCGTGAGGATTTAATCCCGCATCCCCCATCTCCTCACTGTATCCCGTGGTACCATAAACAAAGGTTTTTTCCTCCGCAGACACAGTAAATCCGGTTATCCCAAGGACAACCGCACAGGAAAGCATGGCAGCAATCAGTTTCTTCTTCATAAGTAATCTCCTTTCCGCTGCCGGAGGGCAGCTATACATTATGTTTTACTACTAGCTTATTTGAAAGACAGCTGTCTGTCTCAGCTATATCCAACGCGTCTGACCTCGAAACGGACCGTCGTGAAACATGTCTGTTCGGAAAGGACATTTTTGTCCTGCACCGGCAGACATGTTTCATGACTGTCCGGGACGGAGGCAGCACGAGTGGATATAGCTGAGGCAGATAGCGTGGCATTAAAAACGTCTATTTATTTCTCTGTTTGGGATCCATGTAGTCCCGGAGCGTATCTCCCAGCAGATTAAATATCATGACAGTGACAAAAATGGCGGCTCCCGGCGCCAGCACCATCCATGGAGCCGTCTGGAGCATATTTCTCCCTTCATTGATCATGCTTCCCCATTCTGCCATAGGAGGCTTCACACCAAGTCCCAGGAAAGAAAGCCCTGCCAGCTCCATCATCATGGTCCCGATATCCAGCACTGAGGTGACCAGCACAGGCCCTGCAATATTCGGCAGCACATGTTTCAAAAGAAGCTTCGGCGTGCTGCTTCCGGAGAGCTTTGCCGCCATCATATAGGGAGCATTTTTCTGTGTAAGCGTCAGACCTCTTGCCAGTCTGGCAAACTTTGGCCAGCCGATCACTGCCAGCGCTATGATGGCATTGTGCACGCCGCCACCCAGTACCCCTGCCACGGCCAGAGCAAATACCAGCCCCGGAAATGCCAGAAACAGATCCGAAATGCGCATCAGAACCGTATCAATGATCCCGCCCTTCCATGCACAGGCGATTCCAATGCCGGTACCCAGAATCGTAATAATTGCCACAAGCAGCAGCGTTGAAAAAATACTTGTGGTACTCCCGACCAAAACCCTGGAAAGCATATCTCTCCCATACCGGTCCGTACCAAAAAGATGCTCCGGGCAGGGAGGCTTCTGGGCTATCAGCAGATTCTGTTCATAAGGATCATAAGGACAGACAGCTCTGGCAAACAACGCAGTCAGAATCAGCAGCATTGTAAGCACCACAAAAAAAATCAGCTTTGCTTTCATATGATTCCTGCGAATCTTCTGTTTACGGACTGTAATCTGTTTTTCTTCTATCATGTTCCCTCACCTCCCAGTCTGACCCGGGGATCCAGATAATGATAAATAAGATCTGTCACCAGATTTACCAGGACATAGATCACAGCCATCCACGCCACATAAGCCTGAATGATCGGATAATCACGCATGGTGATGGCATCCACTGCCATCTTCCCCACTCCATCCCACATAAAGATCGTCTCTACAATGGTTGTACCGCCCAGCAGACTGCCGATGGAAAGGGCAAGCAGAGTAATAATCGTAAGCATAGAAGCTTTCATGACACTCTTCCAGATGATCACTCTTCCTTTTATCCCTCTGGCCCGGGCACCTGTCACATACTCTTTTCCCAGCTCTTCCAGCACAGCTGCCCGCACCTGCCTGGTATATTTTGCTGCCATGGAGATTGCCAGTGTCAGGGTAGGAAGCACCAGACTCTGGGCCACATTATCATTCGTGATCACCGGCAGCAGGTTCATTTTGATGGACAGGAAATAAATCAGCACCAGCGCGGCAAAAAAATTCGGCATGGAATTACCGATAAAGCTTAAGAAGCGAATCAGATAATCCGTCCATTTATTCTGTTTTATCGCAGACAGAATCCCGAGAGGTACCGCAATCAATACCGTCAGAAGCACCGATGTGACGGTCAGAAGGATCGTGGCCGGAAGCTTCGAAATAAACGTCTCATACACATCCCTGTGGGAAACGTAGCTCGTCCCCATATCTCCTGTCACCATGCCTGCAAACCACTTCACATACTGCACCAGAAACGGCTGATCCAGGCCATATTCTGCCTTTGCCTGATCAATGATCTCCTGAGAGACAGCCACCCCTGCATTTTCATACATATAGGTCACTGCATCGCCGCCTGCCAGACGCATCATGGCAAAGGACAAAAAAGTAATACCTATCAGGATAGGTATCAGTTGGAATAATCTCTTTACAATATATTTTCCCATTCCATATTACCCGTTGTTTTCACTGTTTTCCTCATCTTTTGCAGTCCATATTTTCCATCCATAATCATATCTTCACTCAAAAAGGCGAAATTCAGAAGACATCCAGCCTCTTGCTTTTCACCTTTCAGAGAGGATATTGATTTAGCATGTATATATGCTTATTTTACTTCATACGATGTCTTATATGCAAGCCTCCCGGGGGGATATCAGATATTCCATATTGTCATGTATATCCATTCCTATATATTCTCCAACGGAGCCATACCTTCCTGCATAAGTTCCAGTGCAAGCCCCAGTTTTTCATTTCCCTGTCTGAAATCCGAGACAGCATCCCGAATCGCCTCTTTTGCCTCGTTTGAAATACTGCCCTCCAGTTTTATCAGAATCTGCTCCAGTTCATCTGCATGGTGACCATTATGAACATACATATACTGAAGCAAAGCAGCTGATTTATTCTGGGGTTCGTCTGCATGCTCATGGGTATGCGTGTGTGCATGCTCAAGACTGTGCTCATGGTCAGCGCCATGAGGAATCAGGTTACCATTTTCATCTTTTAATAAATGCATCTTTCATTTCTCCTTTACTTTCAAAATCTTTTACAGATACTCCAGCTGCTGATCCCAGTCATATCCGATGGATCTGGCAGCGCGGACTGCCACATCCGGATCTACGAGGTCACTGATGACACCCAGGGTCATGTCTATTCCAGCCATCGTACAGCTGCTGGAATAATACTTTCCATCTGATACCCAACCTGCACCAGACTCCCGGACAATCCCTGCTGTAAACATTCTTTTCCAGTTTTCCTCTCCTGGATAATCTGCGATCCTTCTGCGGTATAAAAGGCCTGTCTGGGCCAATACAGCCGAACCGTTTCCGATCATCATACAGGCAGATGCTTCTTTTGCTGATTCTTTTAAGATATTCAGCATCTCCTGTTCCAGACATAATACTTTTCTCGCTCCCCGTCCGCCCGGAACCAGTAGAATATCCTCCACCTCTCTTGGAATCAGTATTTCTGTCCAGACCTTCACCCCCTGACTGCTGTTTATGATTCCACCATTTACAGACAGGTAATTCAGGTGAAAATGCTCTGGTATTTTACCGAATATCTGTGCCGGACCAAAAGCATCCATTGTTTCAAAATCATCAAACAATACAATATTTACGTTCACGCTATATCCCCCCTTATTTCAGAATCAGATGATATAACTTTACTATATTGTTCCATGCGAAATAAGCCCCTCTGGGGGATATTCAGGCATTCATTTTTGTCATATATGTTTATTCCATAATTGTCCGCCAAATCGGTTCTCCGACTCTGCTTTTCAGATAATATCCTACAAATGAAAACGCTGCCAGAGCCCATGTAAGAGGATATACCGCTGCCACTGCCTGAATCGTATGGAATCTGCGAGTAAGAATTCCCAGCAGAATGATCCGGATGATACAGAGATCGACTATCACTATGAGCATCGACTGCATTGTTTTTTTATTTCCACGGACGATCCCCCCTGTCACCTCGAGAATCGCATACAGAAAATAAAATGGAAATGTAACACGGATAATCCGAAGTCCTTCCTCAATGACTGCTTCCTCTTTGCAGAATATGCTCAGTATCTGTGTGCCAGACATCAATACGAAAGCCGATATACCAGCTGTCACCGGCAGCTTTTCATTCATAGACGGAATTGTGCGAATCAGTGCTTTCGTATAAGGGTGCGCCGGACTTTTCAGAATTTCTGTTCTCGTCCCCCCATTCCACCAGTTCACTCAGGCTGTTGCCTGAGCTGGTTAAAATAATATCAAAACAGAAATGGATTCACAACCCTGCCGGGGGGATGTGAATCCATTCATTGTTTGCATGGATATCCATTCATATTATAAACTCTTTGACATCCTAATCCGGCCGAGCTTTATACCTGAAGTATCCCTCCCAGATACTGGATATATCGTTTCCCATCTTCGTTCATCTGTATTTTGGTCCTGACCTTGAACAGATCATGCATCAGCTTTTCTGTAATTACCTCATGCGGGTCACCAACTGCTGCAATTTCCCCTTTATTCATTGCAATCACATAATCACAATATCGAAGAGCCATATTCATATCATGAACGGACGTGAAAATCGTCGTCCCCTCATGCTTTTTCATAATATCCAGAATCAAAAACTGGTATCCAATATCAAGATGATTAGTCGGTTCATCCAGAATGATCAGTTCCGATTTTCTTGCGAAGGCACTCGCAATCAGTACTCTCTGTTTTTCTCCTCCGGAAAGACTGAGGAAGCTTCGCTCCTGAAACTCCAGCATACCAACAGACGCCAGTGCTTCACGACAGATCTCTTCATCACCCTTATCACGATTAGCAAATGTACTGCGATGAGCATATCGCCCGATCATCATCATTTCCATGACAGAAAAATCAAAACTGATGTCATTTTCCTGTGTTACAACAGCCATTTTTTTCGCTATTTCACGATTTGACATACTGCTCATTTCTTCATTTTTGATGTATACAGTTCCTTCTGATGCCTTATTGACGCGATAAATCGTCTTTAATAAAGTTGATTTTCCACAACCGTTCGGTCCAATCAGTCCTACAAAACTTCCCTCTGGAATATCCAGTGTTATTCTGTGTATCAGTTCTTCCTGATCAACTGAAAAACTTAGATCCATTGTTGAAAGCATACTTGACAAATCTGTCACCTCCTGCTGAACGAATACCTGCTTTTGCGAAGCAGAAAGAGAAAGAACGGTGCACCCAGCAGTGCCGTAACCACTCCAATCGGAAGCTCAGAAGGTGCCACCACAACTCGTGCAAACATATCGGCAAGTACCATAAAAATTCCTCCCAGTAATACAGCAAACGGAATCAGTCTTCTGTGTACTGTACCTGCAAGAGTTCTTGAAATATGAGGAATGACTAATCCGACAAAACCAATGACACCACTCATAGATACCATAACTCCGGTAACCAGCGATGAAGCAACAATTATAATGATTTTAATTACTTTTACGTTGACTCCCACCGTAATCGCAATTTCCTCTCCCAGAAGCAGCGAGTCAAGACTGTTATGAATCATCATGGTCAACATGAAAATGATGAGCAAAGAAATTATCGCGGGAATTACATCTTCCCATTCTGCGCCGGCAAATGACCCTGTCATCCAGAACAAAGCTGAACTCAGTTTCTGCTTCTCTGGACTCATAAAAATCAAAACATTGGTAAAAGCAGAAAAAATAGCCGAGACCGCTGTTCCCGACAATACAAGTGTCGTTGGATGAAATCTGCCGGAAGAACCTGCCAGTACAAACACAATCAATGCTGAAACCATAGCGCCAAGGAATGCTCCCATCTGGACAGTGGCATTACCGATCAACGGAATACTTCCCATAAGTATCACAGCTGTGGCTCCCGTAGAAGCTCCGGAAGAAATACCAAGAATATAGGGATCTGCCAGCGAATTCTTGGTCATAGCCTGCATCATAATTCCCACAAGGCTGAGGCCTCCTCCCACGCACGCTGCTACAATTACTTTCGGAAACCTCATTCCCCACACAATTCCATCCATATACGGTTCCCATACTGCAGGGAATATTTCTTTTCCAACCACATGATTCACAATAATCTGGAAAATCCAATCGGGGCGAAGATTTACCGCCCCGACATTAATTCCCAGTATCATCACACTGATCAGAATCAAAAACATCCCTGCACATAAAACCAAAAACGATGTTCCCTTAAATCTTTTCAACATGATACAGAATACCTCTTATTCTTCCGGATGAAAATACGAAGCAAGAAGTTCGACCGTATCATCATTTCTCTCACTTGCAGAAATATCTGTCAGACCAAGGATAATAAATCTGTCATTTTTCACTGCTTCGAGCTCCTTCAGCGCCGGCTGTGTTTTCAGAAAATCTATGGTACCTTCCACATCATCTGCATTTGTATAATAGTCGATCACAATCCAATCCGGATCTGCTTCAGCTACTACTTCCCAGCTGATTCTTGTCCAGTTCTTTCCTGTATCTGTGACAATGTTCTGGCCTCCAGCTTTGGAGATCAGATCTGCCGGCAAACCTCCGCCTGCTGTAAATGCCTGCTCTTCGGAAGAACCGATATCACAGACAAAAACACTTACCGGCTCCTGGTCTTTTACTCGTTCCTGAACAGCTGTGATACGATCCTTCATTTCTGTAACCAGTGCTTCTGATCTGTCTTCCACACGGAAAATTTTTCCCAGATTCAGGAAATCATCATATACATCTTCCAGAGTTGAATTTTCGACACGCTCACAATGAAAACCATAGGCACCTATATTATTTTTCGTCAGATTTTCATAGGAAAAATAGTCATCTTCCGACCAGGACATCCAGGAAAGCACCAGATCAGGCTGAGCCGCCAGTACGACCTCCTCCCCCGGATCCGTTCCAGGATCACAAAGTGGAGTAAGCTTTTCAAAGGCTTCCTGGTATTGAGGCAATACATCATTATCCTGCCATGCGTAACCTACAATACTATCTTCCAGCCCAAGAGCCAGAAGCATTTCTGTCGCAAATCCTGCCAGAGAAACGACCCGCTCAGGTGCCTTTTCAAAAGTAACCTCAATTTCTTCATCCCCAAACACACCTGTTACCGTTACCGGTTCTTCTGCACACACTGCCCCACTGCAGAAGAATGATGCTGCTACAGCTCCTGTAAGAAGCCAACTGATTGATCTTCTGTGTTTCATATAGGTCCTCCTGTTAAGTATCATGAAAATATTGTTTCATTCAGAATACCAGATATTACTTCATTCAGTAAGCTCCCCAGGGGGATATAGAGTCATTCAAATACATCATATTTATCCATTCCATGAGAAGCCAGAAAGAACCGGGTTCCAGGATTCAACGCAAAGAAAAAACAGAGCACGCCCTTACTTCATGCTCTGTCTTCACTTAATTTAGGAGACTTTCTATTCACCTGTGTTTACAATTGGAGGTAGTAACTCAGGTCTTATGGTGGTATCATACACGATATAAATCAATAATACAAGCCTCCCCGGGGGATATAAATTTATCTCAATTCGGAATGGAGTGCCACGCTGTCTGCCTCAGATATATCCGATCGTGCTGCCTCCGTCCCGGACTGCCATGAACTATAACTTCATATTCTCTCAATTTCTGCTCCAAACGGCATGAATGATAATCTTGCCAGTTTGAAGATTTCAGGGAAGCCGGCTGACAGACAGCCAGCGTTTTGTCCGATGAGTATGCGGACACCTGATAAACCGTATGATTCAGACGGTACACATCGATCATATTGGTCAGCTGGTCATACAGCCCTTCGGAATAAAAGAGCTGGTGACTGTACACAAAATCTTTTTCCATCCTCTTACAGCAGGCCTCTAATTTTTCCAGATCAGAGGGTTCTGCCTCCAATACCCCCTGTGCATTTCTCCGCTGCCTCAGCTGATACGGATAACACTCCTTGACCCGCACCCGTTTCTTGTCCCCGGTACCGGTCAGATAAAAGGCTTCATACACAATACAGGAACCGCCGCGGCCCAGTTCCTTTGTGATCGTACAGGGAAATCTCATTCCATTTTTACCGGCAAACCAGAGCTGCGTACCCGGCTCGAGTGCCATTCTGAAATCCAATCGATCACCGCCTTTCCTGCTGATTTATCCTGATGATAGCGTATCCATTCCCGTTTCTGGTTGATCCGGTGCAGTTCAGTCATTCATTTTTTCACTGTGTACGGCAAATATCTCCATGACATAGGAGCGGAACGCATACAGCGGCTGTTCATCGCTTAAAGCCCACAAAAAGATCCAGTCATAGGGATTGCCGGCATACATCTCAGGATATCCCGCGCCTGACAGATAATTGTTGATCGAACTCAGGCATCCTTCTCTCTCCTTTGGTTCTGCGCAAAAGAGCACCGTGTGACTGTCTTTCGCTTTTCTGGCCCACCAGGAATAGAATACCAGAAAAATCATCAGCTTCCTGACGGCTTCTCCGCCCTCTCTGACATGCTCTCCACGCAGGATTTTTTCCAGATTCTGACGGTTCGGAAATTCTTCACTTGCCCGCAGGGGCAGCAAAGCACTCTGATTTAATACTTCACTCAGAGAACGGTGTCCGGCATAGGTCTTTTCCGTCTTTCTGTCCAGTCCGAGTATCTGTGAATAGACCAGCCAGGTGGAATGGTTTTTTCATCTGCCACTACATAATCTTCCAGTCTCATTTCCTCTGCTCTTTTGATCTCAGCAGGGATTTCTCTCGAATATCGTATTTCCGCATGATAAGGGTTCAATTCTTTCTCAATCAGCTCTCCCTCACTGATTGCCAGACTTTCCTTTTCTGTGATATCTGACCAGAGCTTTCGAATGTATTCGGCAGCTTTTACATTATTGTAAAAAAACTGCTCTCTGTTCCCAGTGATATATTCCACCAGGTCTTCTTTCGTACAGATCTGATCGAGACAGTGCATAATACTGCTGGTATAAAGAGGCTCACAGGCAGACGGGATGGTCGTTTTCTCACTCTCTGTGATCTCCGGTATCTGTGCAAGTATTTCTCTGGTTTCCGGATAAGAAAGCCCGTTCCTGATACAAAAATAATAGACTGCCTCACTGACCGTATGGCAGTCGAATCCCCGCTCCAGATAGACCCTTCTGAAAAAGTCATTTGTTTCCTCTATATTCAGTCCAAACGCAAAGCATATCTTAAACGCAGTATCTCTTTTCACTTTACGGACACAATCGTCAAACCACAGTTCCATATTGCGCGGAACAGATGAGGAAGAGAAACCGGCAGCTTTGAATTTTTCTTTTAGAAATCTTACTTTATCCTTTGTACCAGTCAAATCTCCCGTATACCCTTTGTTCACCATAAAATCTGTAAGAGCCTCATGAAACCCCCGGAACATCGATGCAGTTTCAATAAGTCCTGCCTCATATCCTTCCTCTTCCGGGGAAAGCATCTCCGCTTTCTCTTCCAAAAGCTTCGTATATTGATCCATACCCATGCCTCTTTTCTCTTTCCTGACCTGTTACTCTTTCTGTTGCAGACAGCCGAGACTCTCCCTCACAAAATCCAGAAAGATGCCTGCCGCCTCAGACAAATCCTCTCCCTTTCTCTTTACATACCCGAACTGAATCCTGGTATCTGCCTGAGTCATCGCCTTTCCCTCCGATACGGGCCTTTTGGGAGTACCCGCCAGATAACCGCCGCTGATATTGACCAGATCACCAAACTGCAGGATCCTCTCCATGATGTAATCACTGTTTGTCGTGATCACCGTCTCCGCTTCCGCAGCCGTCCGCCCCTTGTCATCCGTGATATTCCAGTAATTATCCGGGGAAAATTCATCGGGGAAACGCTGAATGAGCTTCAGCCTGGAAAAATCCACCCCGTCGCCGGAAGACAGATCATCCCGGCATCCCCCGCCCGGATATATGGTAATGTCTGTCTCTTTCAGAGATACAAAATCCAGATAATTTCTGGAAATATAGTACTGGAAAGCCGGCAGCTGGTTTTTCATGATATAGACAAAACCTATATCATCCATTCTCTCACGGACTCGTTCCACAACCTCCCTGCTGTCGGCAGAGTACACCTGATAATGGATTTTTTCTCCCTGATGGAGCCTGTAAAACTTTACAAAAGTGTCCGCAAACCATGAGCTGGGATTGCAGGATACAGAAAAAGTCTCTGCCTCCATCTCCTGATCCTCCGGCTGCATTTTCTGTATGTTCTCCAGTACTGCCATGGCATAAGGGTACATCTTCTCTGCTTCCCTGGTCATCCGGATTCCCTTTGACAACCGTTCAAACAGAAGAACTCCCATCTCATCCTCCATCCCCTTGATGACCTTACTGACACTGGACTGTGTGGTAAACAGAGTCTCCGCCGCCTTACTGAATGAGCCTGTCTGCACACACGCCGCAAAATATTTTATTTCTCTGATATCCAACATATCTCTGACCTCACCTTCCGGTCTTATTTTAATAAACTGTAAGTACATCTGCAAGCCCCGGCAGGGGATATATCATCACAAAATCAACGTTTATTTTCTATTTACAGGACGCTGTGTATCCCAGACATATCCGCGTGTGCTGCCTCCGTCCCAGACAGTCATAGAACATGTCTGCCGGTGCAGGACATAACATGTCCTTTCCGGTCAGACATGTTCTATGACTGTCCGTTTCGAGGTCAGACACGTCGGATATGTCTGGGATACACAGCTGTTCTTCGAATAATGTTGTGGAATGAAACAGGAGGCTAAGGAAACATGGGTAGTATGAACGTAGCTGACCGAAACACAGCCCCGTACAGCTTCGGGGCGTCACGTAAACAATAACAACGTATAAATTCTTATCTCTGCAGGCAAAGCGGCAGTTCCAGATTATTTCTTTCCAGCAGTACCTGATCTGTGAGGATTTCTTTTGTCGATCCGTCTGCGACGATCTTTCCGCCTGACATCAGGATCGTCCTCTCACATGTATCCAGTATCATGTCGAGATCATGAGAAGCGATGATTTTCAGATGGCCGAAGGAATTCAGGATATGGATGAGATTTCTTCTGTTTTTGGGATCGAGGGCTATGGACGGCTCATCCATCAGGATAATATCCGGTGTCATGGACAGGATCGTGGCGATGGAGACCAGCTTCTTTTCACCCCCTGACATCTTGTAGATATGTTTATCTCTCAAATGCTCAATGCCTGTCATGGAAAGTGCATGATTCACCCTCTTTTCTACTTCCGCCTCCGGCAGCCCATAGTTTCTCGGTGCAAATGCGATATCTTCATAAGCGGTGTTCATAAACAGCTGACTGTCCGAATCCTGAAACACATAGCCGATCCTGGACCGGATCTGTGCCAGCGTCCGTTTCTCCACCGGTATATCCTCCACCCGGATGGAACCTGTAAACTGAAGGTTCAGCCCCACAAGCATCTTGAGCAAAGTGGATTTTCCCACTCCGTTGGCGCCGATCAGACCTATGGAGTCTGTCTCGGACGCATGAAACGAAATATCTTTTAAAATCTCTCTTCCTGACTCATAGGCAAAAGAGACATTTTCTACATCAATATGTATGTGACTCATGTAGTTCTCCTCCGTCAATAACATCTTTCATCCAAACAAGCCGCCCACGATCCATATTACAGGATACCGCCGGAACAACACAAAAATAATCAGCCAGAACACCAGATAAGCCAGATCCTGCCAGCGGACAGCAATCCTGTCCTTCATATACTGATAATCTCCCCGGTATCCCCGCAGCAGCATGCTCTCATATACCTCATTTGCACGGTCCACACTCCGCATTAGAAGCTGACCTGCCAGAGAACCCCATGCCCTGAAATGGACTCCTTTCTGATTGGGCGCCCGCAGCGCATATGCCTGAGTGATACGGTTCACTTCCTCCAGCAGCACCGTAATATAGCGGTACGTCAGCATAAACTGTGTCACCAGTGCTTTTGGCAGACGCAGCAGGCGAAGTGCGTAACAGAGACTGTCGATGGATGTGGTTGCTATGAGAAGATAGGATATTTTATATTTTATCCCCCCGGGGAGCTTGTGCCGGGAGACTTTTTTTGTTATGCTATACTCCTGTGGTAAACAATGAGAAAGGAATGTGTCCTGGTACACTGATAAAGGATAAACAAATGCAGGGACAATTAGAGGAACTTGAAAAATACTGGAGCAACCGTGCGGAAGGCTATTCCATGGTAAATCAGGAAGAGCTGGCCGGGGAGCAGCGCAAAAAGTGGCTGACTTATCTGACCGACCGTTTCCCGGACAGAGCTCCTGAGGAGATCTCCGTACTGGACGTGGGTACCGGTCCAGGTTTCTTCGCCATCATTCTGGCAGAAGCCGGATATCAGGTGACTGCCGTGGACTATACGGCAGATATGCTGGTACAGGCCCGACAGAATGCCGGTGAGCTGGCGGATTCTATCACATGGATGACCATGGATGCACAGAATCTGAAGTTTGAAAATGAGCAATTTAATGTCATCGTCACCCGCAACCTCACCTGGAATCTGGATGAACCGGCCAGAGCTTACCGTGAATGGCACCGGGTATTAAAATCCGGCGGAACTCTGCTGAATTTCGATGCCAACTGGTACGCTTACCTCTACGATGATGAGAAACGCCGGCTGTACGAAAAAGACCGTGCCAACGTGGCAGAGCTGAATCTGGAGGATCAGTACACCTGTACAGATATCGATACCATGGAAGCTCTGGCACGAAATATGCCCCTGACCCGGATGGAACGTCCCGCCTGGGATGAAAAAGTCCTGTCAGATCTGGGTTTTACCTCCATACGTCTCGAAGAAGATATGGGAGATCAGGTATACAGTTTTATGGAAAGGATCAATTATGCCGCCACACCTTTATTCTGTGTGCAGGCATGGAAATAAGTACTATGGAATACAGAGAAACACTTCACCCGGAATCCGGGGAACTGAAAAACAGAATCGTCAATTACTGGACAAAGCGCAGCCATGATTTCAGTCAGCTGCGCCAGAGAGAACAATCCTCCGAAACCGGCCGCGCATGGCTGGAGGAGATCAAACGGCAGCTTCCTTCCGGCCGGAAGCTCAAAATACTGGATGTGGGCTGCGGTACCGGCATGTTTTCACTGATGATGGCCGCGGAAGGACATGATACCACAGGCATCGACCTGACGGAGCATATGGTGCTGCATGCCAGAGAAATCGCCGAAGATCAGCACTCTTCGGCACAGTTTTTCTGCATGGACGCGGAAAATCCGGCGTTCTCCGACAACACTTTTGACGCAGTCATCACCCGCAATCTCACCTGGACGCTTCCCCATGTGGAACAGGCCTACGCCCAGTGGCTGCGCGTCCTGAAAAAGGGCGGGATCCTGCTGAATTTTGACGCGGACTACGGTCATGACAGCTGCGACCAGGATAATTCGGAGCTGCCGCCGGAGCATGCCCATCGCACCATGGCAAAAGAGATGCTTCAGGAATGCGAATCCATCAAGAAAAAACTGGATATCAGCCAGCAGATCCGCCCCGCATGGGATATCCGGCTTCTGAAAAAGGTCGGATATACGAATATCACCTCAGACATCGGTATCTCCGGCCGGATCTACTGGAAAGATACAGAGTTTTACAATCCCACGCCCATGTTCCTGATCCGGGCAGAAAAGCCGTGAAACAGCAGCCGCCCCTGCATCTGTGTTGATGCAAAGGCGGCTTTTTATTTGAGGATCCATCGTTCATGCTCTTCATCCAGATACATCTCACTGAATCCATCCTCCAGAAACACTCTCAGCATTTCATTCATACCAGAAGCCATTTTCATATCCGGGAGCTTCTCCAGATCGACCCAGAAAACCTCCCCTTCCCCTGAGGACTGCAGTTCACCTGAAAATCTGTCTGTTTTGTAAAAAAACACGATGTATCTCGAACCATCCTCCTCCTGCCAGTCCTTTATGCCACAGAGCCGGGGCGCCGCAATCACGAGTCCTGTCTCTTCATAAATCTCACGGATGACAGCATCGGTAAAGGATTCTCCCTTTTCTACGTGACCGCCCGGAAAAGTGATGCCGCCCCAGCCCTCATCCAGCCGATCCTGCACCAGTACCCTTTCTCCGTTATATATCATACACATGTTGGTAAGTGTCACAGTTTCCGTCCTTGCCACGGCACAGCTTCCTCCTCAGTTTTCTTTCATACCCGGCCTGCCTGAACCGTCATTGCTTCCTATCAATACCCGCTTTCCCTCAAATGCAAACCCGTATTTCCTGATTCTTTCTTTCGGGATTCCTTTCGCAGTCAGACACGCCTCATAGTTTTCTTCCTCAATCTGTTTTAAAGCATTTTCTATCGTAGCATGTAAATTCTCCTCATCTCCGGCATCACGCACCTTAAATTCAAGAATCATTGCGTCATCCTGAATATTCTTCGGTTCAATCATCACATCATACCTTCCGAATCCGCTTTCGCGGTTTGAAGTAATCACATAACGGTCTGCCAGTTCTACCATCAATCCCAGAAGAAATCCATGATAAAACCGTTCCGGTTCTGTGTAGTCCGATGGTTTTTTTCCCGTATCAAAATAACTGAAAGTAGCCAGTGCCACACGATTCATATAGGCATTCATTGCTTTCAGATCATTTTTCAAAAATGCTTTGACAAATGCATTATATCCTGACTGTGCTTTTGCAAACCAGCTGCGGATCATTCCCCGGAACATGACACGCACCTCTGTATTTGTCAATGATAACAGATACCGGTTTTCTCCCAGTTCATTCATCCTGCTGCTTTCTGCTTTCAGATAACCACTGGCCAGCAGCAGACTCCAGACAGCCTCCTCATTTTCAGATAACTGTTGAAATACGATCTGTTCCTCAATCTGCTTTTCTAATTTGCCTCCATCCATCAGAATTTCAAAGTCTGCTTTGATTTCCGCGCTGCCCTCGCGGATCAGCTTATCAATCAGACTATTGCTGCTCGTATTTGCCCAATAGGTAGTCAGTTTCTGCTTATCCAGATAATTGATAATGGACCAGGGATTGTAAATGTCTCTTTGATTACCAAAAATAAAACCGTCATACCACATTTTTACATCCTGTTTTTTCTCCGCCAGATCATATTCATTCAGCGCGGCAAATACTTCCTGCTCCGTAAAACCAAAAGATGTTTCATATTTTTCCGTTGTTGCAGTCACTACTTCCAGATTATT
>JAQXWO010000185.1 GCA_029225485.1 Lachnospiraceae bacterium
CAACCGCAGCGCAGAACCTTTCGGTTTCTATGACAAAATCGATTCTGCCGTAATCAAAATATTTAAGATCCATTTTTTTAATACACATCATTCCGTAAATGTGTAGCGGACGATATAACCATTGGAATCACCAGTGGTGATCACGACATCTCCGGATGAATTTTCTGATATCTCAAGGACAGGAAATTTTCCGTATTGTTTTACGTATGCTTCCGGGCTTTCCGCTTCAGAGGCGAGGAGTATCCATCAGATAAAATTTCTTTTATTATAAAGCAAATTGCATGGTGCCGCAAGGGATACTTTTACGAATAAAATCATTGATTTTCACAGCAACATTTATTATACTACGGACGCATTCAAATATTTTCAGGAAAACAGGTGCCATCAATGGAATTCTATTATTACAACAGAATGAATAAAACGCAGCAGTCAGCGTATCACGCAATCCTTCAGGGATTAATTGCTCTGGCTGATTCGATTCAGATCCCGAAGCTGGAGGCGGAAGAACTTTATCAGGTGTTTTTCCAGCTGCGTCTGGATCATCCGGAAATCTTCTGGGCTCCGGCGTATAAATATAAATATTATGTGGATTCTCCGAATCTTATATTCCTGCCGGAATATTTATTTGAAAAAGGAAAAATCAAAGAGCATCAGAAAGCTATGAAGGCGAGAGTGGAGAAACTGGCCCGTCCGGCAAAAGATCTGACTGAGTGGGAACGGGAGAAGTATGTCCATGATTTTATCTGTGATAACGTCTGCTATGATAAATTGAAAAAAACATACTCCCACGAGATTATTGGTCCTTTGGGGCAGGGGGTCGGAGTCTGTGAAGGCATTGCCAAGGCGGTAAAGATTCTGTGCGATGCACTGGGGATCTGGTGCATCATAGTACTTTGCGGCAGTAACCCGGAAAAAGGAATCAAGTACCGCCATACCTGGAATATCGTCAAAATTGCCGGAAAGTATTATCATCTGGATGTCACGTTTGACAATACACTGGGAAATGGTGAAAGACGGTACGATTATTTTAATCTGGACGACAAAAACATTTTCCGGGATCATGAGCCGCTGCTCGTACCCGCACCGGCCTGTACCGACGGCGACCACTTTTACTATAAAGAAAAGAAACTGTCCTTCACGAAAAAGAAAGAGGTATATAAGAGAGCCCTTCAGACAGCGAAAAAAGGGAAAGTGTTTACCTTCCACTGGCGCGGCGGTTATCTGACCAGAGAAGTGCTGGGCGAGCTGCTGACACTGATCCAGAGCGCCGGCCAGGAACGTCAGAAAAATGCCAGGATCAGCCTGAACTGGCCGCAGGCAGTGATCCGGTTCGACTTCGTGGACAGTCAGGGGAAAGCAGAGCCGGACGTGATCCGGGAGGAAGTATATGAAAACTGAAATTCCCGGTTGACAAATCTGTTTCACGGGCATATACTACTAATAGGTTAATAAGTTATCACTTCAAACCGATGAAGCGGAAGTAAAAGCAGTACGTGCACTTACAGAGAGTCCGGGCAGGTGAGAGCCGGATGGAACGCAGTTTGCCAAATGGGCCGCTGAGGGCGCAGTCAAAGGCGGGAGCCGAGTATTCTGCGACGTGAAGGCATACGTCAGTTGCCGGAAATATGCTGGTATTTCGCAAAGAGCACAGGGTTCTGTGAATCAAGGTGGCACCGCGGGAGAAGAATAATACCCGTCCTTGACGAATGATTTATTCGTCATGGGCGGGTTTTTTGTATATGCAGGTTCCCGATCACAAATTAGTTTCAGGAGGTTTTTTATGTATCCGTTATTAGAGAAAGTAAAGGAAGTCCGGGAGACGGGAGATTATGACCGGATTCCGGTATGGGAAGAAATGTTTATGGATATGCTGACGCCGATTCAGGCGGTCCGTATCCTGAAGCGCGTCACAAGGCACTGCTTTCTGCTGGAAAGCGCGGAGCAGTCTCAGAAATGGGGCCGTTATACCTTTATCGGCTATGATCCGGTGCTGACGGTGACCTGCCTGGACGGGATAGTGAAGATCAAGGGAGAGACAAGTTTTGAGACCGACAGTGAGAGTCCGAAGACTGTGATCCGGAGACTTCTGGCAGAGAACAGAGCGCCGCAGCTAAAAGAGATGCCGCCCTTTTCCGGAGGTCTGGTAGGATATTTTGCATACGATTACATTAAGTACAGTGAGCCGGTACTGAATCTGGATGCGGAGGACGAAGAATCCTTTAATGACCTGGATCTGATGCTTTTTGACAAGGTCATAGCTTTCGATCATTATCAGCAGAAAATCTTTCTGATCAAGAACATTCGGCTGGAGGATGCTGAGACGGAATACTACAAAGCGGAGATGGAGATCGACAGCCTGAAGCGGCTTCTCATGGCCGGTGTTTTTGCGGAAAATCAGCCCCTGAAGCTTCACTCGGAATTTAAACCGCTGTTTTCGGAAGAAGAGTACTGCAGGATGGTGGAGCGGGGCAAAGAATATATCCGGGAGGGAGATATTTTCCAGGTGGTGCTCAGCAACCGTCTGGAGGCGGAGATCTCCGGCAGTCTGCTGGATACCTACCGGGTACTGAGAACGACCAACCCGTCCCCTTATATGTTTTATTTTTCCAGTGATGACATTGAGATCGCAGGAGCTTCCCCGGAGACGCTGGTGAAGCTGGAGGGAAATGTGGTGCACACCTTCCCGCTTGCAGGGACGAGACGCAGAGGAAAGACGGAGGCGGAGGATCAGGCGCTGGAAGAGGAACTTCTGGCAGACGAAAAGGAGCGGGCAGAGCACCATATGCTGGTAGATCTGGGACGAAATGATGTGGGAAGGGTCAGCCGCTTCGGTTCTGTGGAAGTGGAAAAATATATGTGCATTGAGCGGTTCTCCCATGTGATGCATATCGGATCTGTGGTGAGAGGTGAGATGAGCGAGGATAAGGACGCCATGGATGCGGTGGATGCCATCCTTCCGGCAGGCACATTATCAGGAGCACCGAAAATCCGGGCCTGCCAGATCATCAATGAACTGGAAGGAAACAAGAGAGGAATTTACGGAGGCGCCATCGGCTATCTGGATTTCGCCGGAAATCTGGATACCTGCATTGCCATCCGTATCGCATTTGCAAAAAACGGAAAAGTATATGTCCGCTCCGGAGCAGGAATCGTGGCAGACAGCGTTCCGGAAAAAGAGTATCAGGAATGTATCAATAAAGCAAAGGCGGTCATGGAGGCACTGAAAATGGCAGAGGGAGGACTGGAAGCATGATATTATTGATTGATAATTACGACAGTTTTTCTTACAACCTCTATCAGCTTGTAGGAGAACTGAATCCGGATCTGAAAGTCATCCGGAATGATGAACATACGGTGGAAGAGATTCATGCCATGCATCCGGAGGCGATCATCCTCTCCCCTGGACCGGGACGCCCGGCAGATGCAGGAGTATGCATCGATGCGGTGAAGCAGCTGGCAGGCCAGATCCCCATCCTGGGTGTCTGCCTCGGGCACCAGGCGATCTGCGAGGCGTACGGCGGTACGGTATCCTATGCAAAGAAGATGATGCATGGAAAGACATCGGTGGCGTCATTGGATACCGGTTCCCTGATATTTGCGGGAATCGGTGAGAATATGCAGGTGGCGAGATACCATTCTCTGGCGGCTCTTGAGGAGACGCTGCCGCCGGAGCTGAAGATCACGGCCCGGACGGCGGATGGAGAAGTGATGGCTGTGGAAGACAGAGAAAAATCCGTATTCGGACTGCAGTTTCACCCTGAATCGGTACTGACACCGCATGGAAAGACAGTATTAAAAAATTTTCTGGAGGTAGCAAAATGATTAAGGAAGCGATTTTAAAACTGGCGAAAAAAGAAGATATGAGTTATGAGACAGCGCTGGAGGTCATGAATGAGATCATGGGCGGAGAAGCGACCCCGGTACAGATGAGCGCTTATCTGACTGCACTGGCCATGAAAGGCGAGACCATCGATGAGATCACCGGTTCCGCCAAGGGCATGCGTGACCACTGTGTGAGGCTGCTGCATGATATGGATGTCCTTGAGATCGTGGGTACCGGCGGAGACGGAGCGAATTCCTTCAATATATCAACCACCTCATCCATCGTGATCGCAGCAGGAGGGGTGCCGGTGGCGAAACATGGAAATCGTGCTGCTTCCAGTAAATGCGGTGCGGCAGATGTACTGGAAGCGCTGGGTGTCAATATTACCGTATCTCCGGAAAAGAGCAGTGAACTTCTGAAACATATCGGAATCTGTTTCCTCTTTGCCCAGAATTACCACATTGCCATGAAATATGTGGCGCCGATCCGCCGTGAACTGGGGATCCGGACTGTGTTTAATATTCTTGGCCCGCTGTCCAATCCGGCAGGCGCCAATATGGAGCTGATGGGAGTATACGATGAATCTCTGGTAGAGCCGCTGGCCCGGGTCATGAATAATCTTGGGGTAAAGCGGGGCATGGTAGTATACGGACAGGATAAGTTGGATGAGATCTCTATGAGTGCACCGACAAAGGTCTGTGAGATCAGGGACGGAGCATATGAGACCTATACGATCACACCGGAAATGTTCGGATTTGAGACCTGCCGGAAGGAAGACCTGACAGGCGGTTCTCCTCAGGAAAATGCGGCGATCACGAGAGCAATCCTGACAGGAGCGGAGCAGGGCGCCAGGAGAAACGCCGTGCTGCTGAATGCAGGAGCAGCTCTTTATCTGGCAGGGAAAGCAGAGACTATGGCAGATGGTGTGAAGCTGGCTGCTGGTCTCATCGACAGCGGAAAAGCAAGTGCCAAGCTGGAAGAGTTTATCAAGTGTTCCAATGAGTAAGAGAGTGACTGCGATGAAAAACACAAAGCTGATTTACAAATGAGACCGACAGTTTCGTTTGTAAATCAGCTTGTATAGAGAAAAGAAAGGAACAGCAGACCATGATATTAGACGAGATCGCAGCAAAGACGAGAGAACGGATCGCCAGGAAAAAAGAAGAAATGCCACTGGAAAAACTGAAAATGTCTGTGGAATCCTGTATCGAAGAACAGAATTTTGCATATGGCTTTGAGCAGGCCCTTCGGGCACCGGGACTTTCTTTCATCTGCGAAGCCAAGAAAGCATCCCCGTCAAAAGGCATTATTGCAGAACACTTTCCCTATCTGGAGATCGCCGGAGAATATGAGGCGGCAGGAGCAAGTGCGATCTCCTGCCTGACAGAACCCTATTATTTTCAGGGAAAAGATGATTATCTGAAAGAAATTGCAGAGACGGTCAGGATTCCGGTGCTGCGGAAAGATTTTACGGTAGATCCCTATATGATATATGAGGCAAAGCTTCTGGGAGCCTCGGCAGTGCTGCTGATCTGCGCGATACTGACAGACCGGGAACTGGAGGAATACCGGAAGCTGGCGGAATCTCTGGGAATGTCTGCATTGGTGGAAGCGCACAGTGAGGATGAGGTGAAACGGGCGCTGGACAGCGGCGCCAGGATCGTGGGAGTGAATAATCGGGATCTTCGCACCTTTGAGGTGGACATCCGCAACAGCATCCGTCTGCGTCCGCTGGTACCGGATACCTGCGTATTCGTGTCAGAGAGCGGCATACGGGGGGAAGAAGATATGAAGGCTCTTTATGAAAACGGCACAGATGCGGTGCTGATCGGGGAGACGCTGATGCGGGCGCCGGATAAGGCGGAGATGATTGCCAGGCTAAGAGTTACTGCTTAGGTGACGCTGTCTGTCTCAGGCATATCCATGTGTGCTGCCTCCGTCCCGGACAGCCATGAAATTTGTCTGTCTGTGCAGGACATAAATGTCCTTTTCAGTCAGACAAATTCCATAGCTGTCCATTCCGAGGTCATACACTTTGGATATGCCTGAGACAGACAGCTGTGTTCCAAATGAGGGTGAAGAGACAGCCGAATTGCTTGGATAACGGGATTATCCGAAAAATCTGCTGCAGGAGGGAATCATGACAAAGATCAAGATCTGCGGGCTGAGCCGTGATGAGGATATTTCTTTTGTAAATGAGGCGAAGCCGGATTACTGTGGATTTATTATTCATTTTCCGAAGAGTCACAGGAATGTGACACCGGATCGTGCCAGAGAGATGATCCGGGGGCTGGACAGATCGATCTGCCCGGTGGGGGTTTTTGTGAATGAACCTATGGAAACGATATTATCTTTGACAGAGGATGGAACTCTGGGCGCGGTGCAGCTGCACGGACAGGAGTCCACAGAGTATGTAGAGGAACTGAAGGAGAAGCTGAGGCAGCAGGAAGCAGCAGCTTCGGCGGGTCAGCGGGAAGTGGATGCTCCGGCGGGACAGAAAATCTCCGGGTGCGGAGGTGGCCGGGGAAGGACGGTCACGTTGATTCAGGCTTTCAAGATTCTGTCAGCGGAGGATGTGAAGCGGGCAGGAGAAAGCGCAGCAGACTATATTCTGCTGGATCGGGGTACGGGAACCGGGCTGACGTTTGACTGGAATCTGGTACAGGAAATGGACCGGCCGTATTTTCTGGCAGGAGGTCTGGGAGCAGATAATCTAGAAGAGGCGATCCGGAGGATGCATCCTTTTGCAGTGGATCTAAGCAGCGCAGTGGAGACAGATAAGGTCAAGGACAGGGAAAAGATAAAAAGAGTGGTGGAGCTGGTTCGAAAGAGCTGAGCATCCGTATGAACAGGCTGTGCCGGGAAGATGGTACAGAGTGATAAAAGAAAAAAGCAGGAGTGACAGGAGGAGATACAGATGTCAAGAGGACGTTTTGGTATTCACGGCGGGCAGTATATGCCGGAGACACTGATGAATGCAGTAATTGAACTGGAAGAAGCTTATCATCATTATAAAAATGATCCGGGGTTCAATGCGGAACTGACCCGGCTGTACAACGAGTATGCCGGCAGGCCTTCCAGGCTGACTTATGCGGCGCACATGACGGAGGATCTGGGAGGTGCAAAGATTTATCTGAAGAGAGAGGATCTGAATCATACCGGCTCCCACAAGATCAATAATGTACTGGGGCAGGTTCTGCTGGCAAAAAAGATGGGAAAAACGCGTGTTATTGCTGAGACAGGAGCCGGTCAGCACGGGGTGGCTACGGCCACGGTGGCTGCTCTTATGGGAATGGAATGTGAGGTATTCATGGGCGAGGAGGATACAAAGCGTCAGGCCCTCAACGTATATCGCATGAAACTTCTGGGAGCCCAGGTACATCCGGTCAAGAGCGGTACCGGTACACTGAAGGATGCTGTGTCCGAGACGATGAGAGAATGGACGAACCGGATCGATGATACTCATTATGTGCTTGGCTCTGTCATGGGTCCTCACCCCTTCCCCACCATCGTTCGTGATTTTCAGGCAGTGATCTCAAAAGAGATCAAGGCTCAGATGCTGGAAAAAGAAGGACGGCTGCCGGATGTGGTCATGGCCTGCGTGGGCGGAGGCTCCAATGCCATCGGCGCATTTTATCATTTTATTGAAGATGAAGGCGTGCAGCTGATCGGATGTGAGGCAGCAGGCAGAGGCGTTGATACAAAAGAAACCGCGGCTACGATTGCCACAGGGAAGCTCGGAATTTTCCATGGCATGAAATCCTATTTCTGTCAGGACGAGTACGGACAGATCGCGCCGGTCTACTCGATCTCCGCAGGACTGGATTATCCGGGAATCGGTCCGGAGCATGCACATCTGTATGACATCGGACGCGCCCAGTACGTTCCGGTGACGGATGATGAGGCGGTAGAAGCATTTGAGTACCTGTCCCGCACGGAGGGAATTATTCCCGCAATAGAGAGTGCCCATGCGGTGGCTCATGCCATGAAGATCGCACCGAAGATGGAGAAGGATAAAATCATCGTAATCAATATTTCAGGCCGTGGAGATAAGGACTGTGCCGCCATTGCCCGGTACCGCGGAGAAGAGATCTACGAGTAAAAGGAAAACGGAGGAAAGATTCATGAGTAAGATAAAAAACGCATTTCAGAATGGAAAAGCATTTATTCCGTTCATCACCTGCGGTGATCCCTCACTGGCAGTAACTGAGCAGCTTGTTTATGCTATGGAAGAAGCAGGAGCGGATCTCATTGAGCTGGGCATTCCGTTTTCTGATCCGACGGCGGAAGGGCCGGTGATCCAGGAAGCCAATATTCGTGCTCTGTCTCAGGGTATCACGACAGATGACATTTTTGATATGGTAAAGAGAATCCGCAAAAACACACAGATCCCCATGGTATTTATGACATATGCGAATGTCGTGTTTTCCTATGGTGCAGAACGCTTTATCAAAAAAGCAGCAGAGCTGGGTATGGATGGATTGATCCTTCCGGACGTTCCTTATGAGGAAAAAGAAGATTTTGACCCGTTGTGCAAACAGTATGGTCTGGATCTGGTTTCACTGATCGCGCCTACATCAAAAGAGAGAATTTCCATGATTGCCAAAGAGGCTTCCGGTTTTGTTTACTGTGTGTCATCTCTTGGAGTAACCGGTGTCCGGAATGAGATTCAGACCGATATCGGCTCCATGGTAAAGCTGGTAAAAGAGGCACAGGACATTCCCTGCGCAGTTGGATTTGGTATTTCCACACCGGAGCAGGCAGCCCGGATGGCAGCTGTTTCTGACGGAGCGATCGTGGGTTCTGCCATCGTGAAGCTGTGTGCAAAATATAAAGAAGAGTGCGTACCGTATGTAAAAGAGTATGTACACAGTATGAAGGAAGCCTGCGTAAAGGGAAAATAAAAAAATCATGACAAATGCTGCAGCAGATGCAGCACGGCATCACTGCATCGTTGTAAAACTTTAGCATAACAGAAAAAAGAGCTTGCCAACAGAGAGGTTATCCCGTATAATAGCTACAATGTATCATAAAGAGGTGGACATTTCAGAGTCCACCTCTTTTATAAATATAGAGTCCTGTGTATTTATATTCACAGTTACTGTTCCTGCAGTCCATTGCTGTGAAAGACAATTGTATTTTGGACCGCTGAAAACAGTGACACTTCGGGCACTGTATTTGGTACTTATAATCTGGCGTATTGCCGCACAGAAGAAAAGGAGAAAATGTATGAAAGAAATCGCAAATTCACCTCTTATGACGATACTGGTTATCGTTGGTCTGCTTTACATCGCAGGCCTGTCACTTGCCTTCCTGAAAAAAGCGTATACCAGATGTCTGGAACTGGGGATCAGTAAGGAGACGCTTCACAATGTGATCAAATCCAGCGCTGTATTTTCGATTGTGCCGAGTCTGTCCATTGTCGTAGGATTCTTTGCTCTGATCGCAGTATTTCAGAGTGTGGTATGGCCCTGGTGGAGATTATCAGTCATTGGTTCTCTGTCCTATGAGACACAGATTTCCGGTCTGCTGGCCAGCAGCTTTGGGGTAAGCATGGATCAGATGTCAGCGACTCAGTTTGGAGCCGTATTGATTCTGATGAGTGTCGGAATGCTGAGCGGTTTTCTGATCCTGATTCCCTTCGGAAAGAAAATGTGCATGTCCGTGACGAAGGATGAAAATGCCAGCACCTGGAGATATGTGCTGAGCGGCGTATTTATGCTGACACTGTTTGCTGTGTATATTCCGGTTATTCTGATTGGAGACACCGTACAGGCCTGTGTCATGCTGACGGGTCTCGTGGTTGCAGTGGTGCTTGGCATAATAGCCAAACGGCCTGGTTTTGCATGGCTCAACAATTTCATTATGGCATTTACAATGATTATAGGTATGGCATCCTCACTTCTGTGGGTGCATCTGTTCGGCTGATAGAAGAGGAGGAAATATTATGAGCAGAGAAAAGAAAAAAATTATGGATCCTTTTCAGAAATGGGCACATTCCTGGGGGAGAGTCGGCACCGTCATCGCACTGATCTATATGATCACTCTTCCTTTTGTGATCTGTATTGCATTTGACTGTATGCCGAAGTTTACGGATGTGATCAATGCCAGCACCGTTGGAATTCTGCTGATCTATATTCCGGTCGGTTTTTCAGAGGCGATCAGTTACATTCCTGTCATGGGGTCTGCCAGCTACCTGGGCTTTATCACAGGAAATATTATGAATCTGAAATTCCCCTGTGCCGTAAACGGTATGAAGGTGGCAAAGGTAGAGCAGAATACTCCGGAAGGTGATGCGATCGCCACTGTTTCAATCGCTGTTTCTTCTATTGTAGCTGTTGTTATCCTTGCATTGGCTGCACTGTTTTCCAGCTTCATCCGTCCCTTCTTTGAGACAGAGTTCATGATGACAGCGAAGGATTATGTCATTCCGGCATTATTTGGTTCCATGGCCCTGGGACTTTTCGCAACGAATGCAAGCGGCGGCAAAGTCGTAAAGGGAGGAATCAAGGGAGTCATTCCTGTATTGATCCTTGTTTCAGCAATCGCTCTCTTCGTCCGTATTTCCGGAGGCGGAAGTGCTCTGCTTGGTATGGTGGGAATCATTATTGTGATCATGCTTCCAATCGGTATCATCAGTTCCAGGATCATGTGGAAGAAAGGCATGATTACGGTAGAGGATGTAAAGAAGAACTAAAATCTGTTGAAAGTAACAGGAGCTGCATGAACAGGACGCCGTCTGTCACAAACAGAACCGGGTGTGCTGCTTCCGCTCCGGATGACTGTATTTCAGTCTGCTGGTGCAGACTGAAAGCAGGACTGTTCGTTTCGGGGCCGATACGCCGGAGTTGTTTGAGACAGGCGGCATTTTTGAATACTATGTTTCTAATCGCATATGGTAAAAAGAAAAAAGTAAAAAAGTTGAAAAAAGTTGTTGACAAGAGTGGAATGGCGTGATAATATAGCAAACGTCGCCGCGAGAGAGCGGTGCGGAACTTCAAAAAGTTCCGAAAGAAAAACAAAAAAGTTGTTGACAAACGCAAACGACTGTGATAAAATGTCAAAGTTGCTGCAGAACAGAACAGCAACGAAGAACCTTGATAACTGAACAGTGAAACAACCTTGAAAAATTCTTAAAAGTTTTATTTTTTAAGGAACTGACCTTTAAAAACAGTAAAGGAAAGATAGCCAAGACGTTATCTGACCAAGCATCAAACACATTTAATCAGAG
>JAQXWO010000186.1 GCA_029225485.1 Lachnospiraceae bacterium
ATGGGAAGCCCACTGACCAACAAGTATGCGGAAGGATATCCGGGAAAGAGATACTACGGAGGCTGCGAGTGCGTGGATGTAGTGGAAAATCTGGCACGGGAGCGGGCGATGGAGCTCTTCGGATGTACGTATGCAAATGTACAGCCTCATTCCGGGGCCCAGGCCAATATGGCTGTATTTTTCGCTTTACTGAAACCTGGAGATACGGTAATGGGAATGAATCTGGCCCATGGAGGTCATCTGTCACACGGAAGCCCTGCCAATTTCTCCGGTGCATATTTTCATATAGTACCTTATGGAGTGAATGATGAGGGTGTGATCGATTATGATCAGGTAAGAGAGATCGCCCTTGCATGCAGACCGAAAATGATCGTTGCGGGCGCCAGTGCCTATGCCAGAGTGATCGATTTCAAGCGTTTCCGTGAGATTGCGGACGAAGTAGGTGCATATCTGATGGTAGATATCGCTCACATTGCAGGTCTGGTGGCTGCAGGCATTCATCCCAGCCCTATCCCCTATGCCCATGTGACGACGACCACGACTCACAAGACGCTCAGAGGTCCCAGAGGAGGCATGATCCTTTCCAGTGCCGAGTTCGCGAAGGAAGCCAATTTTAACAAGGCCATCTTCCCAGGAACACAGGGCGGTCCGCTGATGCATGTGATCGCGGCCAAGGCAGTCTGTCTGAAAGAAGCGCTTCAGCCTGAATATAAGGTTTATCAGCAGAATGTAGTGAAAAATGCGAAGGCACTCTGTGCCGGACTGATGAACCGGGGGATCCGGATCGTATCCGGAGGCACCGACAATCATCTGATGCTGGTAGATCTGACCAGTGTGGGCAAGACAGGAAAAGAAGTGGAGCATTTACTGGACTCCGTCAATATCACATGTAATAAAAATACGATTCCGAATGATCCTCAGTCTGCGTTTGTGACCAGCGGTGTGCGCCTTGGTACTCCGGCCGTGACATCCAGAGGTATGAATGAACAGGATATGGATGTCATCGCCGAGGCGATCGCTGTGATGCTGAAGGAGGGTGAATCAGGCAGTGAAAAGGCCAGAGCACTGGTAAAGACACTGACAGACCGGTATCCGCTGATTTAAGAGAAAACACCTTTTCGTTCTGGTGGAAGATACGGGACGAAAGGTGTTTTTATTTTATGAAGAAACTGTGTCTTTGATAACTATTAAGAAATTACTTCTTTTCTTTACAAAAAGTTGTGGTATAGTAGGAAGAGGTAAAAATCGAGTGAAGGGGTGAATTCAGATGAAGAAAGCAGTGATTACAGTATTAGTGCTGGCAATCCTCGGAGGCGGAGGCTACGGGGCTTATCGATATTTTTATCTGGACAAACAGGGAGAGACAGGCGGGAGAGTATCTTCGGACAGCGCGGATGCCGTGCATGTGGATTCGGTCGGGATGATCACAGGGCTTACTTCCGGCAATGGTCTGACGGACCGGTACGGTGGGGAGACCGTAGCCCAGGCGACTCTTGAGGTGAAGCTGGAGTCGGATAAAAAGGTGGAAAAATGCTATGTAAAAGAGGGGGATGAGGTAAAACAGGGTGATAAGCTGTTTACCTACGATACCCAGGATGACCAGGACAAGGTGGAACAGGCAGAGATCGATATTGATCGTAACAACAGCGAGATCGAGTCCAGCAAAAAAGCCATCGAGGAAAATGAAAAACTGAAAAAACAGGTCAGTGCGGATGAGCAGCTGTCGGTGACGACCGAGATCCTGACGCTGGAGAATAATATCAAGCAGAAAGAGTATGAGATCAAGTCGAAAGAGCGTGAGATCGAGAGTCTGAAGGAATCCATCAAAAATGCGACGGTCACTGCGGAGATGGGCGGTATTATTCAGAAGATCAATGATTCTGGAAGCAGTAATTCTTCTTATGGATACGGCTATGGTTATGGCTCCGATGGAGACTCGGCCTATATTACGATCCTGGCGACGGGAGATTTCCGTATTGAGGGAAAGGTCAATGAGCAGAATCTGCAGAATATCTATGTGGGCATGCCCATGATCATTTATTCCCGTGTGGATTCATCGGTCAAATGGTATGGAGAGATATCAGATATCAATACGGAGCAGACAGACAGTGATTCTCAGAATACGATGTATTACGGGTATGGAGATTCCGGTGCGGATTCTTCTTCCTATAAGTTTTATGTAGAACTGGAAAGTTCGGAGGGCCTGATCCTGGGACAGCACGTATATATGGAGCAGAATGTGGGTCAGGATGAGCAAAAGGACGGACTCTGGCTGGAAGATTATTATATCGTGCAGGAGGACGGCGAGGCTTACGTCTGGGCGGCGGATACGGACAATACTCTGAAAAAGAAGACCGTGACTCTGGGAGATTACGATGAGGATCTGATGAAATATGAGATCGTCAGCGGACTGACAGCGGACGATTATATTGCATATCCGGAGGACGGTCTGACAGAAGGCTCTGCAGTGGTATACAATGATATCAGTTCCGGCAGCGATGACTGGGATTCCATGGATGATATGGATATGGAATATTATGATGAGCTGGACGGTGCGGATCTGAGTGACATGGATTTTGAATCCTATGATGATATGGCTCTTGATTCTTATGATGATATGGATATAGGGAATGAGATGGTCATTGATGATGACAGCAGTTATGAATACGCTGCGCCGTGACGGGGATTCTGCGGCACGGCTATTGGAATGAAACAGACAAGGAGGATGACCTTTGATTCTGAAACTGGATCATATATATAAGGATTATATTCAGGGAAAAATGGTGGTTCCTGTGCTGAAGGATGTATCGCTGCATGTGGAGGAAGGAGAATATGTGGCGATCATGGGCCCCTCCGGCTCAGGAAAATCGACCCTGATGAATATAGTGGGATGTCTGGATCGTCCTACCAAAGGCACGTATGAGCTGGACGGACAGAATGTCCTTTCATTGAATGATAAGGCGATGGCTGCCGTCCGTCTGGGCAAGATCGGATTTGTCTTCCAGAATTTTCAGCTTCTGTCCAGACAGTCGGCGCTTGAAAATGTGGCACTTCCTCTGGTTTATGCCGGTGTCAGGAAAAAAGTGAGGAAGGAGCGGGCAAAAGAGGCGCTTGTGAAAGTCGGGCTGGAGGATCGTGTCAGTTTCAAGCCGACACAGCTTTCCGGAGGTCAGAAACAGAGGGTGGCGATTGCGAGGGCGATTGTCAACAGACCGAAAATTCTTCTGGCGGATGAACCGACCGGAGCGCTTGATTCGAAATCCAGTACTCAGCTGATGGAATTATTTCAGAAATTAAATGATGATGGAGTGACGATTGTCATGATCACTCATGATCCCGTAGTGGCAGGATATGCCAAGCGGGTGGTAGATATTTTCGATGGAGAGATTTCAGAGCGGAGTCCGGCTGCAAAAGAGGGGATCAACGGCAACTGCGGGGAGGAATCTGAATGAAAATCAAAATGATATTGATCACAACGGTTGTGTCAGCAGGCCTGATCGGCGGTGTCGGGTATGGAGTATATTATGCCATGAAAAGCCAGGAGACACCGGTGGATGTCGTACCTGTCATGAATGTCAATCAGATGTATTACGGAGATGGGGAGGGTACCCTGTATGGCACTGTGACATCCCAGGTGGACCAGACAGTATCTCTGAATGATGAGTATGAGATCGAGAAGATCTATGTGAAGCAGGGTGATACAGTGAAAGAAGGAGATCCCCTGTTTTCCTACGATATGACACTGCCGGAGCTGGAGCTTGAGATGGAGCAGCTCAGCCTGCAGACCATGGAGCTGGATAAGACCAGACTGGAGAAGGAACTGGAAAAGCTGAAAAAGACGCCGGCTACGGCCTCTCTTTCCTCTGCAGATTTTACGATGACGGCCTCAGGAGAAGATGAGGGGATCGTGGAGGAGGGAGATTCCATCATCGGAATTGCAGAGGATAATGGACAGATCTCCGGTACGGCAGAGGCAGGAACACAGAATGCAGATGATGAGATCCTGGATCTGGACGGAGAAAATCAGAATCCTGTTTCGGGCGGAGAGCAGAGCGATACGGGAAACGGTCAGTCTTCCGGTGAACTGACTCTGGACGGTGTAGAGATCGTTTCGGATCCGGCCCTGGATGCTGCCGGTGAGCAGAATGAATCAGATTCAGAAAAGGATTCAGAAAAAGAATCTGAATCGGAGACTGACCCGGAATCAGAAACGGAAACGGAGATTGAGTCAGAGACAGAAACGGAATCAGAAAACAGTTCAGAAGGTTCAGAAGAAAAAGACAGCATGGAGGCGGCATTAAGGGAATATTCTATGCTTCTTCTGACGATCCAGAGACTGGAACTGACAGACCCGGAGCGTCTTCTTTCTTCGGAGCTTGAGGATGCGGTAGAGATGGCATATAAGTTTTACTGCGGCAGACTTGCCGATGAACAGACAGCGGGTGATTATCAGCTGGGAAAAGCAGCGCGGGATCTGCTGGACGATGAAAAATGTCAGGAAGCAGAAGAGTACATCGCGATGATGGTAAACTATCAGGCACTGTATGTGCGGCTTCTGGAAAAAGAGATCCATACCCGGATCACAAGCCGCGGGGATGCGCCTCTGTCGGCGGAGATCTATACTTATATAAAGAGAGCACAGACGTGTTATCGGGACTGGTTTACAGAGCAGCAGGCAGACGGCACTTATCAGCTTCGGGATTCCGTATCCGGAATGCTTGGCGAAGAAAAGAGTCAGGAACTGGAAACAGGATACGTGGAGCTTCTGATCGATGAACTTGATATGTCACTGTCTGATCTGAGAGAAAAGGCAGAACAGGCCCGGGCAGAATATGAAAAGCTGAACAGCAGTACCCGGGCAGAGGTAAATAAAGAAAGTGTTGAAAAGCTGGAGTCTGTGGAAAAAATGCTGAGCAGTGAGACGGAAACGGAGACAGAGCCGGTCATCGAGACAGAAACGGAAAGCGAGACCGAATCGGAACAGGTTACCGAGACAGAGACCGAAAACGAACCGGCTACCGAGACGGAAACCGGAACCGAACCGGTCACTGAGACGGAAACTGAGACCGGAACGGAACCGGCCACCGGGACTGAGACGGAGCCGGGAACCGAACCTGTCACGGAAACAGAGAGTGAAACAGCAGTGGAGCCTGTGACGGAGACAGAGTCTGAATCGGAAGAACCATTATCTCCGGAGGATATCCGTACTTATATTGAACAGTTTCTGACGCTGGCTTCCTCGAGAGAGACAGATGACAATTATCTGGAAAACCTGAGATCTGCCATCGGGATTTATCAGCAGATGCTTGGTTATTTATCAGCAGATGCCATCGGGGAAGAAAGAAATACCATGGATCAGTATTTGCTGAAACCGGAGCTGGCAGATAATCCGGATTATTTTACGGAAGGTCTGGAAGACCTGTATCACTCCGTCTGTGTAAAATATGTCAGCGGTCTGATCACCCAGGTCGAACCTGCAGAGCTGAACCCGGAGCAGCCGGAGATCTATGCAGAAGCATACGCGGCTTATGAGGCTGCCAGAGCGGCTTTTGAGGAACTGGGAGAATGGTCGGCTGAGATAGTGGAAAATTATATTCTGGATGCCTGTGATATGATTCTCATGATTCAGGCCATCGATGTCAGGAAGCCTCAGGAAGAAGTCCTTGCGGCTGTCATCGCGGCCAGAGACGCCTATGCGGCACTGCCGGAAGAGGCCAAACCATATATCTGGAATTTTGACCGTCTGACGGAGCTGATGAAAGAGTATGGCGTGGAGTTTGAGACCGAAAGTGAATCCGAGACAGAGAGCGAGTTCCCCTGGGATGACGGATACGATGACTGGGGAGACTGGGGCGACGGCGGAGACGGATACACGGCAGAAGAACTGAAAGAAATGATTGAAGAAAAAGAGGATGAGCTGAAAGAAGCTGATCTGGATATCCGGGAGCAGAAGCTGACGGTGCGCCAGAAGCAGAGAGTCGTGGACGGAAAGATCGTCAAAAGTACGTTAAACGGTACGGTGGTATCGATCGGTTCAGAGGATGGCTCTTCCGATGATGATTATTTCCTGAAAGTAGCCAGTGCAGAGGGACTGTATGCGCAGGGCTCTATGAATGAACTCTCTCTGGCTGATATCCATGTGGGCGATACGATTTCAGGTATGCTTCAGAATACGGGAGACAGCTTTACCGCTGTGGTGAAGGAGATTTCAGATTATCCGGATCCGAACGGAAGCTATTACAGCTACGGTTCTGAAAATACGAATGCTTCTTATTATCGCTTCCTCGCCCTGATCGATGATCCGGAAGGGCTGGAAGAAGGCGATGCCGAGCTGCAGCTTTCAGAATCACTTTATGATTACTCCGATGCAATTTATCTGGAAAAGTACTTTGTCCGTACAGAGAGCGACGGCAGAAGTTATGTGATGAAGCAGGGAGAGGACGGACTTCTTACCAAACAGTATGTGACTACAGGGAAAACGATCTACGGCTGGGCGATCGAAATTGTGTCCGGAGTGACCCTGGAAGACAAGCTGGCATTTCCTTATGGAAATGATGTGGTGGAAGGAGCCAAGACCAACGAGGTAGATCAGCTCGATTATCAATAAAGGAGGCGTGAGAATTGTTTGAGAATGTCAGGCTGGCGTTTCAGGGGATCTGGTCCCATAAGATGCGTTCTTTCTTGACGATGCTCGGTATTATTATCGGAATTGCATCTATTATTGCGATTGTTTCCACGATCAAGGGGACAAATGATCAGATCAAAGAGAGCCTGATCGGTTCCGGCAATAATTCCGTTGAGGTATCCATGTACCAGAACGGAAATCAGGTGTATATTTATTCCTCCTCGGATATCCCCTCCGGATTCCGGGAGGTCTCAGAGGAGACAAAGGAAAAAATACTTGAGCTGGCTACCGTGGAAAATGTCACATGTTATAATATCAGACAGTCGACAGATAATGCCTATTATCAGAACACGGCGTTGTCAGGATGCAGGATCGTGGGGATTGACAGGAACTATTTCAATACCTGCGGATATATTCTGAAGACAGGCAGAAATTTCATACAGGATGATTTTGACAAATTCCGTAAAGTATTGATCCTGGATGACACGGCGGCAGCGAATCTGTTCGGTAAAGACAATCCGCTGGGCAAAACGGTGGAGATCGGCACAGTCCCCTTTACCGTGATCGGGGTTGTGACAAAAAGTGCGGAGTCATCTCCGTCGATTTCAACCATCGAACAGTATTATAATTACAGCAGTGATGAGACAGGTGCACTTTATATTTCCAAGGCGGCATGGCCGATCATCTATACATACGATGAACCGGAAAATGTGATCGTGAAGGCTGTCAGTACAGACGATATGGAAAAAGCCGGTTCGGATACGGCAGCCATTCTGAATGCCACGATCACAAATGACAGCACGGAGGTAAAATACAAGGCGGAGAACCTGGCGGAGCAGGCGAGAAAGCTTCAGAGCCTCAGCAACTCCACCAATAACCAGCTGATCTGGATCGCCAGTATTTCACTGCTGGTAGGAGGCATCGGCGTCATGAATATCATGCTGGTGTCTGTCACCGAGCGTACCAGCGAGATCGGGCTGAAGAAGGCGATCGGCGCCAGGAAAAGCACGATACTGGGACAGTTTCTGACGGAAGCAGCTGTGCTGACCAGTATGGGAGGTCTTGTGGGAGTAGCTACCGGTATCGGAATGGCCAAGGTAATCAACCGGATTTCAGGAGTGGCGGTATCCGTCAGCATCCCGGCGGCAGTGGTGGCAGTGGTATTTTCCATGCTGATCGGAATTATTTTCGGATTTTTGCCCTCCGTCCAGGCGGCGAATCTGGATCCCATCGAGGCGCTGAGAAGAGAATAAATTATTTGCAAAATATGTTGCATTTCAGCGCATGCTATGCTATAATTCAAGAGCTGTCCGGTATTTTTCATTTTGTCTGGACAGTCAACTGCAGGGACTTGCAGGGTTAGTCCGGGGTAGCTTGCTGCGGCAGTATCAGAGCAGCATTGGCCGGGAATTGGCTGCTTCGCATGACAGCAGCGTGAGAAGTTCACAAAATATGAATGAAGAGGTGAAAATCATGAAGGAAGGAATCCATCCGAATTATTATCAGGCAACTGTTACATGCAACTGTGGCAATACTTTTGTGACAGGTTCTACCAAGAAAGAGATCCACGTAGAAATCTGCTCCAAGTGCCACTCATTCTACACAGGTCAGCAGAAAGCTATGGCTGCACGCGGACGTATTGATAAGTTCAATAAGAAGTACGGTCTTCAGTCTAAATAGTGTGGAATTGATATGTGTTTCTCCGGATTTCAGGTCAGGAGGACAAAAAGATAAGGTTGAGATTGCAAAATCTCAACCTGTTTTTAAATCCGGAAATATTTTACGGAAGAATGGAGGCAACTATGAAACCATCCGGCATAGGCGGGCAGGCAGTGATTGAGGGCATCATGATGCGAAACGGCAATAAGTATTCTGTAGGTGTCAGGACTGCCGATGGCCAGATCGTGGTAGATACCAGGGAGTGCAGCGGAAAGATCCGCAGTATGAAGATTGCGAAGCTGCCGATCATCCGCGGCGTGGTCAGCTTTTTTGATTCCCTGGTTCTTGGAATGAAGACTCTGATGTTTTCCGCTTCTCTGTTTGCGGAGGAGACGGAAGAGGAGCGGAATGAGCGGGAAGGCAAAGCCAGAGAGAAGGCGAAAAAGAAAGCCGATAAGCTCCGGGCCCAGGGGAAGACAGCGGAAGCGGATCAGGTGCTTCAGGCCTGTGAGGAAAAGCTGGCAAAGGAAGCAGGCAAGATTGCAGAAGAGGCTGCGAAGGAGAAAAAAGACAGCGAAAATGATATGCTGATGATTGCCACAGTGATCTTTTCTGTGGTGATCTCCATTGCTCTTTTTATGATGCTGCCCTATTTTATTTCACGGTGGCTGCATCAGATCACATCTTCGGAGGTTTTGATCGTGACGGCGGAAGGAATCGTCCGTGTGGCTATTTTCATGGGGTATCTGGCTCTGATCTCCAGGATGAAGGACATTCAGCGGACCTTTATGTATCACGGTGCAGAGCACAAATGCATCAACTGCATCGAGCATGGCCTGGAGTTGAATGTGGAGAATGTGAGAAAGAGCTCCAGAGAGCATAAGCGCTGCGGTACCAGCTTTCTGTTTATAGTAATGTTTATCAGTATTGTATTTATTATGGTATTCAGTATCCCGCTCTTCATGGTGATCCAGGTGAATACTGCATTCTGGAGAATTGTGCTCAGGCTGGCTCTTATGCCGCTGATTGCAGGAGTTTCCTTTGAGTTTATCCGTCTGGCAGGTTCTTCGGACAGCAAGCTTGTCAATCTGTTGAGCAAGCCGGGAATGGCCATGCAGCATATGACCACCAAAGAACCGGATGACTCCATGATCGAGGTTGCGATCGCGGCTGTGGAAGCCGTGTTTGACTGGAAAAAGTTTCTGAATGAGCAGTTTGGCGCCAACTACGAGCTGGACGGATGTGAAGATGGACAAAATGAGTGACAGATCCGGAATTTCTTATTTTGAGATGGTACAGTACGCCCGGGAACTGCTGGCAGGAAATGATATCAGCGATGCTGAGGCAGATGCCTGGTATCTTATGGCATATGTGACGGGGATGAGCCGTACAGATTATCTGCTGAGAAGGCGGGAACCGATGGGTCCCGGGCAGCAGGAAGCCTATCAGATGCTGGTTCAAAAGCGTGCCTCTCATATCCCTTTGCAGCATCTGACGGGAGAGCAGGAGTTTATGGGTTTCTCTTTTCTGGTGAATGAGCACGTGCTGGTGCCGCGGCAGGATACGGAGATCCTGGTGGAGGAGACGATGGAGTGTCTGAAGCGGCTGGAGCGTGACAGAAAAGGGCAGGAGGCATTACTGGTGCTGGATCTCTGTACAGGATCCGGGTGTATCGCAGTCAGCCTGAAAAAACTCTGCCCGTGGATCCATATGGAAGCATCTGACCTTTCACCGGAGGCTCTGGCTGTGGCCAGAGAGAATGGCCGTCGGAACGGAGCAGAGATCGCGTGGCAGGAAGGCGATCTTTTTGAACCTTTGAAGAACAAGTATGATGTGATCGTCTCCAATCCGCCTTATATTCCGACTGCTGTGATCGGTACACTTTCCGAGGAAGTGCGGGAGCATGAGCCTCATCAGGCTCTCGATGGACATGCAGACGGCCTGTATTTTTACCGGAAGATCACAGAGGAGGCAGGAAGCCGCCTGAATCCGGGAGGATGGCTTTATTTTGAGATCGGATATGACCAGGGAGAAGCTGTGTCGGAGCTGATGAGGCAGGGCGGTTTTTCACAGATCCGGGTGACCAGAGATCTGGCCGGACTGGACCGGGTAGTGTCGGGACAGTATGGCTGAGCCGGACACTCTGATATCTGCCATATTGGAAGCGGGAACCGCTGTAAAACAGACAGGTATCAGGAAGAAAGATGATAGAAGAAGAGAAAAGACAGGAGGAACATTCCATGTTTGATAAACTGGAAGATTTGCTGATGCGCTTTGACGAGATACTGAATCTGCTCAACGATCCTTCCGTGATCGCAGATCAGTCCCGGTTCCAGAAGCTGCTGAAGGAGCAGGGAAGTCTTCAGCCCATCGTAGATGCATATAAAGAATATAAAAACTGCAGGCAGACCGAGGAAGAGAGCCTGATGATGCTGGAAGAAGAATCCGACGAGGAAATGCGGGACATGCTGAAGGAAGAGCTGTCCGATGCCAGAAAGAACCTGGCGGAGCTGGAAAACCGTCTGAAGATCCTGCTTCTTCCCAAAGACCCCAATGATGATAAAAACGTAATCGTGGAGATCCGTGCCGGTGCAGGCGGAGACGAGGCGGCACTGTTTGCGGCAGAGGTTTATCGCATGTATGTACATTATGCGGAGAGCAGGCGCTGGCGGGTGGAGACTATGGATGTGGAAGAGATCGGGATCGGCGGTATGAAGTATGTCAGCTTCATGATCACCGGCCAGGGAGCTTATTCCATGCTGAAATACGAGTCAGGAGTACACCGTGTACAGCGTGTGCCTGAGACCGAATCCGGCGGCAGGATCCATACCTCCACGATCACTGTGGCGATCATGCCGGAAGCAGAGGAAGTGGACGTGCAGATCGATCTGAATGACTGTAAGTTTGACGTGTTCCGTGCCTCCGGAAACGGCGGTCAGTGTGTCAACACGACAGACTCAGCCGTACGTCTGACCCACATTCCCACCGGTATCGTGATTTCCTGTCAGGATGAGAAATCACAGCTGAAAAACAAGGATAAGGCATTGAAAGTACTCCGCGCGAAGCTGTATGACCTGGAGATGCAGAAAGCCCATGATGCGGAAGCAGAAGCACGCCGCAGCCAGGTAGGTACCGGCGACAGGTCCGAGAAGATCCGTACTTA
>JAQXWO010000187.1 GCA_029225485.1 Lachnospiraceae bacterium
CGTGCCGGAACAGATCAACGGCTATGAATACGAAGTGCTTTCCTGCAGAGACGCCCTGAAGGAAGGCCGGATCGAATGTCCGGAAATGCCTCACAGGACCACCCTGCAGATCATGCGTCTGATGGATGGACTGCGGAAAAAATGGGGGATCCCGGAATTTTAGAGGGACGGTTCTGTGTCCAATTTAAAAAAATCCACAACAGCTTTATAAAAGCTGTTGTGGATTTTTCATACATAATAAAGAACGGACATAGAACCGTCCCCTGTCCTCAAAATTCCATGCCCGCCAGATAATTGACGAACTGCTGTGCCGTTCTGCCGGAGAGTCCTCCGTGGGTCAGTTCCCACTTGTTCGCCTCGCTGCAGATTTCATCATCTGACATGCGGATGCCGTTCTTTCTCGCCAGCTCGATGACGATATGGTAAAACTCCTTGCGTGAGGGCTTGGTAAAGCAGATCGTCACGCCGAAACGGTTCGCCAGAGAGAGCTTCTCCTCCATGGTGTCGGAACGGTGGATCTCTGTATCGGTCTCCATGTCACTTCTGTCCTTCCACACCTCTTTGATCAGGTGGCGGCGATTGGAGGTGGCGTAGATCAGGATATTTTCCGGCTTTGTCTCCACGCCGCCCTCGATGACCGCTTTCAGGAATTTATATTCAATCTCAAAATCCTCAAAGGACAGGTCATCCATATAAATAATAAATTTATAATTGCGGTTCTTGACCTGGGCAATGACACTGGCCAGATCCTTGAACTGATGCTTGTAGATCTCGATCATCCTCAGGCCGCTGCCGTAAAATTCATTGACGATCGCCTTTATACTGGTGGATTTGCCGGTACCGCTGTCGCCGTAGAGCAGCACATTGTTGGCTTTTCTGCCTTCCACGAAAGCCTTCGTATTGTCTATCAGCTTCTTCTTCTGGATCTCATAACCGATCAGGTCGTCCAGCACCACCTTGTCCATATTGTTGATCGGCTGGAAGGTCACTCTTCCCTCCTCCGCCGGATGGATGCGGAATGCCTTGTTCAGACCAAACAGTCCGACTCCGTAGCTCCTGTAAAACTCTGTCACATACTGGAAAAACTCTTCCTCGTCCGCGGCACGCTCCAGATCCTCGCTGAGCTTCTGCACCTTCTCACTGACGCTCTTATTGTACATTAGCTCCGGCTTCTCGATGGATCTGTAATGCAGCAGATGGCTGAAACAGTCTATCCCAAGTTTCTCCTCCAGCGGCCCGAAATCATACTGGAACAGCTGCTGGAATATATGAAAATCATTCTTCGCAAAGTAATTCACACTGCCGTCCCTGGCGCCTACCTTCTCGCAGGTAATACTGAAGGGATTCTCATCCATGATCAGAAGAAAGGTCAGATAGTTGTGCCAGAGATTCTTATCAAATCCATAATCTGTCGCCAGAATCATCAGCCTCTTTACCTGACGGTACACTCTCCCTACCAGTTCTTCTTTGTCAAAATTCTCCTGATCTGCCTCCTTGCAGATATCTGCAAGCTGCATCAGAATCGAATCCTTCGGCATATCGCCGTACATCAGCAGTTTCGCAACAATCTTGTACATCAGTCTTTCCTCCTGTGTGAATCAGTCAGGATACATCATAAAACCATTTTGGCTGAAAATCAATGATTTTTTGGCAAACCGGATGGCTGATTTTCAAATGCGTGTTGTCAGTTTTCCGCTTTGCTGCGCCGCCTGAAGTAATCTTTCATTACCGGCATTCATGGTTCCGAAGGATTCAAGGCAGCAGATGACTTTCCGGCATTGTTTCATGCACTCCAGGGCCTGCCGGATATGGGATTCGCTCACAGGCTCAAAGGGTTCTTCTGCGATTACTTCTGCAGCCAGAGATCTGGCTACTTCGTAGTCTACATCGTTTTTGTGGAGTACTCCGGCTGCGAAGGGAATCCGGCTGCGCTGAAGCCGGCGGAATACAGGGATACCGGAACCTCCTCCGGCTATGACGAATACTTCCGGTGTGCCTTTTACTGCCTCCATCTCCACGCAGCCGAATCTGGCATCATAGCTGCCGGAGGTCAGACCGTAGAGGCTGCAGATATACTCAGAAGTAAAGACTTCCTCCGGTGTCCCGGCGCGGTTGATCCGGTCTCCATGCACGCAAATCACAAAATCGGAGATTTTCTGGGCAAGATCCAGCTCGTGGAGGGACATGATGACAGCCACATGATTCTCCGTCACCATCTGTTTCAGGATTGTCAGAAGCTCCAGCTTATGACGGATATCCAGAAAGGATGTAGGCTCATCCAGAACGATCATCTCCGGTTCCTGACAGATCGCCCGGGCCAGCAGGATTCTCTGACGCTGTCCGTCGCTGATGGCGTTGAAATCCCGGTCTTTCAATTCCTCTGCATGCACCAGTTCCATGGCATCCCGGACTTTCCGGCGGTCCTCCTCAGTCAGGATCCCCAATGTCCCCGTATAGGGATATCGTCCGGTGGCCACCACATCCTCACAGTTCATCAGCTCCGGCCGGATCCGTTCCGTCAGCACGACGGCCATTTTCCGGGAGAGCTCTTTGCCTGACATCGTATGCAGCTCCTTCTGATCCAGATAAACGCTGCCGCCGATACTTTTCAGCTGACGGGTAATGCTTTTGAGGATCGTGGACTTTCCGCCTCCGTTGGGACCGATCAGTGTCAGGATCTCACCTTTCTTTACACGCATCCGGATCTCACTGATCAGTGGTTTTCCATTGTATCCTACGGACAGATCCTCTGTCTGAAAATACGTTTCTTCTCTCATCTTTTTCTCCTGATCATAATATATATCACCACAGGTGCTCCGAATACTGCCGTGACAGAGCTGATGGAAAGCTCTGTGGGAGCAAATAAGGTCCGCGCGATCAGATCACAGAACAGACAGAATACCGCGCCTCCAAGATAACAGGCCGGAATCACCAGGATCGGCTGTGCCGTCTTCAGAAGGCTCTTGACAATATGAGGAACCGCAATCCCCACAAAGGAAATCGGTCCCGCAAAGGCCGTCACACAGGCGGATAATATACTGGACAGCAGAATCAGCAGAATACGGAACAGCATGATATTGACTCCCATATTTCTGGCATAGTTCTCTCCCAGCTGATAGGCACTGATAGGCTTGGACAACAGGAAGACAAAAATCATGGAAAGGAATACCACCGCTGCCATCACCTTTACATTTTCCCAGGACATGCCGGAAAAGCTGCCCAGAGACCAGTTATGGAGATTTACGATATTGGAATCATCTGCAAAGGTCACTACAAAATCTGTGATCGCAGAACAGATATAACCGATCATGACTCCGCAAATCACCAGCATGGACATATTATGTACCTTTCGCGCTACGAGAAGCACAAATCCCATGGAAAGCAGAGAGCCGAGAAAAGCCGCCGTAATCATTGCTCCGGATCCCATGGAGACAGACCGGCTGAGAAAAAAGATCATCAGAAGCGCCACCACCAGCTTGGCTCCTGAGGAAATACCAAGAGTAAAAGGCCCTGCGATCGGATTGTTGAAAAAAGTCTGCAGCAGAAATCCGGATACAGAAAGGGCGCCTCCAAGGATGATCACTGCCAGGATCCTGGGCAGACGGATCTCCCATACGATGCTGCAGGAGGTATCATCCCCTTTATGCCACAGAATAATATCCAGGATCTCCCGCGGTGAGAGATCAATGCTGCCGGAATTGATATTCCAGAGAAAGAAACATACCAGCAGTGCCCCCAGAATGGCAAATGCCATACAGTATCGGACGGTTCGTTTTTTCTGCTCCATCGCAGCTTTCTCCTTTCCTTTTCCTTCCATGTGTATGATGTTACTGTCAAAAAATGCCGGACTTCTTTCCCTGCATCCGCATGCTGCATCATTTCAGCCGGTGCATATAGGTCAGCTCCTGCAATTCCGGATCTTCATTTACAAGCATGGTATGAATATCTTCGATCATCGTACCAAGCCCGGTGGTCTCCTGAAAGAGATTTTTCCCCGTACACCAGACATTTCCGTCTTTCACAGCCTTAAAATCTGCCAGAAGCCCGTTTTTTGCAAGAAGATCGTCAATCGTCTCCAGTTCTCCGTCAATGGTACTGTTGTAGATAATAAAATCTGCCTCTTTTGTCTTTGCATAGAATTCTTCCATCTGCATATTCATGGTGGACAACGCATTATCCTCCGCTCCCGTATCCTCCGGAAGGTATTTTCCGCCTGCCAGGGAGATCATTTTCGAAACATAATCATTGCTTTTTCTGACATTTACCATACCGGCAGAATTGATGTAAAAAAAGGCTGCCGTCTTTCCTGTCAGTTCTTCTGTCTGAAGGCTTTCCAGGATCGATGCCTGTTCTGCAAAAATCGCCTCTGCCTGTTCTTCACAGCCAAGCAGCACCGCATACAGTTTGATCCATTCAGTCCTTCCCAGAGGATGGCTCTCATAACTGGACCGCTCCACCAGAACCGGAATGCCGAACTGCTCCAGCTTCTCCTTTACCTCCGGATTGTGATAGATCATCGTGGACTCGATGGCAAGATCACAGCCCTCACTGAGGATCCGCTCATAATCCGGCGCGCTGTATTTTCCCGCATAGATCATATCCCCGGATTCCATGGCAGACACTGCCTCCGGAATATACCAGCCGGACTCTTTTGTTCCGGACAGCCGTATGGCTCCGATCCCGTCGATCGCCCGAAAAAAATCCATGGCAGAGGTAGCCACCAGATAAATACGATCCAGCGGCTGCATCAGCACTGTAATATCCCCGTCAAGCCCCTCAGGCGTCTCTTTCCCTTCCGGGATCACGAGGTACTGACCTTCCAGACCGATCGAGATCAGCGCATATCCATCTTCATAATAATCAACGGAAAATTCCTGTGCATACAAAAGCTCCATACTGTGGTCAAAAGTCAGACCAGGTATGGATGCAGGCCCCTGTTCTGCTTCTGCTGCCTGCGTCGTAAAACCGCAGGCAGTCAGAAGAGATACTGTCATAAGAAATGAAATAATATATTTTTTCATGATTATTCTGCCTTTTCAAGAGAGGAAGAATCGAAATTCAGGGTATACTCGATCTCATGAGGAGTACTCATAGCCACCGTATCCGCAATGACGGGAAGTTCCGTGTCAAATGCAGCCACCGGAATCTCAAAAACGGAATTTCCCTCTGTATTGACCATCTCGTATTTTTCACCGTCCACGATCATATAATCATAATTGGGGCTGCTCCATATGACAGCTGCCGTGACTTCATCTCCCGAAACGGTCACCTGTGCCGGAGACTCCACGGTTGACTTCCCTGTCCCTCCGGTCAGCGTAACATCCGCTGTGTATACTCCATCCTCCAGTCCCAGTCCGAAAGCAGTGATTCCACCAGACTCCTGAGTCTCTGAGGTGAGTTCTTCTGTCTCAAGCTTCTGCGGATCAGAAACACTGACCTTGTGGTCATACCATTTGCCCTTTTTCCCGATCAGAGCTACATCAAACTCCTCGTCCAGGGCCGGCACCGGAATATCAAAACCATTGACTTCCTCCGACATCCCATCGCTATAGGTAACGGTGTCCTCTGTGGGCTCCAGAAGCTGTGCCCCTTCCTTCTGAGCATCCTCGGCAAGACCTGGAAAGAGATTCAGGATTCCTTTCGAAGCAAGACTGACGTGGATCGTCATCTTTCCGTCCTTTACAGTCAGAACCCCCCTTCCCTCATTCGCTTCGTTGACATGAAACATGCTGCTGTCCGTATCAAACTCCGCACTGTATACACCATCCTCCAGAGGAGCTGCTTCCTCTGCCTGTATCTCAGTCTCAGCTGCCACAGTTTCCAGCTCTGTCTCCTCCGCAAACGCAGGAATTGCTGCCGTCATCATGGCCGAAATACTCATCATCGTCAAAACAAGGACTGTCGAACGTTTCATTGTGCTGTTCTCCTCCTGTAATAGATATCTGCCCGAAAGTATTCCTCCTTTCGGGCAGTCCGCAGCCTGCCATGGCAGGCTTTTTATTTACTTAATTACTCTGCCAGATCATCGATCGCTGCCTGGGTATGTGCAACGTAAAGCTGCTTTACGGCGTCAATTCTGCCAAGTCCGGCGATCTGAGCATCTACGCTGTCAAAAGCTCCTGTTGCTTCAAACATGCTCTTCCAGGAATCTTCCTCGCTGCCTGCCATGTCATTGTTGGCATGGTCTCCTGCCACTACCATCAGCGGACGAAGAATCACTTTCTTGTATCCGGCTTCTTTCACCCTCTCAATCACTGCCTCACAGGAGGTATCCTCCGGCTCACCCTCAACGGTACCGATGAACGCGTTTGCAAAACCGAGAGAATCCATCTGAGTCTGCATCTGGCTGTAAGTCACCTTTGCAGTATGAGAAGTGCCATGTCCCATGAACACGAATGCAGCGCCGTCCTCAGCTGCTGCTGCCATACTCTCATAACCGGCATCCTGTACAGCCGCATCTGTCACAGCCTGGGCTACTGCTGCCTTGTCGTCATTGATCACAGTCGCATCATCTCCCACTTCGCCCAGCATCGGCTCTGCCACAGAGATGGATTCAAACTGATCTGCATATTCTTCCAGTGCGTCCATCATCTCATCGTACTCTGCTCCATGCATCAGATGAGTCGGCTGTACCACCAGATTCTTCACGCCATTTGCTGCAGCACGATCCAGAGCCTGCTGCATATTGTCGATCTTCTCTCCATCTCTGGCCTGAACATGATTGATAATGATCTGAGCGGTGAAGGCTCTTCTCACAGACCAGTCCGGAAATGCTTCCTGCAGCGCGTCTTCAATGCCCTTGATGTCTTCCACACGGCTGTCATTGTAGGAGGTACCGAAGCTGACTACCAGCAGCTCATTCTCACCGATCTCATCTGCATTGCGGGCATCATCCAGAGAAGCGTCTCCGGTATCCAGTCCAAAGTAATCCGGGCTGGCTTCCTCACCCTCTACCAGTTCCTTCTGCGCATCCGTCAGGCTGTCCCAGGCTGCCTTTGCTGCCTCACAGTCAGCATCTGTGGTGTCCGTGCGCTCCTGCACATAGATGTTGTCGATCAGCGCAGCCACCTCATCTGCTGCCGCCTGGTCTCCGTCTGCCTCTGAAGCTGCCTCTGTGACCACTTCTGCCGGAGCCTCTGTCGCCTCTTCTGCCATGGCAGTCATTCCGCATTCCAGGGAAGCTGCCAGCAATACTGCCAGAATCTGTTTCTTTTTCATGTTCTTATCCTCTTTTCTTTTATTTCCGGAATGATGTATGCAATGTGACTGCTGCCTGCAGACAGTCAGCAAAAATACCGTTGCTGTCCATAAACAGCAACTAAAAAACAGCTGCATCCTCTGCAGCCGCCGGTTCCCATAGATACACGTTCTCCCGTAAAAAAGATAAGAAGTATGTATAGTTATGGGAATAGAGATCCTGTAAACCGCAGACCATAAATTCCGCATAAAGGCAGTTCTCCTGGCTTAGTTCGACGCTGCTCTCCCTTCCCGGTCTCCCAGTGGTTTTGAGAGGAGCTCCCATACACAGTGACGGTATCGCTCCGGATTCTCACCGGATTCTCTTTTGCGCGTCCATGCATGACGCAACCTTTATGTTATAACATTTGCACATATTCAGTTCGGATAAAATTTTTATATCACGAATCGTGGGGAGTGTCAAGATAAGAGTGTGATTGATTATAAAGCGATGCCGTGTGAGAGTCGGGAATTCCTCACGCAAACGCGGGTAACGCCTGCGAAGAACTAACTGCTAGCTCCGACTATGACGCTCAGCAAAGGCTTCGCGCCAAGTCTGCGTAAGCAGTGGATTTCGTCTTCGGCTAAAAACACCCGCTATATGTTTGCTTTGAGGGATTCCCGACTCTCACACGGCTGATTTTCAATTGCTTTTAATATATCTTTTCTTTACAACAGATTACATAACTCAAATAAATTTCTCTATGCCTCGATAATAAGCGAGAACAGATTCCTCGACTCTTCAAAATAACCCGGAGTTTAGCCCGCCAGATGCAGCACCTGGATCAACAGGAGCCAGCTCAGTCCGTAGTAGGTGACTACGGCCACCAGGTCGTTCACGGTGGAGATCAGGGGACCGGAGGCTACGGCAGGGTCTACATGGATCTTTTTGAAAAACAGCGGGATACAGGTGCCTACCACACTGGAGATCATCATGGCTACCAGCATGGCAATGCCGATACATCCGGATACCGCATAGGAAAACATCAGTGGTTTTCCTTTGAACAGATAAATATAAACTCCCAGCACTGCAAAAGATACGCAGCCCAGAATCAAACCGTCACAGAATCCGACCCGGGTCTCTTTTGCCACCAGTCCCAGCTTCTGACGGGCGGTCAGGGACTCGTCTGCCAGCACCCGGATGGTCACAGCCAGCGACTGGGTACCCACGTTTCCGGCCATACCGAGGATCATGGACTGGAAACACATAATCAGAGTCAGCTGAGATACGACTTCTTCAAAGATACCTACCACAGAGGATACCACCATACCAAGACCCAGCAGAAGCAGCAGCCAGGGAAGACGTTTTTTCATACTTTCCTTCAGAGGCTCCTGCAGATCCTCCTCTGCGATCAAACCGGCCAGCTTGGCATAATCTTCTCCCATCTCATCATCCACGACCTGAATAATATTCTGGGAAGTGATAACGCCCAGCAGATGGTTATTATTATCCAGTACCGGAATAGAATTTTCTGAATAGTCCTTGAGGGTCTCGATACAGTCGTCAATAGACTCCGTACCGTACACATACGGATACGAGGTCATGATCAAAGCCTGAAGATTTGACCCATGCCGGGCAATAATCAGTTCTTTCAGATCAATCGCGCCAAAAAAGGTGCCATCCTCTTCCACTACAAATATAGTGGAAATATTATCATTTTTGGAAGCCTGCTCGATGAGCGCGGTCATTGCCTGCTTCACTGTCAGATTCTCGCGGATGACGATATAATTCGTCGTCATCTTGCTTCCGATCTCATCCTCATCAAAGGAAGCGATCAGAGCCACATCCTTCCGGACTGATTCATCCATCAGATCGATCAGCACGGAACGCTTGTTTTTCTCAATCTCCCGCAGGACTTCTACCGCCGCATCCGCTTCCATATTGGACAGAATCACGGCAGCCTTACGGATATCCATCTCATCCAGATAATGGCTTACCTCTGCTTCTTCCGTATATTCAAAAATACCCGAAATCAGGGAGTAATCCATC
>JAQXWO010000188.1 GCA_029225485.1 Lachnospiraceae bacterium
CCCACAGTTTCACCGCGGAGGATCGCCGCCGAGATTTCCTTTGCTGCTTTCATACTGCCGATCCGGAGATGATTTTGTCTGGCAAACACATCCACCGCAAATTTTCCATTCACATCTGTGGCCGTCGTGATGACAGGAACAGCCCCGATCATCCCTGCTGTCTGCAAAGCCAGCTGGTTGGCTCCTCCGATATGCCCTGACAGCAGAGAGATCACATACTGTCCTGCTTCATCAATGACAAGCACCGCCGGATCTGTGGTCTTGCTTTGCAGATACGGGGCAATCGTCCGGACCGCAATTCCGCAGGCACCTACAAAAATGATACCTGTGCTGTGAACTTCAAACAACCCTCTGCACCAGTCCTTCAGGCCGGATTCATACATGACGGTCTCATACTGTCCCGAGAGCCCCTCCGCGATCCGGGCTGCCAGTTGTTTTCCCCGCAGCGTAAATGCTGCAATCCCAATCTGATTCATCCTGATATCCTGTATATTCAATAATTGTCTGATTCCCGGGTTTCTGTGGCCTGTCTGAACTCTGTCGTAAAGGCAGGATGATACAGCTCCGAACGATTGTATCCTGCCTGAGCCACAGTATCCCCTACAATGATCAGCGCCGTCTTTGTCACATTGTTTTCTTTCGCGCACTGGGCCAGTGTGCCCACTGTACAAATATAACTTCGCTCTTCCGGCCAGGTCGCCTTATACACGATGGCAGCAGGGGTATCTTCCCGGTAGCCGCCTGCCATCAGACGTTCACTTAAGGACTCCAGCATTCCAGTGCTGAGGAAGATCACCATCGTAGAACCATGGGATGCCAGCTTTGCGATTTCCTCTTGTTCCGGTACCGGTGTCCTGCCGGCCATTCTTGTAATGATAACGGTCTGAGAAATGCCCGGAAGCGTATATTCCATATTCAGTGCAGAGGCAGCGCCGCAGAAGGCGCTGACTCCGGGGCAATAATCGTAAGTGATGCCTGCCTCATCCAGCAGATCCATCTGCTCCCGGATCGCACCGTAGATGCAGGGATCTCCTGTGTGGAGACGGACCGTGACAAGTCCCTTTGACTCTGCATCTTTCATAACAGCAACCACTTCCTCCAGCGTCATTTTTGCGCTGTCATATACCGCACATCCCTCTTTTTTCAGTTTCAGAAGCTCTGGATTTACCAGAGAACCGGCATAAATGATCACATCAGCCTCTCCGAGAAGACGGCTTCCTCTCACTGTGATCAGATCAGCCGCGCCGCTTCCTGCTCCAACAAAATGAATCATTTTCTTGCCTCCTTTGCAATAATCAGTGAATAATGTTCTGACAGAACTCAAAATTCATTCGTCTTCATGATTCTTTTCTTTACATCTGATGGCGGACGATGGAATATTCATCTCCGTATTTGTAATAGGGACAGTTCTGATTCGTATTTGTCAGAAACCGGTACATCTCATCCTCGTCCAGATCCATCTGACATGTATAGCATTCATAATCCTCATCATACCCATAATACATACAGGTATCACATTGACTCTTCATCGCTGCCTCCCGCATCTTTTATCAATCTGTGCTGATTCTGATCAATGATCCGTTCCATGAGATCCTCCGCACCTCTGGTTTCTCCCAGATATCCCCGCTGATTGGAAAACAGGATAACTTCTGTCTCCAGCAGCCCCTGACACCGTTTCTGGAGATAAAAATGGATCCGTTCCAGAATCTGCTGTATCGTTTCTTCCATTTGGCCGCTGTCCTTCAGAATCTGCAGTGCTTCTTCTGTGGTATTGGAATCAAGAAGCTGTGTCACGACTTCCGCATCCGCTCCCGCCCGCATCGCCTGAGCTGCCATCAGCTCCGCACGGCAATCCGCCTGGGCAGAGTGAGTATTCATAATTCCTCCGGACACTTTGATAAATTTACCGATGTGGGCCACAAACAGAATTCCCTTTGCTCCAAGTTCTGCCGCCATATCCAGTGTCTCGCCTACATAATTGCTGCATTTCATGGAATCATCCACGTTCAACTCCCGGGAACGCTCCTTCTGACGGATGAAATCCGCCCCATAATTTCCCGGTGTGATCAGGAGATACTGCTCTCCTGCGGATAATTTCTGCTTCATCTCCACCCGGATACTGGCGATCAGCGCTTCCTCACTCATGGGAACCACAATGCCGCTGGTGCCGAGAATCGAGATTCCCCCCACAATACCGATATGGGGATTGAAAGTTTTTTTGGCGATCTCTTCTCCTTCCGGTACGGAAATGGTGATTTTCATGCCGCCCTGATATTCATATTCTTCACATACTGACTGTACCTGCCGCAGGATCATCTCACGGGGTACACGGTTGATGGCCGGCGCTCCCACCGGCTGCTCCAGCCCCGGCTTTGTGACACGGCCGACTCCCGTTCCGCCATCTATGAGAATTTCATGTCCTTTTGTTTTTTCTGCAGAGGCGCAGATCAGAATCCCGTCTGTCGCATCAGGATCGTCTCCTGCGTATTTCCTCACACTGCACATGGTCTTACCGGGCAGAATCAACGGCTCTTCCACCGGCAGATGAAGGAAAATCCCTCCGGGTGTCATCAGATGGACTCTTCTGCAGACTCTTCCGGTGAGAAGCATCTCAGCCGCAGCACCGGCAGCCGCAGATGCACAGCTGCCTGTCGTGTATCCGCAGCGCAGCTTTTTATTCTTTTTCATGACATACTGTTCTTCGATCCCTGTCTTTTCCGGCAGCGGCAGATGCTGAAGCTTTTCTGCGGGAAAAATAGAATCATCCTCTGTCTCGCAGAAATATCCCTCTGCATTTTTCGGCTGCCACTCATAATAATCCCTGTGGGGCTTTGAAAAGCGATCCAGGATCGCCATGACCGTACCTCCGTGAACGACAAAGGCAGGTGCACATTTCTGCTCTGCTTCCGCTATGCGGCAGCCTTCCAGATAGGCTTCGCAGCACCGGTCCGCAAACATCTGTCTGCTTTCGCCTCCCGGAAACGGAAGGGTGCCTCCGCTGTCGATCCAGGCCTGATAACGGCCGTCATCCTGCAGTTCCTGATAATTTTTATATTCAAATGCTCCAAAATCACATTCCCGAAGTCCCGGAAGCACCCGGACGGGAAGACCCGGAAACAATATCTGTGCCGTCTGGATACAGCGCTTCATCGGACTGGCAAATACGCAGTCCGGTGTCGGATACCGGTCACGGTTTTCTTTCAGGGTCCAGACAGCATCCTCTGTCAGTTCTTCCTCTGTGGTGCCCACATACCGGTGTTCCAGATTTCCTTTCGTAGCTCCATGACGTATGAGACTTATCTGCATGCTCTCTCCTTCTGTCTTAGATCACCCTCTGCTGCCGTCCAGCAGATAAAGCAGTGCATTGCAGATGCATGCCGCCACATTGCTTCCGCCTTTTCTACCTCTTGCCACGATATAGGGAATATCTGTCTGCATGATCAGCTCTTTTGACTGCACCACATTGACAAATCCCACCGGTACTCCGATGATCAGCTCCGGTCTGATTTTTCCGGACTGGATCAACTCATAAAGGCGGATCAGCGCTGTCGGTGCATTGCCGACTGCATAGATCAGCGGCCGTTCTAATCTGGCTGCTTTATCCACACAGACGGAAGCTCTCGTCACGCCAAGACGTTTAGCCTCTTCGGCCACATCTTCGTCTGCCATAAAGCAGTGAGCCTCTCCTCCTGCTTTTTTCAGACTGCTCTTATTGATTCCGGAAAGCGCCATATTGGTATCCGTAATGATCCATGCTCCATTTTTCAAAGCCTCCAGTCCCCGTTCCACGGAACCCTCTGAAAAGCAGAGATGATCGATATAGTCAAAATCCGCGGAGGTGTGAATGACTCTTTTGATGATCATGGCACGGATGTCATCCGGTATCCGGTCACCGGCCTCCTGTGAAATGATTTCAAAGCTTCTCCGCTCAATCTCCATGGGTTCCAGGCGTTCAATGTCGTCCAGAGTTATCTTTTTTTCTGCGTCCATACTGTACTCCTTTCCTTTCTTTCCAGGTCAGACCATCTTTGCGCTCAGATTCCTTCTTCCAGAATCCGGTAGATCTGATCCATATCAAGGTGTTTTCTCAGTCCTTCCGCCAGCAGATCATACTGAGTCTCTTTAAAGGCAGCAAAATCAACGGCAGTACCCATCTCTTCCGTGATTCCTTTCGCCTTTGCCAGAGCCCGCACGATCCCGGAGGCGATCTCCTCCCGGTCAAATACTCCATGCACATAGGTGCCGTAGACATTATTCTGCCATGCACCTTCCTGTTTCCTTGAACCGGTAATATCGTCCTGTATTTCCGTCAGATGACATACCCCGGGACCTGTTACAGAACGCCCCATATGAATCTCATAACCGCAAAGAGGAAGACCATTCAGTTCTTCCAGTATACCTCCTGTGGAAAGGAAGGTTCCCTCCACTCTCGTTCGTTCCTTTTCCTGTTCAAATACAGTATCCATATCGAGAAGCCCCATTCCGCGAATGGTACCTCCCTCTTCCACACCTTCCGCATCGGTGATGGTTTTTCCCAGCATCTGGTAGCCTCCGCAGACTCCAAAGATGACGGTTCCCTGACGCTGTGCCTTCAGGATGGCAGCTTCCAGTCCGCACTGGCGCAGCCACAGAAGATCACGCATCGTATTCTTGGTCCCGGGCAGCAGAATCATATCCGGATTGCCCAGTTGATGTACAGAAGAAACGTATCGCACAGAAACGCCTTCGATGCTCTCAAACACATTAAAATCGGTAAAATTGGAAATACGGGGCAGACGGATCACTGCCAGGTCGATCAGATCCACCTTTG